>JBBQGK010000072.1:0-21151 GCA_038322885.1 Bacteriovoracales bacterium | reverse complement strand
CGCCAAAAAAAATCAGGCGATCATGAATAAAATTTTTCAGCACTTCGAAAAACTCGGCTACAACATGGATGCACGTGTGATGTCGGCAGAAGAGTATGGGGTACCGGAAAAACGTCGTCGCACTATTATTATGGGAGTTCGTGACGGCGAATGTGCTTTCCCGCTTCCCACTCATGGCATGCGCGTGAAAAAATCTCCGGTGACTGTTGCGAAGGCCTTAAAAAACTTGAAGGCAAAAAATGGTAAGACTTATAATCACGATGTGACTCTGGCGCAGGTAAAAAATAAAGAAGACCGCGAACGCTTGAAATTTATTCCAGCAGGGAAGGGTATTCGTTATCAAGAAGACGAAAAAGAATTTCTCCCGAAGCGTTTGCATTTTGGTGTGGACTGGGAAAAATTGCGAGAGCACCGCTTTCGTCAAACTCGTTTGCAGCGATTGCCTTTGACTGATCCCTCTCCAACAATCCTTACCTCAAGAACCAGCTACTATCATCCAGTCGAAGCTCGCTACCTGACTCCTCGAGAAGCGGCCGCTTGTCAGAGTTTTCCCAATGATTTTATTTTTCATGGATCCCAAACGGCGATCTTCCGCCAAGTAGGAAATGCCGTACCTCCACTTATGGCCCGAGCTTTGGGAGAGGTCGTAAAGACCATTTCTTTCCGAAAGGGAAAAGTGAAGGCGAAAAAAGTTGATGTGAACGTGGGCAAAAATGCTTTCCACTACAACGAATCAACATTTCTTTAAGGGATCCCATGAACCCGACTCTTCGGAAAATTTTTAGCTACCGAATGTTCTGCCTTCTTTTGTTAGGGTATGGGGCCGGTCTTCCGCTGCTTCTTATTGGTTCAACTCTTCAGGCCTGGCTGACTCAATCTGGGGTAGATCTGACCTCGATTGGTGCCGCTTCGCTCATTGGTCTCCCTTACACAGTAAAATTTCTCTGGGCCCCCTTCTTAGATCGTTTTAAGATTCCTCTTCTTGGTCGTCGTAAGGGATGGATGATTTTCTTCCAAATCCTCCTTGTGATCACAATCTTCTCTTTATCTATGGTGAATCCTAAAGATCACCTTGCAGAAGTGGCGATGATTTCTTTCTTGATTGCTTTCTTTTCGGCCTCTCAAGATATCTCTCTCGACGCTTACCGAAGGGAACTTCTTCCTGATGAAGAACTTGGATTAGGAAATTCTGTCTACGTGACTGGTTACCGCTTAGGCATGCTCGTAGCAGGAGCTTTCGCTCTCATCTTGGCGGGATCAGTTCCTTGGAGTCAGGTCTACATGTGGATGTCGGCCTTCATGGCGCCTGCGATTCTTTTTACGATTATTTCTCCGAAAGAAAATCCTTCCGTTCATGTTCCAAAAACGACGATGGACGCTATCGTCGGTCCTCTGAAAGAATTTTTTTCAAGACCAGGATCCATGACCATTATCCTCTTTATTCTTTTGTATAAAGTGGGAGACCTCATGGCCAGCAACTTGACGACTCCTTTCATTCTCAAATTGGGCTACACAACCGTTGATGTAGGGACGATTGCCAAGACCTTTGGTCTGATAGCGACCATTCTTGGAGGTCTCATTGGTGGGGTCCTCATGATTCGCATGAGCATGAAGCAGTCTCTCGTCATTTTCGGTGTTCTACAGGCCGTGTCGACTCTAGGTTTTGCTTTGCTGGTTCGCCTGCCCGTTGGATTTGCTTCTCTGGCCTCAGTGATTACTTTTGAGAATCTCACTGCTGGAATGGGAATGTCCGCCTATGGTGCTTACATGGCGAGTCTCACAGACAAGCGCTTCACCGCCACTCAGTATGCACTTCTCTCAAGTGTGATGGGTATCACGCGCGTGATCCTTCCGGCCCCAACGGGTTACTTTGCAGCTATCTTGGGATGGGAGATGTTCTTCATCGTCTGCACACTCGCAGCTCTGCCGGGCATGCTTCTTTTAATTCCACTTTTTAAATTAGAGAGGCGACCACCAGGGGCGACCACCACAGTTTAGGATTTTACGGATTTCTTCTAAACGAACCAACTTTTCATCAGGGGCATTATAAATTTGCTGATGAGACAGGTTACAAGCATTAAAAGAAAATCTCGCTCCACTGATGGGATACTTCTTCTCGGCGCCTGCATTCACAAGAATTTTCACAAGATCTGAATTTGCATTTTCGATAGCATGATAGAGGGCACTCTTGTTCTCTTTATCTTTTTTATTAGGATCGGCCAAAGCCTCAATAAAGACTTGTACGAACGCCTTGCTATTAATCTGCACGGCCTTAATTAATGGCGTCGTCTCTGCGTTGTCTGGCCCATTCACACTCGCTTTGTAATTCAAAAGTAACTGTTCCATCTGAAGCGCAATCAGATCATCTGGAAAATCTTGGGCCATCACGAGCGGATTGACGGCATCGTACTCCGGCGGAAGACTTCCCAAGGCCGTGAGCATGAAATTCATTTTTTCAACGTTGCCGACTTTAAGTAAATATTTAAACTTTTCAACGGTTGGGCTTGCGTACTCTCGGTCTAGAATTTTGCGGATGATATCACTTAAAGTAGGAGAGTGGTTCATGACGGAGAGCCTGTAAGCATTTTGTCCATCACCGTTAGTGACCTCGATGCTTGCTCCGGCCTTGACTAAAAGAACGGCGACTTCCTCGATATTTTTTCTATTGGCGATGGTGACTTTTGGATCACCCAAAAGCTCAAGAGCGCGGTGAAGGGCCGTTGAACCTGTCGAATCTTTTTTATTTAAATCTACATTTCTGTCCAAAAGAGCATTCACAGAATCCGCACGGATGTTGGCAGCGGCCACGATCATAGGGGTTTCTTTATTGGTATTGGTGCGTTCAGGACTGGCCCCTTTCTCAAGGATAAAATCACGGATGGGACGAAAGTCTTTCTTGATCGCTGTCGTGAGAATGGTTTCTCCGGTACCGAGCAGGAGGTTAGGATCGATGAAGGGATCGGTTTTAAATACACCCTTGAGAATCGTGAGGTTATTTTTATCAAGGGCCTTTGTAATGGCCTTCCAAGATTCGACACTTATTTGTGACGAACTCTTGTTGTATGAACTTAATTTATTTTGATCAGTGTCCTGATCAGGATCTTTTCCGCAAGAGCAGATAATTAAAAGGGCGATGAGGATCATGCCCTGAGACTTTTTTAGATTCATCTTGAAATCATAATAGGAAGGGCATTTAGAAGCAGTAAAAGGAGGCAATTTAGTAAAATTTACAGCATTTTAAGCCAAAAAAAAGGGCCCTCTCGGGCCCCTTAAAACATATCTTAGTACATGATATGTGGATTACGCTTACTTAGGTTGTAGAGCTTTTTGAAGTCACGAGTTCCAAGGTTCGCAAGGCGAAGAAGAACTACACCGCCGGCTTTTTTGCCAGTAGCTGTTTCATTCCCAACAACACCGAGGAATCCAAGGTTTTTGTTGTTGATCATGATATTCCAGTAACCAGAGATTTGAGCAGTTTCAAATCCGAATGGAAGCCAAACACCGAAAAGGTCTTTGTGGAAGTACCAAGATATATCTTGCTTACCAATTTTTGTATCAACACGAAGTGAAGTCTGAAGAGTTCCGCCTGGGATCCCTGGAAGAGGGCGACCGTCTGGAAGAGTGTTTCCATCACCAACACCAACGTTAATTGATTTAAGATCTTCAACATCAAGATACATAGAGAAGCTCATACCGCCGTCAAGAACGTTTGGAGCAAGTTCAGCAAACGAGTTGCGAGTATCAGGAATCGGAGCTTTGATTCCTGCATCAATGTTGAGGTTCAACATGTTGATTGTTACGATCACTTGGCCGTTAAGCATATTAATGATCGGGCCTTTAATACCGTTGAGCTGAGGCAAACCTGATTGACCACAACTTGATGCGAAGACCAGAGCTGAGCAGAGTACTGCTGCTTTGACCGTGAGGATCCATGATTTCATTTCAAATTCCTTTGTTAATACTGAATGACGGGCATTCAAAAAATAGTATTGGTGTTTTCGGCGACATTAGCAACGTAGGCAAGATTTTTCTAAGACTTATGCATCAATTTGTTAGATAATTTTTGCCATGAAGATCACAGGCACTCTTTCCAAGATGGAAACCAAGCAAAACACCCCTGTAAACTACAAGTTAACGCACGGCATGGTGCAGACTGACATCACTGCGCTGGTTGGCAGATTAATTTCCTTAACCTTTACTGGCAATATCATCTGTCAGAACTGCCATAAGAAAACGAAGAAATCTTTTTCTCAGGGATATTGTTATTCGTGCATGATGAAGCTCGCAAGCTGCGATCTTTGCATCTTGAAACCTGAAACTTGCCATTACGACAAAGGCACTTGCAGAGAACCAAAGTGGGGAGAAGAAAATTGTTTGAAAGATCATGTGGTCTACCTCGCAAACTCTTCCGGACTAAAAGTTGGCATCACGCGGGTGACTCAAGTTCCTACCAGATGGATTGATCAAGGTGCGACCGAAGCACTTCCCATTTTAACTGTGAAAAATCGTCTTACCTCTGGGCAAGTTGAAATGCTTTTTAAAAAACACATCGCAGATAAAACAGATTGGAGAAAAATGCTCAAGGGAAATCCGGAGCCTATTGATCTGATCTTATGGAGAGACAAACTTCTTGGGCTATTGAGTGAAGAGTTGAAAGCCTTTGATGTCACCCCGATCGATAGTCCTGTTTGGAAGTTTGAGTATCCGGTAGAAAAATATTTAGAGAAAATTAGCTCATATAATTTGGATAAAACTCCGCTCGTGAAAGGACGACTCCTTGGCATCAAGGGGCAGTACCTGATTTTTGATTCAGGAGTTTTGAACGTTAGAAGTTATTCCGGTTATGAAGTGATCATGGAGAGTGAAGATGGAACCTAAAACAATTTATCTGAAAGATTATAAACCTTCTCCTTTTTTGATCGATGAGGTTTCTCTTGAGGTAGACATTTTTGAAGACTTCACCATTGTGAGGTCGCAGCTCAAGATGCACAAAGGTGCTGCCCACCGACTTGAAAAACTCAATCTAGAACTTAAAGGTGAGGGGCAAGAACTCCTAGAAATAAAGTTAGACGGAGAGATTCTCTCGAGTGATCGTTTTCAAGTTTCAAATGAAGAACTAAGAGTTTTCAATATCGAGGAGAGCTCTTTTATCATCGAAACGGTTTCTAAAATTAATCCGGCAACGAACAAGGCCTTGGAAGGTTTTTATCAGTCCGGAGCTCAGCTTTGTACCCAGTGCGAACCGGAGGGCTTTCGAAAGATTACTTATTTCATCGATCGCCCGGATGTCATGGCCCGCTACCGCACCAAGATGATCGCCGATAAACAAACTTATCCCTTTCTTCTCTCCAATGGAAACCATGTCGGTTCCGGAGATCTCGCCTATGGCAGGCACTGGGTGGAGTGGGAAGACCCCTTTAAAAAACCAAGCTATCTTTTTGCCATGGTCGCCGGTGACTTCGACGTCGTCAGAGATTCATTCACGACGATGCGAGGACGCAAGGTTGCGCTCGAGATCTATGTCGATAAAGGAAATCTCGCCAAGACCCCACATGCAATGGAGTCTTTGAAGATGGCGATGAAGTGGGATGAGGATACCTTTGGGCTTGAGTACGATCTTGATATCTACATGATCGTCGCCGTGGACTCTTTCAACATGGGAGCGATGGAAAATAAGGGTCTCAATATTTTCAATTCGACCTATACTCTCGCCGACGAGAAATCTGCCACCGATCACGACTTCCAGAATATTCAGGGAGTCATTGGCCACGAGTACTTTCACAACTGGACCGGTAATAGGGTTACCTGCCGGGACTGGTTTCAGCTGACCTTGAAAGAGGGGCTAACGGTTTTCCGTGATCAGGAATTTTCCTCTGATATGCTCTCGCGCGCGGTTAAGCGTCTTGAAGATGTTAGGCTCTTAAAAGAGTCTCAGTTTGCTGAGGACGCAGGCCCAATGGCCCATCCCATTCGGCCTTCAAGCTACATCGAGATCAACAATTTCTACACTAGAACTGTTTATGAGAAAGGATCAGAAGTGATCCGCATGATCCAGACCCTCATCGGAAAAGAAAAATTTCGAAAGGGGATGGATAAGTATTTTGAGCTTTATGATGGTACTGCCGCCACTACTGAAGACTTTGTTCATGCCATGGAAGTTGCCTCTGGAAGAGATCTCACACAATTTAAAAATTGGTATTCAAGACCTGGAACTCCGACGCTTAAGGTGACGCCGCACTTTGATGGGAAAATATTCTCCCTTGAAGTTGAACAAATTTACCCCCAGTCTCTTAAAGCTTCAGCAAGTGACGTGCTTCACATGCCCATCAAGATCGCGCTTTTTTCAAAGGACGGAAAGACTCTTCCGGAAAAGACCTTTGAGTTGAAGTCGCTCAAAGAAACATTCACTATGCCCTTTGATGTAAGACCCATCCCGTCTCTTAACCGTGGGTTCACCGCACCAGTGATCGTTGAGTATCCCTATGAGTTTTCTGATCTGATCTATCTCATGGGACATGATGATGATTCTTATTGTCGTTATGAGGCGACCCAGAAAGTTTATAACTCACTTTTAAAAGATGAGTATGCAGATTATAAAAAATCAGGAAATTTAAATCCTGAACTTCTTCCCGAGTTTAAAGATTCTTTTGAGCTACTATTAAAAGACACCACGATTGATCTGTCGTTTAAGTCGTACCTGCTTGAACTTCCTTCAGAAAACTCTCTTTCTCAAGAAATTCAACCTCCGGATTTTGAGGCGATTCATCTTGTTCATAACAATTTCATGAAAAAATTAGGAACTGTTTTCTTCAGTTGGTTTGCTTCAGAACACGAGAAACTTTCAAAAGCAACGCGCTTTGAGCTTACTCCTCAGGCCTTTGGGGAACGTTCGCTGAAGAACCAGTGCCTCTCATATGTTGTGGCCTCCCAAAAATCTGAGGCTTCAGGTATTTTAAATCGTCACCTTGATTTTGCAACAAACATGACCGAAGAGATCCACGCTCTGGCAGAATTTGTAGGAATGGGTGTTCCTTTGGAACATCCTTCGATCCAGAAATTCTATCAAAAGTGGAAGCATGATTCTTTGGTGATGCTAAAATGGTTTGGTGTGCTCGCAAGTTATACCCCACGAGGTGAGTGCCTAAGGCGGCTCGAAATCCTCGAGAAAGATCCTCTTTTCTTGAATCAAGTTCCTAACTATCTTCGGTCACTTTATTTGCAGTTTGCGAAAAATAACCTCACCTCTTTCCATGCTGAAGATGGTTCCGGGTACCGTTTTTTAAGTGAACGAATTAAAATGATCGATGGCTTTAATCCTCAAGTTGCTTCAAGGGCATCGAGTGCTTTTTCGTTGATTGGAAAGGTCGATCAGAATAGACAGTCTGAAATGAAGAGGGCGCTTAAGTCCGTGATGGAATCGAAACCGTCGCGAGATACTTTTGAGGTCATCTCAAAGTATCTCTCCTGAGCTTATGGGCGATTTTTTTTAACTGGAACCTTGACCGCTTTTCGTGAATTTGCCTTTAAGGCAATGGCCGCGAGGGTGAGGAGGGCAAGGGCTGCTGGCAGAAGGACGTTTTCCATAGTGTTCTCCGGAATGATGACTCATGAGACGTATCGACTTTATCTCCAAAATAATTATGCCACGGCCCGTAAACTGGTTGGTTTTTTTTGGTGAAGTTGTCGAATAAATGTTAAACTCGAGAGTGAAATCAGCAAATTCAAGTTCTTAAAAGTAGAGGCCTTCATGGACCAAGCTCTCTCCCTCCGGCAAAAAGCTCTCAAGATTAATCTCGGTAAACGCTTCTATGGGACTTTCGCTGAAATCGGCGCAGGCCAGGAAGTCGCCCGGCATTTTTTCCAGGCCGGTGGATCTTCAGGCTCGATTGCCAAAACCATCTCAGCTTACGACATGACCTTCTCTGATCATATTTACGGTAAGGAGCCTTCGGGCCGCTATGTTTGTGAATCACGTTTAAAGAAAATGCTCGATCGCGAGTATGAACTTCTTAACGAGCGACTTGGTGATACGCGTGGGAAAGACCATCAGTTTTTTGCCTTCGCAGACACTGTGGCCGCTCTTAATTTCAAGAAAACAAACGAGGCCCATGGTTGGATGGGGGTTCGCTTTCAGGACACTCCTGGAGGAGAAGTTAGTGAGGTTCTCGTTCACGTGAGAATGCTGGATACCCAGAACCTTTTACAACAAGATGCTCTCGGGATCATCGGATGTAATCTTCTCTATGCTTGTCTTTTTCTGTACCAAGACCCAAAGGCCTTCATCCGATCTTTGATGGATCACTTAGATAATTCTCGTCTTGAAATCAATTTCATTCGCTTCAGCGGAAAAGTATTCCCGGGTGCTGATAACCGTCTCTTGAATCTTCAACTTCTCGAGGAGAGTTTTACTCACGCGATTATGTTTGATGAACTTGGGGACGTCGTTTTGCCCTCTGACCACCTTTACAAAAAAGATGTCCTGGTTGTGCGTGGTTCCTATCGTCCGCCGACGCTTGTGAGTGTGGACATGATCAAAAGTGGCCTCCATGATTTTGCTCAGGCCATAAAGCACGGAGAAGATCAAATTGTTGCGATCTCCGAGATCACGATTAATACCTTGAAGTCTGATGACGGTGAAGTGACCAAGGAAGATTTCCTCGCTCGCGTGGATCTTCTCTGTGCCACAGGACAAAAAGTTCTGATCACTAATTATCCTCAGTACTATCGTCTCGCAAATTATTTTGCCCGCATGGGTGTTCCGAATTTGGGCCTAGTCTTAGGGATCTATAACTTCCAGCAGATTTTCACAGAGCAATACACTGACGTTGAGGGAGGAATTCTGTCCGCTTTGGGCCAGCTTTTCCGCGATGGGGTGAAGGTTTATATCTATCCATATAAATCAGAAGAAGGACAACTTGAATCCCTTGATAACCTGAAAGTGCCGAAGAACTTTGAGAATCTCTATATCCATTTAAAGAACATGAATCAGATTGAGAACATCAAAAACCCTAACCGTGAGCTCCTTCATATCTATTCATCAAAAGTCCTTCAGATGATTGTGAACAATGAGCCTGGTTGGGAAAAAATGGTTCCAGTATCGGTCGCGAAAACAATCAATGAGAAATGTCTCTTTGGGCATCCGTGTTTTATTGGAAAGAAAAATCCTAAAGTTGTGAACTCGTAAGCGGTGAATGTTTTTGTTTCACCGTTTAACAATCCTTTTTTAAATCTTTCGATTGAAGATTTTTTCTTACGTGAGGGCTCCGCCCTGCCTCTCTGCTTGTTCTACGTTAACCGACCTTGCATCGTTATGGGACGTTTTCAAAATCCTTGGAAAGAATGTCATCTCCCGTATCTCACTCAAAATGATATCTGGATGGTGAGGCGACAAAGCGGGGGCGGATGTGTCTTTCACGATGAAGGAAATTTAAATTTTTCATTCATCCTTCCTGAAGCCTCGATTGATCGCAGACGGCATTGTGAACTCATTCAGCGAGCATTTAGGAAGGCCGGGATAGAACTACAAATTTCTGAACGTCATGATTTGTGGTTGCAAAATAAAGACGGAGAATGGCGAAAGGTTTCAGGCTCGGCTTTTAAGCAAACTAAATCTGGCTCGTTTCATCATGGCACTTTTCTTGTGAGTTCCGATCTTGAAAAACTAGAAGAGAGCCTTAAGCATACGATGCAGGTTAAAGAATCAAAGAGCATTGCTTCAGTAAGATCGAAGGTTGTGACGTTAAACGAGAAGCATCCTGGGATAGAAATTGAAGATGTCATTGAGCTTATCGCTCATGAGATCGGAACCTCTCCTCAGCTAATTGATAGTAGTCTTTTATCTCAGCCCCTGCTGCAAGAGAGTTTTAAACATCTCACAAGTCGAGAATGGCTTTGGGGGGAAACTCCACTATTTGAATTGGAAACAAAGTTGGGAGTATTGAACATACGAAAAGGGGAGCTCTTGGCCCCTTATTCTGGATTTTTTGATAAAGAGAACATGATGGCTTTTTTTGATCGTCAAGAACTTGAGAGAATATTTCCAAATTTTTCTACGATTGAAAGTGAGTCGCAGCTTATTTTCTAGTCATTCAATGACTAACTTGAATTTCTTTAAATAATGATAAAAAACATCTTATTTTTCAGCTTCAATTTGAAGAAAGCCAGTATTGAGGGCATGCACAAGAGTTTTCTATTAAAAATAAATCTAACCATATGTAATTTCAGTGTTTATCTCTAGGTAGGACTTAGTCTTTTCTTCTCTTTGAAGAGGTTTAATAATATGCAATAGTCACTCATCAATTGAAGAGGAAGTGAAAGTTGAAAATATTATTTTTTATATTCATTCTTGCGTTTGTAAATTCCGCTCTTAGTGCCAACCAAGTCGAGGTTATTAAAAATCAACTGCACGTCAATGGCGTTGAACAGCCCCAACTCTTTGGTGCAGAAATTCAGTATTTCAGATTAAGAGGAGGACAAGGTAAAAATATTCCACGAGAAAAAGTTTTAGAAATTTGGAATCGGGCCTTAGATCATGCAGTTGAAGCAGGGATGAATAGTGTGAGCTTTTATATTCCTTGGGACTTTCATGAATACAAGGAAGGTCATTTTGATTTCGATGGGACAGTAGACGAGGATAAAGATGGTCTACCTGATTATCCTTCTCGAGATGTTTTAACCTTCATGCGACTTATCAAAGAACACGGCATTCACCGGATTATGGCGAGACCAGGTCCTTATATCAATGCTGAATGGGGCTTTCTAGGCTTTGGCGCCATTCCTTTATGGTTCCATCAAAAGTATCCCGACTCTCACATGAAGAATTCAAGTGGTCTCAGAACTAAATTATACGATTATCATAATGCAGATTTTTTACGATACACTAGATTATGGTTTGAAAAAGTTTATACGGAAGTTTTAAAAGATAACGTTGGTGAAAATGGTCCGATCCTTTTCTTGCAACTTGATAATGAAACCAATTTTATGTGGCAATCCATCTTCAACCACGACTACGGGCCTAATGCGGTCGAGAGATACCAAGATTTCTTACGATCAAAATTCATTTTTATTGAAGATTTAAATTCTGATCTGCAGACGAGTTGGACATCTTGGGACCAAGTGATCCCACCGATGATTCCTGGACTCAATATCGCCGAAGATCGCTCTTGGTATCAGTTCCAGGATTATAGTATCTACACTTACCTGCAGAAACTTCGAAAGATGTGGGAAGACATTGGAGTGACCGAACCGCATGTCATTTTCACTATGGCCGAAAGTTACAATGCGATGAAGAACGGTCTCCTGCCTAATTTTGAACAGAAAAATTCCTCCGGTAAGACCGGCATGATGACGATGAATCTTTATCCCAAGACCTACGAATTGCCATCTTCTCCCTTGATGAACCTTCCTTTTAAAGCTGACCATGATGTTCTCGCGATGGATAAGGCGTCTGACGCATACCTAGGAAGTCCACAGGAATGGCTTTTGGGCCCAGAGATTCAGGGCGGCTGGTGGAGAAATACTCCAGTTTCATCTGCATCTAGACAGCAAACCTACTTGAGTGCTTTAGGACATGGATTGAAGGCCCTTTTTATTTATTATTTTTCTGAAGGGGATAACTGGCAAGCGGGATGGGCCCGGGATCAGATTAAACCTCTTTATGATCAACTACGAACATTGCCTGAGTATACGGCCTCTGCAGGGAATTCACTTCCCTCTACTTTTTGGAAAAAACTTCAAGAAGAAGTTGATCATAAAGTCATTTTCGGGATGGATGTCTATCGTTTGATGAATGACCCTGAAGCGAGTTCAGATCTTCTCTTCTTTGATGCTCCTCTCGATCACGAAGCTCGCCCTAAACAACATTTTGCTTTAGTTCGAGATTTTGGTCAAAAAGTGATTGTACCTTATCAAAACTTTCTCTCTAAGGCTGTGAGAGTGACTGATCCAGTTGTTATGATGAAAAGTGTTTCGGATCATGCGCCGTCTTCTGTTCCGGGTATCGATTCTATGCTCATGAATGCGGAATGGGCAGGTGGACTTTTAGGTTACCTAGCACAGGCGGGCATTTCAGCGGACATTCATCATTGGGGTCTTAATGATACAAGTCTGCTCAAAAAAGTAAAAATCATTTTCCATCAAGATTCTGGATCCATTGATCCTAAACTGGCTTCGTTCTATTCCACCTTCATGCAAAATGGTGGAACAGTCGTGGCAACTTTAGGAAATTCACTAGCACAGCATTTAAATATCGGCTTTTCAGCTGAGAGAATTAAAAGGGATCAGTCCATTAAGGTACATTCAGTAGAGAGACAGGACTTCGATGCTGCTTCTTCTCCACTTTCTTTCTATCAAAATTTGAAAACGAATTGTCGCTCTATTCTTTGGCATGAAGAAAAGACTGTTGGTTTTAAATGTTCTGTTGGTACTGGGAGCTTGATTCAGATTGGAGTTAACTTTTACGATATCTACAATTCAGATTGGTATGGTCTCATCAGCGACAATCAAAACCGAGTGAACTTTTTAAAGACGATATTAGAAAGTGAAAAAATCTCTGTTGCGGTCAAACTTAAAAGTGCCAATCAGGCCACTGCCTTTGCCCGGATTCAATCAAAGGAAAAAGGTCTGCTATGGATAACTGTCAAAAATGGCAGAGCAGAGGGGATGAAGGATCAGATCATAATTTCTCAAGAGCTTTTAGATAATCAATTTTCAAAGCATCGAAAAGTTTATATCTCGGAACTTTTGAATGGGAAAATGATCTCGCTTGAAGTTGAGAAAATTAAAAATGAAGGAATCCCTTTTGAGCTTGTGGGTTATGGTTCAGAAGTCTTTATCCTCAAGGGCCTAGATGAATAAGTTCGCTCTTATAATCTTCGTATCATTTTTTTCATTTGCCCTTAGTGCATCATCAGTCTTTGAGAAATATTTTAGTGATACTTATCAGAGTCTCGAGATAATGAGGAACATATCAACTGGGTTAGTAAGAGACAGTATGAATGTCGACTTAATTCCCATCAATGATCCAACCTCTCCCAGTAATATTGGCCTGGATATCCTTGTTCAATTGGAGGCCCAGAAGCATCCTGACTTGCGGGCTAAGGCGATTAAAAATGTAAAAAAAATTTTGCTAACTTTGCATGCCCTTTCATATCATCATCCCAGTGGTCTCTTTTTTGTTAGATATTCCAGTGATGGAAAAATTGTCATGAGTCATTATCTTTCATCGATTGATAATCTTCATCTGGCCTTCTCTCTTTGGGTAATAGCAAAGATCTATGCTCCTTCATTTGAAAAAAGAATCGCCCAGGAACTATTTACGCGAATGAATTTCTCTCTTTTTTACCACGTTGAAAGTGGTCTCGTCGCCGGTGGGGCAAGTTATCAAAATGGAATCTGGACTCTCGAAAAATGGAACTATGATTATCTTGGATCTGAGGGACGCTCTCTCTATGGTATTGGGCACGCGATTGGTCTGTTTAGTGATCCACGCTTCATAGATAAGGCAGTGGGCTCACTTTCGATGGAAATGAATGGATCAATTTTGAGACTTTGGGATGGAGGGGCCTTTCAGCTTCTATTACCAAGATTACTCATTAACGAAGAACGTTATTCTTCAAGATTAAAAGAAAGCTTTTCAAGTTATACTCAACTCATTTTGAATGAAGGGAACCGATTGGCCTATCCGGTTCCTGCGGCTTTTTCTGCCAGTCAAGTGTCACCTACTGAGTATAATGGTAAGTCCGGGAGCCCAGAGCTTGTGAGTACGCGTAATGAAGATTTTCGAAATGATTTTTTTCGCTTGCATTGGGATGAGGTCTTTACTCCTCACGCGGCATTTTTAGTTGCTCCCTTTCAGCCTGATGTCTTTGCCAAAATATTTCAATTGGCCGAATCTCTGGGGACTCAGTATTCGCTCTACCAGCCAGGTCGAGGTTGGCTAGATGGTCTACATGTAAAGGGTCAACAACGTGGTTTGGTTGTGCCAGTTTTTTTAAGCTTAGATCAAGCGATGATAGCCTTGGCCTCTTCACAGATTATTTCTCAAGAGGGAATGACTGTTGGAAGTCGTGCCGTTTATAGGGATAGAAAAATTAGAGCAAAGCTTTTTAAATTTTATTGTAAATTAGATCAAAAACTTGGGCACATAAAAGGTGTTTTAGATTCTCACCTCATAAGTAGTTGTGCCCCTTAGTGAGCAGCACAAGTCGAACACCCAGACTTCGTCGCCGTCTGATCTTCAAATCCCCAATCGCCATATTTTTCATTTAAAAACATGCAGGCGTCAGACAGGGCGGTGAATGGTTTTTGGAAAACTTCCCGCTCTTCATTCTGCAAAACCGTCACGAAATAATCCAGTCGACCCTCTTCAATTGTATCCGGATCAGCGCCAAAGCTGATCATCGCCAGAAAATCCCCAGATTTATACCGGCAGAAAGTCCAATTTTCGATATTAACGTATTGCATCCGACTCTCTCCATCAACTTATTAGTTGTCAGTAGGTTATGGTCAGTCTATAGTCCTATGACTTTTAAGTAAATGAATTATCAATGAGAGGATGTTATGGCAAAGGGACCCCGAGTTATCGTTACATTAGAGTGTACTGAATCAAGAAAAGAAGGCGGAACTCCTTCTCGATACACAACGACAAAGAACAAGAAGACGACTCCAGAGCGTTTGGAAAAAATGAAATATAATCCGAATATGCGTAAGCATACGCTTCACAAAGAAATCAAATAATTCTCATTACGAGATTGTTGAAATAGAAAAGGGACCTTTTGGGTCCCTTTTTTTTATTGTCCTAGGGAGACTTCGGGATAAAATCTTTTATGAAGAAAATCGCCTTTATAACCTCAAGTGAAGATCCACATTTAATTCCTGACGATCAATTGCTGATTGGCCCTTTGAGGGCTGTGGGTTACATCGTTTCACCTTTAGTTTGGGACGAAGATAAAAAAGAAGAGTTTGATGGTTATGTTTTTCGCTCGTGCTGGAACTACCACCGGAAGTTTGAGGAATTTAAGGCGTGGTTGAGTGACCTTGAAAAAATAAAGAAGCCATTCATTAATCCCATCCCGGTTTCAAGATGGAACTTAGATAAAAAATATCTTTTGGAGCTGCAGAAGAAGGGAGCTCCGGTTCCTGAAACTCAAGTTGTATTGAAAGGAGAGCACATAAAAGATATTCGTGTGAATGCTCCGAAACTAGTGATCAAGCCCGCGGTCTCACTTAGTGGACACGAAACTTATCTTGTTGATGCGACTGAGACAGAAAAAATTAAATCTCTTATTCAAAGTATTTCAAGCGAGCGCGATGTTCTTATCCAGGCCTATGTGCCAGAGATCAAAATTCACGGAGAGATTTCACTCATCTTTATCGATGGGCAATTTACTCATGCTCTTAGAAAAAGTCCTGCTCCTGATGAGTTTAGAGTTCATCTGGAATATGGAGGAAAAAATCTAACTATTGATCCATCTCCGGAGCTGATTAAAACCGCCGAAGATGTTATTAAGCTTGTTGAGACTCCACTTCAGTTTGCACGGGTTGATTTAGTTGAGACAGATCATGGTGCGAAACTCATTGAACTTGAAATTATTGATCCGATGCTCTTTTTTGGGCATTCTGAAAAATCAATCTCTGCTTTTGTTCAGATGGTGAAAACTAGTATTTAAAAACTTTGAGCTCATCTTTATTAATGGTCACAAACGACTTCTTGTCTTCGGAAGTAAGAACGAAGGTTGGTAAAGAGAGTCCAAGCCCGTTGATTGGATTTTTAACTTCTCCCACAATATAACTCCTCACTCCGGTGCCTGATATAATTTTTAAACTATAGAGGGGAGTTGCAACAGATTCATCCATCGCTGTCTTTTGCTCGGGAGTGAGATTTTCAAGAATCTTTTGGCTCTTAAGATCTTCCAGCTTTTCAAAAAAGCGTGTCACCTTTGAAGCGTTTTGAACTTCACCAGATTGATCAACCCATTCCTCGCCTTTTTTAAGAAGCTTGGTTTCAAGCCCCTTGGCAGTATAAATTTCAAGCGATAGGAGGGCGTTTACATTTAAAGCGAGAACTTTGGATTCCACGAGTTGGGCAAGATCATAACTTTCCAGCGCCATTTCGAGTGGATCAATTTGATAAATCTGATTTTGCGAAGAAAGAGAAATATAGGCCGAGTTATCGATCGGATTTATAAGGCCAACTTTAATCTCGAAGGACTTATTTTTATCATTGTTAAAAAGAAGTGTTAGGGTGGGGTTATCAAGCGAGAAACTTGAAATATTGATGGGCTCATAAGGATGGAAATTTCTCACTCGGATCACATTCAGGGCATCAAGAATCTTTTTCACGACTTCGCTCTTCACCCGCAATGATTGTGGCTCCACCATTTGCCAAGGGCCTTCAATGAGGCCTTCAGGGTTACTATTTTCTAACAGGAAGTTACCTTGCTTGTTGGTGAGCCTAAGAGATTTTATACGTTGTAGATCAGAGATGGGTACGGGATTGGCGTAGATTTGAGCGAGATCCACTTCCGGGGCCTGAGACTCAAAGACTTCCGCAAATAGCCCTAAGAAGAGCAAGATGAAAAAGAAGAAGGTCACAAGGATCGTGGATAGTGAAGGTCTGATGAAATACTTCATGGAACTAGTATAACTTAGATTCCCAAATCGTCTTCAGGCTTCACTTCTTTTTTCTTCTCTTTCTTCGCGACATAAGTCGGTTCGATCGATTTTAAGAAGGTTCGCAGAGTGTCGCGCTCACCACGTATAGCAAAGCTGAACTTACACTGAACCCGAAAATCAGGTTTTGTAGAGCTGATGATACGGCTTCTCATAGCGTAGTTGTGGCAATAGGTGATGTTCGCCGTCATGATAAAATTTTGCGGAATCAAAAATTCCATCACCACTGACTGGCCTTGCAAAAACTTATCTTTGGTAAAAATGAGAATAGATTCCATGTTCATGTCAGAGAGAAAAGTGAATCCATAAGAAAGTTTATCAAGGTCTGGGGCCTGACGCTGGTAGGGACGTTCAAGAATTGGGTTCGGCTTTTTATTCTCAAGCCCCAGCATGGTTTGCTCGGCCATGATGGATTCGGCTTCTTTAAAGGTTTTATTGTCGGCCGGTGGATCGAGAGGTGCTTCAGCCACTGGGGTCTCGCCGCCTTCTGGAGCTGCCTCAAGTGGCGGCTGGATATCGTCTGGAACTACTGCAAGAGCGGGTTCTGCGTTTGCTTCATCAGCGATGGATTCCATCAAAGAATTTAGGCCACTATCTTTAGATGCATCTTTAAACGGAAGCACATTTCCCTGAGCAGTCAGAGGGGAATCCAAGTCGAGATTATAAAAACGTTTGATGTCATCGATGTAGAGGGGGACACCCGCGGCTTCACACTCTTTCATCCGACGAAAAATCGCGGCTTCAATTTCATCACGAAGACTCCACAACCTAACGGAGATTTTCTTGATTTCGACAGGGTGAGCGGAGCGGTTATAAATCATGGTTTTTATCCTCTGCTTCCATTGTCTCTCGAAAGTAAAATTTGGAAAAGACGGGAAATTTCGTTCAGACTTTTTTAGTCGGGATAGGGGCGTTGTGTTGGCTCTTTTTTCCCACTGGCTTTGAGGCACAAGAAAAACCGTATGATGTAAGAAAGCACATGTTTTTAGCGCCTTTTAATTTCTCATCTTACAGGAGTTTCATGAGAAAAATTTCAACCCTGGCCTTGGCCCTTTTTTCACTCTCTCTTTCTGCAAAATCCATTCGGGAAGATGATAAATCTATTCCAGGTGAAGTACTGGTTAAAATCCGCCCCGGACACATGGGCAAGTTCTTGGCCAAAAAATCCCTTTTAGGGGTCAATGTAAGAAAAGAGCTTCACCTCTTAAGTGGCGATTACTTCCTGATCCAAGACACTGAGCTCACGAGCTTGAAGAGTATGGAAGAAGTTGAGCACGCTGAACCTAACTTTCGATACAAGTCACTTGTAAAGATGCCCATTTTCTCAAATCCTTTTCACTCAGAAAAATCATCAAGCAATTCTCCCGCTGACCCTCTCTATGCTTGGCAATGGGGTTTACATAATACTGGCTCCAATGAGCCAAAGGCCCCGGAGAAATTGATTGCTGGTCTTCCTGGAGTTGATCTCAATGCGGAACACGCATGGTCTCTCTCGAAAGGTTCGCGCAAAGTGATTGTTGGTGTGGTGGATTCTGGAGTCGATGTGGAGCATCCGGATTTGAAAAATAATATCTGGGTCAATTCAGGGGAAATTCCAGGGAATAAAATTGATGATGATAAAAATGGCTTTATTGATGATGTGAATGGATGGAGCGGACTCACGCATGACGGAAATGTGAGTGACGGAACTGGACATGGTACTCATTGCTCAGGAACCATTGGTGCTGAACACGATAATGGTATAGGGATTGCGGGCATTATGCCGGAAGTTTCGATCATGGCGTTGAAGTTTATTGATGCTGATGGATATGGTTCAACGGCCGATGCTGTTGAGGTAATCGACTACGCTCTTAGAAATAAAGTGGATGTCTTAAGTAACTCATGGGGTGGTGGACCTTATTCAAAAATTCTAGAAGATGTGATTCGCAAAGCGCGGGATCTTGGAGTGATGTTTGTGGCTGCTTCCGGAAATGCGAGTTCAAACAATGACATCAATACGTATTTCCCTGCCAATTATAATTTTTCAAATGTGATTAGTGTCGCCAATCATACTTCTGACGATTTGATTTCTCCGTATTCAAATTTTGGAGCGAAGACGGTTCATGTAGCGGCTCCCGGAAATAATATTCTTTCAACGAGTCCTGATGGGAATTATGATGTGCGATCTGGAACGTCGATGGCGGCCCCTCATGTGGCGGGAGCGATTGGACTTTTGATTGCACAGGAAGGAAGACTTCCAGTTTCGCAAATTCGATCTCGGTTGATGAATACGGCAATTGGTGGATCGGGGTATCAAGGGAAAGTGGCTTCGGGGAGAATTAATCTTTATCAGTTGCTGACCAAGTAATCTTAATCTTTTTTATCTAACCTTAAGTCCAATTTTTTTTCGGTTGACCGTAAGCTTTGGTTCTATTTGGTTTTCAATTGAATCGAGTCTTTCAAAGACAACTTTAAAAAGTTTATGAGTTCCTTTCATACCTTCTTCGAGATCTTCTAAACGAGATGGTGAACTTTCCATCGCTAGAAAACTTCTGAGCTTAGTGAATGTTCGCATAATAGTTATGTTGACTTGAATTGCTTGCTTACTTTTTAAAATACTAGAAAGCATCGC
The DNA here is from genome assembly GCA_038322885.1 of Bacteriovoracales bacterium. Lineage (GTDB taxonomy): Bacteria > Bdellovibrionota > Bacteriovoracia > Bacteriovoracales > Bacteriovoracaceae > Peredibacter. Next base: position 1,869 of record JBBQGK010000072.1, on the reverse strand, counting down.
TACACCATTTTCTGTAAACAAGTTTGGCGTAAACTTAAAAACCTTTTTCGTTGTTGTGTTCTGACCTCGGGCCGAAATTGGCGACATTTGGACACACAACTCGCTAATAGTAGGTACGATCATAAAGTCGGAAGGAAACCTGTCCGAATTTCTTTTTATTTGCTCATTTAATCTCTTAGTCTCAACTCCATATAACTTTGCAAGATCACTATCAAGCATCACTCGCTGACCTCGAATGGTGTAAATCATCGTTTCAATTTCATCGATTGGAAAATACATGTAACTCCTTCATTAATTGAAGGAAGCTATCGCTATACAATTTTGCTTGCAGCTTTAATAAGAGATGAGAGTGAAAAAAATCTTTTCTGAAAAAAAGACAAAAAAATAGCCCCGATTCCGGGGCTAAAGCTTTTTATTGAAAGTGACGGGTAGCTACGAGTGAAATTACTTGTAGTACTTACGAAGAAACTTCGAGAGTCCCATCTTATCTAGAGTTTTGATTGTAGAAGTTGCAAGTTTCAAACGGATCGTCTGTCCTGACTCAGGATCAAAGATTTTCTTCGTCTTGAGGTTAGGTTGTTTGAAAACACGTGTCTTGATGTTTGAGTGAGACACTTTATGGTTTGCTTGACGAGATTTTCCAGTGAGGTCGCATTGACGTGCCATAGTATGATTCCTTTACATAATTTAGTGCCCAAACCTTAAACTCTTGAAAGCACCTTGGCAAGATCAAAGTCTTAGAAATATATGGACTTAAACGGAGCACACACCCCATAATTTTGGAAATTCACTCATCACTCTCGAGAGGTGCTCCAGATGTCTCTTAAACCCTTGAATATTAAATCAAAGCTTAAACCAGCACCTAAAGGTGCTCCTCGCTATTTTGTGACGGTCAAAGACAGGTCTGGAAAAGAGGTCAAGGTCGCTGATCCTCGGGCCACTCGTTGCATGATTGCTCTGATGGATCTGGCCGCGACAAACGGCGGGGCCGCTTGTCACTGGGGTGGGCCATCGGCGATGACTGAAGCGTGGACAGCTCTTCACTCGATCATGTTTAAAAAAGAGAACTGGTTTGATTCGTTTAATTTTGTGAACGACATAGGCCACGCTGAAAACGGTATCTATGCCCTTCGAACCAATCTTGGGTACGGAGATTTAACACTCGAGTCGTTGAAAGGTTTTCGTTCGATCTCATCAAAACTCACGGGCCACGGCGAGTCTCATTTGTATCCTGAAGGCGTGATGCTCTCAAACGGTCCACTTGGTTCTGCCCTCCCACAAGCTCAAGGTGTGGCGGTTGCTGACAAGCTTGCGGGTAATTCTCGCGTAACGATTGCTTCAGTCTCTGATGGTGCGGCGATGGAGGGAGAAGCAAAAGAAGCTTTTTCAGCGATTCCGGGTCTTGCGTCGAAAGGAAAATTGAATCCGTTCGTGATGATCCTCTCAGACAACAATACAAAACTCGGAGGACGAATCGACAAGGACTCGTTCTCTATGCAGCCGACCTTCAACGCTCTGGCCGACCAAGGTTGGAATGTCATAAAGGTAGAAAATGGGCATGATCTAGAAAAAGTTTATGCATCCATTGAAGAGGGAATTGAGAAAGCACAAAAAGATCCATCAAAACCAGTTTGCTTGTGGCTCAAAACGATCAAAGGTTTTGGCGTGAAAGCGACGGCCGATAGTGCGAGTGGGGGACATGGTTTTCCACTGAAGCCCTTTGATGACGGTATCCATGCTTTTTTAAAAGAAATTTGGGGTGAAGAAAAACTTCCAGGGGATTTTTCTACTTGGGCAAATGAACTGACGGTAAAACCAGAAAAGAAAACTTCAACTGGCCCTGCTAAAGATAAGATTCAAATCGGGATC
>JBBQGK010000071.1:0-23085 GCA_038322885.1 Bacteriovoracales bacterium | reverse complement strand
GCGATAAACTCTGCTGGGAATCCTTCTTTAAATATTTCCTGATTTTCAAACGGGTAGTGGAGTTGAGCATATGGCATTGAACCCGATTCAAACCAGCAGTCTAAAACTTCTGGAATCCGTCGATAGGTTCCTTCTTCTCCAGCGATACTAAAAGTGAGGTCATCAATGTATTCACGATGAAGATCTGTCACTTCTTTGCCTGTATATTTTTTTAGATCAGCAATCGAACCCATGCAGATAGCTTTTCCATTCTTATCATTGATCCAAATAGGAAGGGGAGTTCCCCAAACGCGAGTTCGTGAGATCGCCCAGTCGCGAGCGTTTTCGAGCCATTTTCCAAAGCGCCCATCTTTAATGGTCTCAGGAACCCATGTGATTTGCTGATTGGCCCTGATCATTTTGTCTTTGATTTTTTCGACGGCAAGATACCACTGAGGCATCGCTCGATACATAAGCGGAGTATCAGTTCGGTAGCACATGGGATAACTGTGCACGAGAACAGATTGATGGAAGAGCTGGCCTCGGTCTTTCAAGTTTTTGATGATCTCTTTATCGGCGTCTTTAAATTTCATTCCCTTGTAGACTGGAACTTCTGCGGTGAAAATTCCTGACTGATCGAAGGGAACTACGACCTCAGTGAGCTTCGCAGCTTTCATCACGCGGTTATCTTCCTCACCAAAGCCCGGGGCCTGGTGAACGATTCCGGTACCGTCAGTGACAGTGACATACTCATCATTGAGCATTACAAAGTATCCATCTTTTTCAAGCTTGTTGAAGTATGGGAAGAGTGGCTCGTACCGTTTGCCCTTGAGCTGTGCTCCTGTATAAGTTTCTACTTCCTCGTACTTGAAATTCTTTTTGTAAGCTTCAAGACGGGCCTTGGCCATGATGATGAAGATATTCTTCTCGAGATCTTTTACTTTTACGTATTCAATTTCTGGATGCGTACAAAGAGATAAGTTACTTGGAAGGGTCCATGGGGTTGTCGTCCATGCCGCGAAATAAGTGTTGGCATCTTCACGCGTACGGAAGAGAACAGTGACCGCAGGATCCTGGATGTCTTGATAGTTTTGTCCGGCCTCAAAGTTTGAGAGTGCTGTCTGGAGCGCTGGAGAGAAAGGAACAATTTTATTTCCCTCGTAGATTAATCCCTTATCCCAGATTGATTTGAACACCCACCAGACAGACTCCATGAAATTAATATCCATGGTTTTATAATCATTTTTAAAGTCGACCCAGCGGCCCAAGCGGCTGATGGTTTTTTCCCATTCGTTTGAATAGCGATCAACAATTCCCCGGCACTCATCATTGTATTTTTTGACTCCGAACTTTGCCACAAAGTCTGATGCTGACATTTCAAATTTCTTATCGATCTCTTGTTCAATAGGCAGTCCATGACAGTCCCAACCAAATCTACGATCGACGTAGAAGCCCTTCATGGTGAAGTAGCGAGGAACGACATCTTTTAAAGTCGAGGCCACGATGTGTCCGTGGTGGGGGAGACCAGTTGCAAAAGGAGGCCCATCGTAGAAAATGTAGTTCTTTCCGGATTTCGTTTTTTCGAGAGTTTTTTCGAAGATCTTTTTCTCCTTCCACATCTTCAAAATTGACCGTTCCGCTTCGGGAAAGGAGAAATTTTCGGCTTGCGGGGTAGTCTCAGGGGTCGACATGAGGAGGCTCCGATAATGTTTGGGAAAAATAAGCCCTCACTCTATCAGAAAAGGCCGACTAGGTAAATTTTCATGAGGCAAATCCGATGAGAAATTAGAATGAAATTTATAAAAATACTGATTCAGTCAGCTTTCGCTTTGAGTCTGGCCTTGCATGTCGAGGCCTGGGCACAAGATGATTTGGATAACGTGACGAGTTTTCTGGGGATTGATGAAGAGGTCGCTCCAGATTTTATCGGACCTCAGCGCTTTACCACAGAAAAGCTTCACGAAAATACTGAGTGGCGCGTGAGACCTGAAGAGGTTGAGATTGATAAAGAGCCACTCAAGGGTCAGGGGTACTCGATCATTCCTTGGAAAGATCAGAGCCCAGAAGAATTTCTTAACATTCACACATGGATTTTCGAGCGAGGAATCAAGGATAAGGAACCGGACTGGAAAGTTCGTACCAGAAACCTTCGTCATCTTGAGCTGATGGGGAAATTCTTAAGCTGTGTCGGAAAGTGCTCAATCTACCGCGGTAATAATCAGGCGAAGGTAAATTATTTATCACGAGTCTTTGAAGGGGATGAGGTACAGATCGGAGCAGATTCCTATGCCTGGATTTATTTGATGGACGGAACTATCGCGAGACTTGCTTCCGATACTTCGGTGAATTTTCAGGAGATAAATTTTTCAAAAGAAAAAGTCTTCGTTCTTTTGAGACTTAATCATGGCCATGTTTTCTGGCACCCAAAAAATTCCGAAGAACTCGTGGCCGATACTTCTCCAGAGACGGATGGGGGAAGCCTGCCCCTCAATGTGAGAGAGGCCAACCAACAATATTTTGAGAGAGCACGCTACCAGGATAAAAGGCCCGAATGGACACATTTGATGGAGACCTCATCTTTGGATGAGAATGCGATCAAAGATCAGTTTAAAAAGATTAACGAATTTCGAGCTGATCATAAAAAATTTAAAGACATCAAATCTCAAATCATGCTCGTGGCCCCCAACGTGACGGTCGTTTCTCATGATGCGAGCTTTGATCTCTTATACATCCTCGCGGGAAAAGCTTTTGTGAAAAAGCGCACCTTGCGAGAGGGAGATGAGTTCTCATTGCAGATGCGTGGCTACCTGACCGCAGCACCAGTAGTCGTGACGGACTTAAACTGGATTGAAATTTCGGAGACGGGCCGCGATCAAGTAGCCTTGAGCGATCCACCTGGTCCATTGCAAGTCACGGAACTGTTGACGAAGAGAATAAAAACCTTTGAGCTTGCCCGTGAACTCTGGTTTAAAAATTGGTCAGCAGATATTTTTACTGCCATGAATGATCCTAAGAAACTTGCCATCGATCACGGCTATGTTCTTTGGGAGAAGGGAATGAATCAGAGGTTTGAGTTTTTATCGGAGTACACCCGTAGAATTGAGACAACTAATTTGCGCTCAGTGGAGAATCTCTTAAAGCGCTCAGAAACGGAGTATAAAAAAATCGTCGTTACTCTGAATGACAATCACTACCGCGCCTCTTTAAATCACTACCTAAAAGGTCTTAAAACAAGATATACTGACAAGAAAATGGAAGTTCGTGAGATGAACGATCTTCAATACTATGTCTGGATCTTGAAGCATGGAAAATTCAAAAATTAAATTTATTCTTGCGAGCACTTCTCCTCGTAGAAAAGAACTCATTGGTCACCTCAAAGTTCCTTTTGAGATCAAATCGAAAAACATTCCTGAAGAGTCTGAAGCAACGGATCCGGTGAAATTCTCGGCCGATATCGCAAGTGATAAGGGCCTAGTCGTTTTCGATGAAGAAGTGAAGCTTAACCCTGACCAGGATATCTTCGTCGTCTCCGCTGACACGATTGTTTGCCTCAATGGAAAAATCTTTGGGAAACCCCGTGACCGCGAAGAAGCTGAAGTCTTTTTAACTGAACTCGGCGGTAAAAATCATTCTGTCTTCACAGCGGTTCATGCCAGACTTTGGAGAGATAAAACGGCGAGTGAGTTTTCTTTCGTGGAAGAATCGAAGGTCACTTTCTCTCAGATTCCAAAGGCACTCATGGAGCGATATCTCGCCACTGGAGACTCTCTTGATAAGGCCGGGGCCTATGGCATTCAGAACGGTTCATTGACTTTTATTTCAAAAGTTGATGGTTGCTACTCTAACGTTGTGGGTTTCCCTCTGAGTCGATTTGTTATTGAGACAGAAAAATTTTTACGTGTAGGTGATCAATGGTTCGATCTCTTTTAATTCTTTCATTTCTTTTTTCGATGCAGGCAAAGGCTGATTTCTTTGGCTTTGGTGGTGGCGAAGACAAATTTGAAAGCAAAATTCCGGCCCTTATTGAGAAAGTAAAATCCCTCAAGATCACCGCTGATCCAGCTTTTGAGGATGAGTTCAATAAAGCGATTCAAAATCTTGAGAATGGGGTAGAGGAAGAAAAGCTTTTTTGTTCCGGTGAGGCCGTTGATGCCAAAGGAAGAACTCTTCCGGGAGCTCAAAAACAACTTTGCATGAGAGAGCTTAAAAAGAAATACCTCCTAGCAGTGGGATCCATCTTTGAGATTAAAAAGAAGTATTTAACGGTGATTCATAATCGACAGCTCGAACGTCTTGGCGACATTCAAAAACAGCAGGAAACTGAGATCGACAAAAATTTCTAAATTTACTGAGCTGAAGTTTCAGGCTTCAAGATCATGGTTGCAACACCAGTCTTAGGCTTAAAACTTCTCACTGCCACTAGTGAACGCATGGGACGAAGGCTTTTGGCCTTGGCCTTTGGTCTAGTAGGAGTCGTTTGTGGGGCAGTAGTTTCGACGTTTTCTCTTGTTTTCATAGCAACCTCGGTTTTGGCACATTTTAGGCCCATTCCCTCAGTCGTCAACGAAAGAAGGTTTATGGGCGCATTAGATGATAATCCAATACGTTCTCCTGTTTATAGGAACTGTACTTTTCTTGTCGGCTAAAGATCCCATTTCTTGAATGATTTTCTTAACCGTATAATTTCTTTGATTATACCACTGCCTACCCGGGAAGGCGAAACCGGGGGGAAAAAATTCCCTCCCTGTGAAATAGTGTCGAAAACTTACGGGGGCGGTTAAGATGAATAAAATGTGATTCTCATAGGTTAGGATAATTATGCGTATGCCGTATCTCTTACTACTTTTGCTCTTTTCATGTGGGACGATCCAGAAAATGGGTCTTCGCTCAGTAGGACCTCTGTTTAAGAACGCTGGTGACCTGAGTGTGAGGGAGAGAGATTGGAATTTTTTTAAGGCGTCGGCACCAGGAAATCTCAAAGTCTCTGAACTCCTTTATCTTCAGGACACTGAGAATGAGGTCTTACTTCGATCTCTGGTCAAGGGATATGCTGGTTACGCTTTCGGAGTGTCTGAGACCTTGATGTTAGGTGATGAACTTAGCGGTTCAGAAAGTACGGAGAATCGCCGAGAGGCCATCGTCATGTACACACGCTCTCTTGATTACGGTTTTGATTATCTCGAGAAGCAAGGAATAAAGCGCAACGATGTTCTGACTTTCTCTGAAGATGATCTGCTTAAAAAATTTGATCACGAGCTGAATGAAGAAGACTATTCAGTTGTGGTCTACACTGCTCAAGCGTGGGCAAGCCTCATCAATCTCCAAAAAGATAACATGAACCTGATTTCACATATTCCGAAAGTTAAAATTTTCTTCGATTGGGTTTGTCGTAAAGATCCTAAAGTCGAACTCGGAGTCTGTAGTATTTTCTTTGCTCAGTACGAAGGGAGTAGACCCAAGATGCTGGGAGGAAATCCAGAGAAAGGAAGAATTCTCTATGAAGAGGCGATGCTGAAATATCCTAAGAATCTCTTGATTCGCATGGGCTATATTCAGAATATGCTCCTACCGGCCTTTGATAAAGAACTCTACGAAAAAGAAGCAAGAATTCTCACTGAGGAATTCGCGAAGTGGGAAGACTTAAACCGGGACGATCTGCAGAACCACTCAACCTACCGAGTGAAAGAAGATTATAATCTCTTTAATGCCATCGCCAAAAAACGTTTTGAAATTATAGAAAAAAATAAATCTAAAATATTTTAAGGATTCTTATGAAGTTAACTTTCCTAATCGCCTTGTGTGTTCTCTCCGTCAATGTGATGGCAAAAACTCAACTCAAACTCGCGGCCCTCGTGCCAGAGGGGACGACCTGGGGACTGAGCCTGAAAAAACTTTCAAAAGAAATCGAATCTGCCACAGATGGTGAGGTGACTTTTAAGGTTTACTACGGCGGAGTCGCAGGAGATGAGCCCGATGTTCTTCGTAAAATTCGCATTGGGCAGTACCAAGGGGGGATTTTCACTGGCAAAACTCTGGGAGATATTTCTGGAGATGTGCGCGTGATGGAAACTCCTTTTTCTTTTTACGGAGACCAAAAGAAGGCCGGAATGGTCATGCAAAAATTAGCACCCATTTTTAATCAAAAACTTAAGGATAAAGGTTTTATCAACTTAGGTTTTTATGAAGTCGGATTGGTGTATTTAGTATCAACCCGTAAAGTGACAAGCATCGAGGAATTAAAAGGAATTAAAATTTGGTCTTGGGAAGGTGACGAACTCGTAAAAGCGATGATCGAATCCCTTGGCCTTGTTTCAGTACCTCTTGCCTTACCAGATGTTCTATCGTCTCTTTCAACTGGTATCATTAATGCTGCCTATGCCCCTCCGCTTGGAATTTTGGCTCTACAGTGGCAGACGAAGGTGAAATATCTTGTCGATTTTCCAACCGCCTTTTCAATGGGAGCGTTAGTTGTTTCGGCCAAGAGCTGGGCGCAGATTAAACCTGAGCATCAACTTAAAGTTCTGGCACTCTCTGAAAAGTTAGTAAAAGAGGCCAACGATAAATCATTCTCAGACAATGAAGATGCTCGTGGTGCCTTGAAAAAATCCGGAGTCGAATTTGTCTCATTTCCAAAAGGGGATTATGAGAAGGCAGCTGCCCTTCGCTCTCAGGTAGTTAATAAACTTAAAGACAAACTTATCTCTGCAAAAATGTTCGAAGAATTTGATAAGGAATCTAAGAAATGAAATGGGTCCGGAGTTTTGATGAGTTGCTAGAGAAGTTTAGCCGGGGAGGGATTGTCACCTCTCTTTTTCTTATTCTCTTCCTAGCGATGCTCTCTATCGTCATGCGATGGTTTGGCGAAAGTGTGATGTGGATGGAGCCCTTGACCCGGCACTTGGTTTTCCTTGCAGCCTTCCTTGGTGGGTCACTTGCGACTAGCCGAAATGAGCACATTAAGGTCGATCTCCTTACAAAACTCATTGAGAGATCATCATCAAAGTCTCTTCGATGGTTGCAAACCAATCTTGTGACTCTCTTTTGTTTCCTTGTATGTTTGGGCCTTTTCAAATCTGGTTGGGATTTTTTCCTCTCCGAGAAAGAATTTGGTGCACCTTCATTTTTAAATATTCATAGTGCCTATCTCGTCGGCATCATCCCTTTTGGAATGGGACTCATCACTTTGCGCTTCCTTAACCGGTTGCTCTTAAGTGTTCTTCAGGGAGAGAAAGTGTGAGTATAGTCATCTACTCTTCGATTCTTATGATGGCGATGTTTGGAGCACCCATCTTTGCGATTATGGCCGCTCTCGCAATGACTGCTTTTACGTACAGCGGAGTTGAGCTTTCTGCAGTGAGTGTTGAGATCTATCGTCTGGCCTCGGCACCAACCATTTTAACCATCCCCCTTTTTACTTTCGCGGGATACGTTCTTGCTGAATCCAAGGCACCGGTAAGGCTCCTTCGTCTTTCGCAGGCACTGCTGGGATGGCTTCCGGGCGGAGTCGCGATCGTCTGTCTTTTTGTTTGTGCTTTTTTCACTGCGTTCACGGGTGCTTCGGGAGTTACAATCATCGCTCTTGGTGGACTTCTGTATCCGATACTGACTGAAGAAGGATACTCCGAAAAATTTTCCCTTGGATTAATCACGACCTGTGGGTCTCTCGGGCTTCTCTTTCCTCCAAGCTTACCCATTATATTATATGGAATTATTGCGAAGGTTGATATCGACCAACTTTTTCTCGCGGGTGTGGTCCCAGGAATTGTCTTGATGCTCATCCTGGGTACTTATTCATATTTTCAAGCCAGGGGAATGAAGAGAGAAAAACCTAAGTTATCTAAGGTAGAAATAAAGAAGGCGATCTGGGACGCGCGCTACGAGATGCCTCTCCCCGTTCTTGTTCTCGGTGGGATCTATGGCGGAATCGTAACCGCAACGGAGGCGTCGGCGTTGTCAGCTTTCTACGTTTTGTTTTCCCAGTGTTTTTTAACCCGAGATCTTTCTCTCACAAAAGATATACCGAAAATTATCATCGATGGACTCACTCTCGTGGGAGCAATCCTTTTAATTCTCTGTTGTGCGATGGGGCTCACAAATTATCTGGTAGACGAAGAAATACCCATGAAGATTCTTGATACCATGAGAACACTCATCACTAACAAGTGGATCTTCCTTTTAGTCTTGAACATGTTCTTATTGGTTGTGGGTTGCCTTATGGATATCTTCAGCGCCATTATTGTTGTCGTCCCGCTCATCCTTCCGATTGCAGAACAGTTTGGAGTTAACCCCTTACATTTGGCGATCGTCTTTTTGACGAACCTCGAGATCGGTTACATTACACCACCAGTGGGGATGAATCTTTTTATCAGCTCCTATCGATTTAACCGGCCGGTGCTGGAGCTTTATCGGGCGAGTTTACCATTTCTCTTTTTATTAATATTGGCCCTCATCATAATAACTTATATACCATGGTTAACTCTTTTTTGGTTCTCATAGTCCTTCTTCTTGCGAATCTCGCATTCGCAAGAGAGGAGGATCGGGTCTACAACGAGACACTCCTCGGTGAGCGGAAGCTTGACTCGTATTCTGGCCGATACTACCCAGCTGTTAACGTAAATATGTACTCTGGGCGTGTGAGTTTTGCTGACGATGATTTTTTTGAGAATTTTTTCGGTCCCTATATGATGAGTGCTCATAATGAATACTCAGCTTTTTTTAAATCAGAAGTTGGAACGGCCATTCTTTGTACCAACGATCAATTTTCTCGCCACTACGATGACCTTCGATATTCCTACCGTCTCATCACTCTCAGTTACCTGATCGAGTCTCAATGGCACATGAATCTCATGGCTAATAAAATTGGTCTTTCAGGGGCCTGCTCATTTGATGTAAAAAAATGGGCGCAGAGTTGCCGCACCAAAGGTGCCGAGATGAAAAAATTTATTGATCGGATAAAAAAGTTTAATTCTCCTTACCTCGAAAGATTGCCTTTGAACTATGATATCGTGGCTTGGAATAGAGAACTCAAAGGTGGGTTCCCAATATGGTATTCTCAAGAAAGATTAAAAGAAACGTGTAAGAATGGCTGCGAGTCAAAAGATTTAACAGAAAAGTTTAAAGTCTCTTGTGAAAAAGACCAAGAGCTCATGACAACGATTTGCTCTGAAGAAGACGAGCTCTATGGTCTCGCCAACGAAAAGGATGCTTACTACCTACTAGGCCGCTCCAACATCATCAACACTTTTAATAAAGATGGTGAGGCCCTTGGATGCCTTCGGCGCTTCTCGGAAGGCCTTGCTCACCGAGAGGCCCACTACCCAGTCACAAAAATTCTTTTTCCCACGCTTGAGTCCTTTCTGATTGATCGCTATCAGGAAAGATTCATGCAAGGACGGATGTTCTTTTTTGGTTCTGCTAAAGAATTTGAAGAGAAGGGACTAGCAGAAATATTCACCGAAGAAACAAAACCAACACTCACGCCTCCAGTGGTCGCGATTGTTCCTAAATCGGAAGTCGCGAAAGTCGATCCTCCCAAAGTGGTAGCGAAGGTTGAACCAACTCGTCAGGTAGTTATGGCCCCTCAAAAAAAAGAAGTCGACGTGACTTTGCTTAAGAGTGCTTTTCTCCAGGCCGCTGAAGTACGTGCTATCGGAAATTTAGATCGAGTCGAGGTGGATATGACTAAACTACGCTATGATTATATTTTTAGCTTAAATATGACGAACCTTCTTTCTGTGAAGCTCAAGACTTTTATGACCAGAGACGCGCTTTCAGAAATGCTCACCTACGATAAGTTGGGTTCTAAAGAAGGACCTGTTCCCCTTCTTTTTATAAAGTTTTTGATCGATTTTCAAGAGCATCAAGGTCTTTGGAACCTTATTTCAGTCTTGGGAGATAAGTTCTATGTTGAAGATGATATTGATACCAAATTTAAAACCGTCCCTGAACTCATTCAAATAGTGAATAGCGAATCGACTCAAAAACAATGGCAAATAGTTATCTTGAAACAGTAGAGTTTTAAAACCATTCAACTTTTACCACATGAGACCCGGAAGCTTCGGCTGCAGTCAGACCCACATTTGAATCCTCAAAAACAAGACTTGTGTGAGCGTCAGACTTTGCAATGCTCATCGCATGTAGATAAGGCCATGGATCTGGTTTGTGTTTCGGACAATCATCCCGGGTCAGTACAAGATCAAAAAAATCTGACAATCCGACGAGTTTTAAAAGTTCCAGAGTAATCACTCTCTCACTTGAGGTGACCAGGGCAATGAAGAGTGCTTGGGTTTTGATTTTTTTAATGAGATCCAAAAGTTGAACTGGAAAATAAACACCTGGTTCAAGTTTCCTAAGAATCTCCATCAAATTCTTGTTTTTTTCATTCACAAAATCTTGAACCTTCCAATTTTTTGGAAAGCCCGGCCACTCCTTTATGATATCGAAGACAAGGTAGTCGGCCTTGCCATGCATGAGTCCATGAATTTGAGTAGGATCGACGGGAGGACGAATCTGATAGTCGTGGCCAATCTTGAGCATCGCCTCAGTGTGGTATTTTTCTGTGTCAAATAGAGTTCCATCCATATCAAAAAAGATCGCCTTGAGGCCTGGAAATGTTTGATTCAGGACTTCAAAAGTCGGGATGGATTTAAGAGCAATGACACTTTTAACTGACATAGGTTCCATTTTATCTCATTTACTTGATCTGGGCATTCCTTTTTCCTCTCTTTTGCGGTACAAAACGATCTCCAAAATGAAGGATTCCAATGAGTGAAATGACGGTCAGAAAAGACCTCTTGAGCCAGTTGCTCTATGAGGCACAATCCTATCGAAAATTTGAGGACATTGAGAAGCTCGTTGAGAATGGAATGGATTTTTCCATGATCCCCTTGCAGCCACTTTTTGTGTCTTTGCAAAATACCCCGTCTGATCAAATCGCCGCGATCCTCCCTAAGCTCTCTTCCGAGCAAAGACAGGCCCTGCGCGATCTCGACTTATGGACCAAAGATAATTTAGATCCGGAAGCTGCCTTCCAGTGGATGGAGATCTATTCGCTCTGTCCCTCCGAAGAAGTGGTTCTTGAATACGTTAAGAGCGAAGACTTTCTTCTCTCACTTAAAAATCAATTTACTGTTCAGACCTTTGACGCCGAAGAGCCTGAGTATCCTGAAGGAAATAATTACTTCATCACCGAAGATAACCAACTCTTGATTGAATACCCTGAAGATTTCACCATGGTCAATGAACTCAAGAGTTTCATTAGACGCTTGTATGGGGACATCGGAGTTGAGAATGCGTACGCATTTTTATTCAAGATGGTGGTTGATTCCTACCAAATTATGGAAGAGACCGTTTATCAGGAAAAGATTGAGCGCTTACGGGATTTTGGTTTTGTTGATTATTATGAGGCCCTTGGATTAAATACAGTCTTTCAAAAAGAATCTCAAATTGATGATTTCATCAAATCAAAAAAAGGCATCACAGGATCTCTTGACGCTATCTCGGCCAATCAAAGTCTTCACTCGTCATCTTTGGTCTCTTATCAGTCTGGTCTGGATGATCTCAAAGAGGCCTTGAACCTAGTGACCGATGAAACTCGTCAGCAGTTCTTGCACTTCAATTTTGTCCGCCTAGTGAATGGAAGAATGACTCTTGAAGATGCGCTTAAGAGTGGATCGACAGCGATGACCAGAGTAGGGAACCAGACCAAGGAATCTCTTGAACTTGGTTTTGATTATGTTAATAAAAACTTCCAGGGAAAACTAGGGAAGACAATATTCGATACTTTTGATTTTGCTGACCTCTACCGCGTCGGTCACAGCATGCTCGAGATTGAGAAGAAAAAAATAAAAAAAGCGACCGAAGAAACAGAATTCGATGAGGATGAAGCGGCTTATTTCCTGGGAATGTATTGGAATTCTTTTTTAGAAAACTCTCACGGAGAAATCGTTAAGTATAAGTTTGATGGGAGTACCAAGGCCCTTGAGGTGAAAGATTTTACGTCATTTAATCTCTGGAAAGCAGCGACCAATACCTTCATTCAGGCCCTTCCTTTTGTCCAAAAGTTTTATGTGAGCCTTCAGCACTTAAAAAGTGAGGGGCTCCTCAATGATGAGTTTTATCTAAACTACGAAGTCGACAACATCGATTTCGAAGCGATTATGATCTCAAGCTTCATTAACTTTGTGGGTGGCCACTATGAAGAACAGAGAGCGGGCAAGATGGGAATCACCATTGCTGAGCTTAAGGCCTTCTATCACAAGTTTTTTATCAAGCAGGGTGTTGAGTACCTTATTAAGGGCGAAGAAGATCCTACGCTTCGAGAAAAAACTTTTGCTTTTGTTAAGAAGTTTGGGCTCGAGGATGTGGAAGACTTCGATCGATATCTTTATCAGATTATGGTCGAGCAGCTCAATGGATACGAAATCGATGGCATGACCGAAGAGGACTTTAAGCACGTTGGAGGGCCTATTCTCTTGGCCCATACAGTTTAATTATTTCTTTGGTGGATTAAAATAAATTTCAAAAATTTCCTGAAGAGATTTGCGATACGCTGAGCCCTGCTTTTCGCATTGATTGAAGAGCTCATTTCCTAGATTTAGTTTTTCCTCACCTAGTTTTTCGATCAGAGTTTGTCCTTGAGAGTATCTTTTGATGAAAGGAATTTTCGTTACCAAAAGTTGCCTCACTTTCATGAGCCTATCCGAATCATTTGTCAGGAATGTGAAGTGCTCAAAGGATACTTCTTTCTTTGAAGGGTGACCTTTACCCATAAAACTATGGGCATCAGGCTCGCCCTCAATGAATTCTTCAAAACCTTTTATGTCGTCAGGAATTTTGCCAGTTTTTTTTCTATCCACGTTTTTTCACCTTCGCCATTTTTTGGAGGATCGTCCTGTAGAAAGAATTCTCTTGCTGCAGTTCAAAGATTTGTCTGTGCTCTAAGGCAAAGAATTCTAAGTTATCCCGAGTGAGTTTAGGGTCGACGTTTTTAATTTCCTGATTCATCAATTTATTTTTCAATGCTAAGTGAGTTTCCTTAACATTCATGCGGCCCTCTTTCTGGGAATAGAATTTTGGAAGTTTTTCCTGGGCGCTCACAATAGGCATATTACTGATACTTGATTCGAGTGTTGAGATTACATAGACAGGGTATGGAAATTTAAACGAGACATTCTCGGTATCAAAGAAATTCTCAATGATCCCAACCATTTCTTTCTGTTGATGAGAATTGAGGGTTTCAAGGTGAAACGCCACAGGATTTTTTATGTTCAATTCCACTGATAAAAGCGCAACTAATTCGTCGATAGAATCTGTACGAACGTGAATGTGACGGTAGACCGGTAAGCTCATATCTTATTAAACGTTAAAACCTTCCCCTGAGCAAGCTTCGGACTTGGTGAAAATGAGGGAACATGTTTTAATCATTGTATCAGCGAGATGATATGGAAACTGAATTGGTCGGAAAATGAATAGAATTGAACTTCCTTACGTTCAAATGCCTAAAGAGTTTGTGACTTTACTGAAGTCTAATCTTTCTGTCGTCAACACACCGGAGCCTATCTTCTCTGTTATCCAAAATAATAAGGCCCTGTATATGTCTTTGGATAATGCCTTTGAGGAATTCAATGACGGTCGAGGTTTAGAAAAACTTATGCTCGCTTTAGGGTGGCCAAATTTTCGAGACCGGATGGCGAGTGTCTTTGTCTATAAAGCGATCTACGGAAAATATCCCCGTAAAACGAACATGGAATTGGTCGATGAAATTAAAACGATCGAAACAAAATATTCTGATCATGCCGTTCACAGCTTTTCCCGACTTTTTCTTTTAGGATTTTATTTAAAACTGGCACAGATTAAAATCCGCACTCGCGATAATAATCGTTTCCTTGAAATTAAACTTCCCTCGGAAATTGGTACTGTTCTTGAGTTGTCAAAAGCACGAACAGAAAAGATTGATTGGCTCATTCTTCTCATCACCCATCTTCAGATTGCTTTCGGTCCTAAAACGCTTGCGACTCAAATCGCCAATGGCAAGAAATTCGAAGATCTTTATGAATCAATGCCCATTGAGCATCGTCAGGTCATGAATCAAAATTTCCTCGCCTATGCTGCGAGCATCAACGAATCTGAAATTTTTCTTTACGATAAGGTATGACCATGGCCCGTTCAAAAGTTTTTGATCTCATTGATGAACTCTCAAAAAAAGCAGGGATTAGTGAACTGATCATTAACCGTCTAGATAATGTCTATGTAGAAAAAGAGGGGGAACTTATCCGTCTCGATATCAAGTACACTGACGCTGATCTTGATAGTTTCTGCCAGGAAATTGCTGATTATAACCGAAAAGAATTCAGTGCAGATTACCCCATCCTCGATGGAAATCTTCAGGATGGAAGTCGAGTAAATCTTATTCACAAAGACTATACCGGATCTACTCACGCGATCACGATTCGTCGATACATGAAGAACATCAAAAGTTTTGATGGCTCTCCCGGTATCTTTGGCCTCACTCCGGAGTGGGCAGATTTCTTGAAAATGCTCGTTAGATCAAAGGTTAATATTGTTGTCTCAGGTGGAACGGGAGTCGGGAAAACGACCTTCCTCAATCTCCTTTTGCAGGAAATAAATATCAAAGAACGAATCATCACCATCGAAGATACGCGCGAGCTTCAGTTTACACTTCCTAATGTCGTGAGGCTCGAGTCTCGTCCTCCAGTTGCTAATAAGATTGGACTCACCATAAGGGATCTTTTGAAGAATACTCTTCGCATGAGACCAGATCGGATTGTGGTGGGAGAGGTGAGGGGCGGAGAGGTCTTCGATCTCTTGCAGGCCATGAATACGGGCCATGAGGGCTCCATGACTTCAGTCCACGCCAATTCACCCGGTGAGTGTTTATCGCGTTTAGAGAACCTTTACATGCTCGCGGGTTATGATCTTCCGATCAAGGCTCTACGTTTTCAGATTGGAACGGCGGTAAATTTCATCATCCAAATTCGCCGGGACAAAAGTGGTCACAGGATTATATCTCACGTGACTGAGATCGCTGGGATGGAAGGAGACAAGATTCTCTCGCAGGATATCGGTGCCTTTAAGAATGGTGAGTTTAAATTCACAGGTATGGTGCCAGCGTGTTTTTCAAAGTTACAAAAAGCCGGGTTGCCGAAAGATTTCTTCGCGACAACATAAAAAAAAAGCCCGTTGCCGGGCTTTTTTTATTTCTTTGTCTGCTCTTGAGTCGTAGGATTTTTGTCTTTATTCTTTCCGTCACAGGCCATTGCCTGAACCGCGAAAAGAGCAACAAAAGTAACTAAAATAATTTTCTTCATCTGTACCTCCATGGGTTTTACGATTTTATCATGAAACAATGAAAAGATTATGAAGTCTTCTCTTTTTGAATGAGTTTTACGAGGTTTCGAACATTTGTCTCAGGAGTTTGAATGAGAACTCCGTGGCCAAGACCTGCAATCCAGCGAGTAAAATCAAGCCCTCTTTCGCGAAGATCCCTATAATAGTTGGCAGCTTTTTTCTCAAGTAATTCCCATGACAAATGGAGCCATGCTGGATCGAGATTTCCCTGAATAAAAACATGCTTGGGCAGGAGCTTTTGGATCTCGACTAAATCGCATCTCCAGTCCACTCCCAGGACATCAATATAATCGAAATTGAGCGTTTTAATATGGGCCGCTTGAGTGTGCTTTGAGTAGTAAATAACTTTTTTATCCGGACAGGCCTTCTTAAATTCAGATAATACTTTAGTAATTTTAGGAACAACTAATTCCTGATAATCTCCAGGCGAAAGTTCTCCAGCTGCTGTATCAAAAAGTGCGACCGCATCCGCTCCATTCTTCGCCTGAATAATCATCTCCTTGATCACTTCCGGAATGAGAATTTCGCAAAAACCTTCGAATCTTCCGTCGTACATTCCTTGCTTTGCACTCACGAGATTTCCTGCGTGAGAGCCCTCAACGGCATAGGTATAGAGAGTGAAAGGAGCGCCCACAAAACCGAGAAGGGTGACATCCTTTGGTAAACGCTTGCGTAAAAGTGCACACGCGTCCCCTTGGAATTTATAAAACTCTTCAGAGGGTGCTTTGAGTTTTAATTTTTGAAGGTCTTCTTTTTTTTCTAGATGCCAGGCAAGAGTTGGAGGACCGGACTCGTAGGAGAGACCAAAGCCCAACTGCTCAAGAGGAAAGAGCAGATCAGAAAATAAAATGGCAGCATTGAATCCAAAATCTTCAATCGGACCCATTGTCACATCGGCCGCGAGTTCTGGCGTTTTACACATCGTCATGAAGTCAGAACCTTTTTTGATGTTCTGATAGTGAGAATGGTAGCGGCCTGCCTGACGCATGAACCAGACCGGAAGTGTGTTGCCACGATTTTCAAAAATGCTCATTTAACTTCTCCATTCAAATTTATAACCGATCCCGCGAACTGATGTTATCTTCGGCCCCGAAACATCTGTCTCTGACCATTTTCTTAGTTTCACTATATAGTTATCGATGGTCCGGTTGGTGGGAAAACTATTCTCTCCCCAAATGGTTTCAATCATCTCATCCCTCGCCACGACTTCATTTTTTCTCTCAAGGAGAAGTTCCAGAATGGCGCATTCTTTTTGTCCAAGTGAGGTCACCATTCCATGGGCATCTTTAAGCTCAAAGCGCTTGGGCCAGAAGATGAGGTTTCCGAATCGGAACTCATCCGGATTACCGAGAGTAATTTCACGTGATTTTAAAATGCGATCAAGTCTCAGGGTAAGTTCTTTTAACTCGAAGGGTTTTGTGATGTAGTCCTCAGCACCCAGCTCGAGTCCCTCGAGGCGCAGGGCCGGATCATTTAAGGCCGTGCAAAAAAGGAGAACACATTCCTTACTTTGCGCCCTGAATTCCCGAGCAAGATCAATCCCGGATCCATCAGGCAGACCGATGTCAACGATAGCAACGGCCGGACGAATCTCTGAGAATTTCATCCTCGCTTCTTCGCAACTTACTGCAAGCTCAACGATAAATTTTTTAGAGCGTAAATAATCACGTAGGGTCACACCAAGATTCGGTTCATCTTCAACGAGAAGCAAGGGGAGGTTAGACATGATCTTCCCCCTTCGGGGCGGCAAAAACCAAACGGAATTTTAGTCTTTCATCATTTAAAATATAGAGATGCCCTCGCATTTTAAGCATGAGGTTCTTGATGAGATAAAGGCCAATGCCACTACCCTTGGTGGATTCAAATTTGTAGAAGAGGTTTCCTAAGAGATGAATTGGCCCTTTAAACTTACTGCCAAAATCATCGTAGATAATTTCAACTCCATCCTCCGCTCGGCGGGTGATGATTTCAATTTTTTTCAAGGCAGGATGATGACGGAGAGAATTTTCAAATAGGTTTCGAAAAACAACATTAAGAGCGAGTTCATCGGCCATGACTTCCTGGGCATCTTCAGGAATTGTGATAATGAGTTCAACTGAACTCAAGCGCTCTTTGTGGCGCTTGAGAAAGCGCGATAAGCTCACGGGTGAAAGAGTCAGATTTCCATCCTGCTCGATCCTTGAGAGTTGCAAGCTCTTATCAAGTTCGACTTCAAGCTTGTAGGTATCATCAACCAAGCGCTTGGCGAGATCATTGAGCTGTTTATTTGCATTGGCCTCATCCTGAATTAAGTCTTTAATCACCTCTGCTTGAAGTCTCATGCTCGCGAGTGGAGTTTTTAATTCGTGAGAGAGCGAGGCAAAGAACGCCTGAATAGACTTTGATTTTCTCATGTCCCGAAAATACATGACAAAAAGAGAGGCCCCTAAAAGAACGAGGAAAATAAAAAAGAAGCTTCCCTCCCACTTCATCATGTTGAGAAATTTCTGCTGAGATCCAATCTCCGGAAGATTCATCCCACTTAAAGTTGAGTGCAACTTAAAAACAAGATAAAGCCACCAACTTCCCAAACCTAGGAGCATCATGACCCATAGGAGAGTCAGGCCGTAGAAAAAACTGCGGGTTTTATTTAACTCCATAGTCTCCGTTTTAATTCTTCCTGGACATTCTCATTGTGAGCAAGACTGCCGAAACCAACTTCGTAACCATTAGGAGCGAGGTAGATTCCCTTGTTGAGAAAAACCTCGAAGAGCTTTTTGAATCTCTCACCCATGTTCGTTGGGAGTTGAGTGATGTTGGTGAGTTTTGTTTTCATATTGATTGGGTAGAAGAGAGATCCGTAACGAATGATCTCATAATCTTCAAAACCATTTTTTCCCATCCAGTCTTTCATGATGGTGACCACATTTTCTGTGTTTTTATCGAGCCTCACATAAGCTTCTGGTGTGAGTTTTTTTAAATTCGCGAGTCCGGCTGCCATGGCGACCGGATTTCCTGAAAGAGTCCCTGCCTGATAAACTGGGCCCAAGGGTGCGAGACATTCCATAAATTTGCGGGGCCCGGCCATCGCACCCACCGGCATCCCACCACCAATAATTTTTCCATAGGTCACGAGATCCGGAGTGATCCCGATTTTTTCTGCCATCCCTCCAAAACCAATTCTAAAACCAGAAATCACTTCATCAAAGACAAGAAGTGCACAGGTCTTGTCACAGATATCCCGCAGCCCTTGAAGAAATGCCTGCTCTTGAATCAAGAGACCGTTATTTGCGGGCAGAGGTTCAATAAAAATGGCTGCGATTTGATCCTTGTGTGCAGCGAATGCTGCTTCAACTTCCGCAAGATTTCCAAGCTCACAAATTAAAGTGTCATGGGCCTGAGTCTCCGTCACACCTTTTGAAGAGGCCTCAGCTTCACCAGCGAGGCCGGAACCGGCCTTGATTAACATGGAATCAAGGTGGCCGTGGTAGCAGCCGTTGAATTTTAAAATTTTAGGTCTGCCCGTAATCCCACGAGCAAGGCGCACGGCCGTCATGACGGCTTCAGTTCCCGAGCTCATGAAACGAATCTGCTCAATGTGAGAGATCTTATCCACGATGAATTCTGCAAGCTCTAGCGAGTATTTCTCACAGGCCCCAAAAGTCCATCCGTTATCAAGGGCCTTAATAATAGCTTCTTTAATTTCTGGATCCTGGTGCCCGTGGATCAAAGGACCAAAGCTCATGCAGAAATCGACGTAATCCTTACCGTCTTCATCCCAGATAATCGCTCCCTTCCCTCGGTTGATAAACCGGGGAGTGGTGTGAAGACCTTTAAAGCTTCGAACCGGCGAGTGAACTCCACCGGGAACATATTTAAGAGATTTTTCGAAAAGTTCTTTCGAGTTCATATTTTCCTTAAGGAATTAATCCGTAAAAATCTTGCATGGATGCCATGGGAGTGACTGCTACATCTGCCTTTTGGAATTCCTGCCAAGTCTTACCGACTCCACAAAAGTGGTGAATAGTTTTCATGAAGGGGAAAGCCCGGACAAAAGATTCATACTGAGGGTAGCTCGTCCAAAAGGCCGCTCCGACCCTTTTCAAACTTTCTGCGTAAAGAGGATCAATGGTATTTTCAGATCTCGTGTAAGTTCCGACCACTTCGCCAAGCTCCGAGGTCGCATTCTCATGAGAGAGGACCGTCCAGCTCTGATCAAGATGCGCGTGAATCATCTTCAAAGCACGTGAGGTCTTGATCATTTCAAGATCTATGGTCCCAAGGCTGTCACTGGTTCCGTTGCACCAAATGCCTACCTTCGAGAGCTCTTTTGCGGTTTTAGTACCTGCGGCCCAAATCCCCTGCGGAAGAGAATCCATCGAGACACGCAAAGAATTTATGCAGTAGCGAGACGTCACAAAGACGTGCTTATTTTTAAGATCAAGACTTTTTGTCTCAGGAGATTTTTTTACAAATTCATCATAAAGCGTATGCGGAGCAGAGCCTTTGGGCAAACCCACAAAAAGTTTTTGATTGGTAGATAAACTTGGGTAGTTCACTCCCTCAAACCATTTCTTCTCCACGCGCTTACCATCAACTTCACCGGCATGAACATGGAGATACATGTCTTCAATCTTTTTCACATGAATGCCAACAGCGAGATGACATCCGCCCCCAAATTCTTGGAAAGTTTTTCTCTCACGCTTTATTTCTTCTGAGGTCACTTTGTGAGTCAGTTGATGAATGATTGAAAAAAGTTTTCCCTCATCAGGTCGATGCTCGTTCACTTCAATTCCCAAGGCCCCCTGAGCAGCAGCTGAAGGGAAAACACTCTGTGGTAAAATAAAATAATTAAGACCTGCGAGAAGGCTTGCTAATTCTTTCGCAGAACTTTCCGTGAAGGCCAGACGTTCCACTCCCGCGAGAGCAATCGTGATGGCGTGGTACTGGCCCTCGTTAAGCTTACGAATGCGAGAGTTCACGTTTCCGCGCAGAGTCTCGCAACGAAGAGAGAGCTTGTCGCCGTACGGGAGATAATCTTTCAATGAATGATTGAGGTTTGCAATTCGTCTCGGCGAAGAAGTCCCTACGATAAACTCTCCACTCCAGTCCTTGAGCTTTTCAACTATCGACTGCGGGATCAGAAGAATATCCTGAGCAAATCGTCTTTCCGTCACAGCAGCGAGTTTAATTCCCGCCGGGCGAACTGATCCTAAATCTTTGTAGGAATGGATCACGCAATCCACTTCGCCTTTAAGCAAAGCTTCATCGAGCTCTTTGGTGAAAAAATCTTTTCCATCAAGCTGCCACAAAGGTTTATCAGTGATCTGATCGCCTTGAGTCTTGATCAGAACAAGTTCAAACTTATCGCCGGAGAGGCGCTCAAGTTCATTCTTCATCAGAGTTGATTGTGTCACCGCAAGCAGTGATCCACGCGTGCCAATTTTATAGGTTGTCATAGGATCAGGACTGTCTCACATCTCAGGCGAATTGAGGAGATCTTCCAAGGGGTGTACGGTTCATTTTTTTCTCTTCAAAAAGAGAGTGTCTTCTCTGAGCAAGAGTCACCATTGCCACTCGGGCAAGGTTGATCTGCTCACGTTTTTTATCTTCAACAATGGCACCTTCATTCAAGATATCCAAAAGACGCACCACCCCTTCGCTTACAGAAAGGATAGTCTGGATAACTGACGGTGACCCTAAATCAACGAAAACACCTTCTGGGTGAAGCTCTCTCCATTCAGTAAAAAAACTTTCATTCCACAGAATCGTTTCCGAACCAATGGTATTAGCGATGAATTTCTCATTCACGAGTTCAAACCTTTTCTCCCAAGGAATAATCGTGAGCTTGTGTTGATGGGCGAGCTCGGCCACACGTTCAGAATTTCGTGCGCAAATACTGACACGCGCTTTCTTCTTGAACTGGTTGATCAAGTCTTCGGCCAGTGCCCCTGAGCCAACAACGACAACGTGATCCGCTTTTGCTTTTTGAATCAGATGACGACGTGTAAGAGAGGCGTAAGTCTTTTGAGAAATCCCAATGAGGTACTGAGTACGGATGTCTTTAGCGTCTTTGAAAAGTTTTTCAAGGATCACCAAAAGAGAGGTATTACGTATAGATGCCGCAGCATACTTTTGATAGGCCTCTTTAAACTGTCCCACGATTTCATTCTCACCAATAAGCTTACTTTTAAGTCCGCAAATGGTTTCAAGCAGAAAATAATATGCGTCCTGACCGTGGTGAATTTCATGACTAGGAAGAGAAGTGTCTGCGAAGGGGTGAGAGTCTAAGCAAAGTACAAGTGTTCGCTGACAGGTAGACAGAACAAATGTTCCTTCTACAAGTAACGATTCAGGGAGGGCCCCTGAACTAAAATTCCATAGTTTTAGATCACTTAGCATAGACAAAAGAATATCGGACCAAGCTTCAAAATTTGTCACAGAAATGTCACAACAAGCTCTTTTCTAAAAAAAAGCGTTTAACTAAAATTTGTCTAAATACCTGTTTCTTGACACAATCTAAACAATAACATTATCTGATTCTTGCTAATTACAAGTGTGGGAATTTTTTATGTCGACGTGGATAAGATCTCGTTTTGTAGCCTTTGATGCCCGGGTTGACGGGGCTGTGACCTTCTTTTTCCAACACTACGGGAAAAGCAAGTTCATGGTAGCAATGTCAAAAAAGGCACAGTATTTCGGCTTGGAGCGTTTATTTTTAAAAGGCCCTAAGGCCTTCATTTATTTTTTTGTATTTTATCTGATTCGAGACACCATTCTCTACATCGTAATTCCTATCGGATTTGCGACCCTTGTGGACTAGAGAAATTTAAGGAGAGTTGATGGAAGCTTTCACCACTGTATACACCCTTCTCGGAGGACTTGGACTCTTCATCTTCGGAATGAAGTTCATGTCTGACGGTTTGCAGGCAGTGGCCGGAGATGTGATCCGTAAAATTATTAACTCTCTGACAAGTAATCGTATCATGGCAGCGGGTGTTGGTCTTCTTGTGACCTGCCTCATTCAATCTTCTTCTATTACAACAGTGATGACGATTGGTTTTGTGAATGCTGGACTCATGACACTCGCTCAGGCGATAGGAGTTGTGATCGGTGCTAACATTGGAACAACCATCACTGGCTGGCTTATTTCTCTTCAGATCAGTAAACTGGCTCTTCTGTTAGTTGGCATTGGATTTATCCCAGGTCTTTTCGCCAAGACAGAACGTTGGCAGCACCTTGGACGAGCGATCCTGGGAATTGGTTTTGTTTATCTCGGCATGCAGTACTTAAACTCAGCTTTTGTTCCTCTTCGTGACAGTACTTCATTCATGTCATCGATTGCATACTTCACACAAACGACATCCGGGGCCTATCTCGCTTCCATCTTGATGGGATGCTTATTAACGATGGTCGTGCAGAGTTCTGCGGCGATGTTAGGCATCACCATGGCGCTTGCGATGGCAGGGATTCTTCCTTTTCACACCGCTGTCGCCTTCGTTCTCGGAGAGAATATCGGAACCACGATCACAGCAATCCTTGCTGCCCTGAATGGAACGGCAAATGCGAAACGTGCGGCCCGTGCCCACGCTCTTATGAAAATTGCTGGTGTGGTCTTTGTTTATTGTTTTTTTGATCAGTTCGTAAATCTCGTTGAGGCGATCATTACGATGGATACAGCTCAGACTGATGGTGAGACATAGATTTTTCCATCACGTAACAGAGGAAAACGGTGATCTCTTTATGGATATTATCAGT
>JBBQGK010000070.1:0-23340 GCA_038322885.1 Bacteriovoracales bacterium | reverse complement strand
TTACTACTTAGGATGAAAATGAAAACAAAACTTGTGACCCTGCGAGGGGATCTCAAAGAAAATCTCTACCAACTCGGTCTCTCTGAAAATGAGCATTTTAAAAGACTCGAATCCAGGATTACTGGACTTTTGTCTCAGAGTTTTATCCTGCGGCAAGGCAAGGAGATCTTAAGCCGCGCTCGCGCGACTCTAAAAAAGCGAGAGGCAACAAGTGTCTTTGATTCAGTGATTGATGCTTATGCAGAAGGCCTTGGAATTGATTCCGCCCGCTACTTGAGTTTTCTCTCTCTGTTTGAAATGGCCGCTCACTATGGCCAGGCCTATCCAGAGCTCAAAGGATTTCTCCCCGGATGTGCGAGTATCTTTTCCAAAAGAAATGATGAGTTCTCTCACGTTCGCTTATTTGATTTTCCCTTGATTGGGATCTTTGAAGAAGACCCACGACTTTATCACTGGCAGCTTGAAGGCAAGCCTACCTTCCTCTCCTACAGTTGTGCGGGCCTTGCTCCCCTTTTTTTTCAGGGTGTTCACGAAGCAGGTATTTCAATCGCACTTCATCATAAACCAGGGAATAACTATTTCGCCGAGGGAGAGAGCATTTTCAAGATCGCGATGGATAGTGTCTTTGAGCTCAAAAATCTCTCCGAACTTCGCCGTGAACTAAAGAAGTATTCATCGGTGACTAAATGGTGTTTCCTCGCCGCCGACAATAAAGGGGCGGTTCAGGTCATGGACATTGAAGGGCCTCAGATAACGACTGAGAGTTTTAATTTAAACGAAGCGGGCCCTCTCATTTTTACCAATATCCCCCTTCAAAATGATGTTCAAGGCCATGATTCTTTCCTCAACCTCTGCTCCGAGCGCCAGATCTGGATCAAGGAGAAACTCTCACGCAAAATTTCAGGTCACCTTCTAGACTCTGTGACGGATATTAAAAATCAAAATGAGAACAAATGGATTCATCCTGGAGTGACTCTTTCTACGATCGGCGCCTATGAGGTTAACCTCACTAAAGGGTACGTTGATTTAAAAGAAGGTATGGGTGCACTGACTTCGTCGGACGCCATTCTGCGCCTTTCCCTGGATGCCTCCCAGGAGTTGTATGTTTTAAGGCCAGCCGAAAAAGAAAGCCTTGCTGAGAAGGCGTGGAAGCTTGCGAGTATTGCCCAGAGTGATTTTGATCAGGGCTTTTTCGCCGAGGCCTATCACCACCTGCAGATGGCAGAAGCGATCATGCCTCAGCATGTTTGGAAAAATATTTTTTCTTTCTATCTATCCCTCTGGGATTTTCGCTTTGTGAATCACAACAATGAACTCGCTCAGATCTATAAAAAAGTTAAGAATTTAAAACTTCCCCCTTCGCTCCACTCGCAATGGATCTTGTTCTTGATGCGACTTGAAAAAAAACTTGGACTCACCTATTCGGTCAGGTCCTTGGATCTTCCCGAAGCCTACCGGGAAGTCTTTGAGCAAGAAATGAGTGCTAAAGGCCCGATTTTTTCAGCGTGGATGAAACTCCTCTATCCACGACTTGAAATTCTTGATGTATTCTCGCCTCACGATAAAAAATAAGGCGGATCATGGGACTTTTGTACGTTTTTCCAATTTCTAAAGAAGAGACAGACTTCGTCGTCGAGAAAGACCATACCTTAACGCTTAAAACCTATGGCCTTCCATATATCTTCTGGATTTATGCATTTTGCGTGATCTCAGTGATTGCTTTCATGTTCCTAGCAGTGAGGCCTCCGGTCCTGAAGCTAGTCACTCTAGGAGATGAACTCGATGCTACCTTAGGCTATTCATTTCTGACCTTCATCGGTTCACTTCCAGTCATCATTCTCGCCTTTTTTTTCTACGAGAAAAGAATTGTCCGTTCACAAAAAACCCTGAGCATAGAGCACAGAGTTTTTGGCCTACCACTGTTCACTGAAAAGATTACTTTTACACCCCAGACTTTATTAACCGTAGAGTCCTTTATTTCTTCCCCAAATCTCGCGCGCATGAGAAACAATGATGAATCTCTGGGATTTCAGAACAAGGGCTACTTTGTCCTGTGGTTACAAAATGAAGGTGGAAAGAAAATACGATTAGACCGTCACTCTAGAAAAATAGATCTCGATAAACTTAAAAATCTTCTGGAAAATCAGAACTGATAATTGACGCCTAAGTAAATTCTTGGGCCATAAAACCCTGGTGAAATGCTTTGATACTTGCTTGGCGCTACAAAATTTGTGAGCTTGGTATAATAGATACCGGCCGATCCTTCTATCCCCCAATGCTCCGAGAGATGCGCGCTGAGAGTTCCACCTGCGCCTAAAGTATATCCGAATCCGTTCACTCTAAAGAGATTGTCATAAGAATAAGAAGCAAACGGAATCCCCAAGGCCTGAACCTCTCCAGTGACCTTGAGCTTATCGAAATTCACAAAACGAAATCCCGCACCAACTCCTGCTTCGACGATTCTAAAATTCTCATGAGAGGCCGTTGCATTTAGGTAGTTCACCATCATCTGAAGGTCAAAGAGGTTTGGAAGGTAGGCCTCTCCTTTAAGTGAAAGGCCCTGCATGATGAGACTGTCTTTATCCTTTAGACCATTAGGGTTCCCCTTAGGTAGGTAGACAGTCGTGACGTAGGAGAGATAAGAAAGAGTGTATTTAGTGGTGTAAACAGTCTCTGTGTGTTTTTTGAATCTATCCAGCGTAATACTCTTTGCATTCGGGTCATCGATCTCAGTCGTCACATCTTCGCTCTTAATATAGGCAATCTTACCTGATACTACGATGGGATAAACCCGAGAGTTATTTCGGGCGATGTCCCCAATTTTGATCATCTTACCCTTCGGCACATAACCGATCGCACTGCTCATCTGTAAGTCGGAGTAAATCACTGCGTGTTCAGAAACAACAATTGCGTCTCTAGCTGCCCAAGAAACAGGGCAACAAACGAAAAGAAAAAATAGAAAGGGGGAGCTGATCCGTAGGGAAAGTATTTGGAATCGTTGAAAACAAGAATTCTTCTTCATTTTTCCGACCATCTTAGTCTGAATCTTGCCTGATAATATAATTACTCTTAATGAGTTTAACTCGTTGTAAAAAAAAAGAGGAGTAAAAAACACTTCCACTAAATTTCTTTTTCGTCCCACCGAATAGACAAAGGTATAGGGACTAATCCCAAGGATGGATTTATGAAAAACTTGAAACTCTTATCGCTTCCATTGACGTTATTATTCGTCGCTAGTTGCAATGAAAAGGTTTCGCCTGAACTAAAAAATAGCAACCTGACTAGTTCAAGTAGTACTGGTGGTTCTAGTGGAGGATCCTCTTCAGCTCCAACAGAATATTTCATCAAAGTAGCAAACGCGTCTCCCACACCTCTTAATTTCAATCTTCACAAAACTGGTGCAAATAATTATAATAAAGAGTGTAAGGTCACGAGCACTCTACCTCTCTCTAATGGGCTCTACGCTTCAGAGGGAAATGCGAGCCCGGCCATCGATCATGATTCGAAAATCTATGATGTATCCTGCTATTATGAAATGGAAGAATTAGGTCTCTATACTAACGGTTTTAAATTTGATATTTCTGCCAGTGCCAATACGTGTGACTACGTAGCTTACATGCCCTATTCATATTTTGATCGAATACCTGGGGACTCTTCTTCGACTTATACTTCTGTCAAATGCGACAATAATACTAGCGCTGCAGCGGCTCAAGCTTATATTCTTGCAAATTATCCGGCAGGAACAACAAGAGATCATCTTGGGGCAACAATCAGTTGCGGTCAATTTCTGGATCAAGGTTTGGCAAAAACTCAAGGTGTTAACACATTCAGAAACAATATTCTAACAGATGCTGAATTATGTAGTTTTGACTATTCAAGACAACCTCTCGTTAGCGGGATTGAACCAGGAAAGAATTGTGACGTCGGTACAATTTTTGTCAATGAAGTCTCACTAGCAACAGATGCATTGGGAGTCATCACTCCGACTCCATTTAAACCACTCATGGCAAAAAGAAAAATCACGTGTTCAGGGAAAGCAGCTAACTGTGTACGTGGACCCATTTTACAATCATCAAGACCAGACTTATTACGAGAAATTGAATACTCTCCGACAGTTGCTGATCAGGCTTTCTCTAAGAGTTATGAATATTCAGAACTTCTGACAAAAGATCGTCATGGTACTGTAGAATATACAAATTTCAGAAGTTCACTCGCAAGTCCTGAGGTCGATTATCAACAGTATTCAAATAATGCTTTTGCCAATGCTTGGACTACAGATTCTAACAGGAAGCGTTTTAATCCAGCAGCCATGGAATTTTATGCTGCAAATAGAAAGCCTGGGGGAGCATCAACTGACCTGATTGTTTCAGACGCAGCTTTCGTTACTGCATCAGTTGTGAATGGCTACACGGCGAGACCATTTGCTGCTGACCCCTTTATGGGCCTTACTTTTGGTACAACAACAGGAACTGTCAAAAATGCACCCGATGCTTTCGATTCGAATACTATCAATTATAGAGTGAATCCCTATTATGTTGTCTATTGTCTCGACGCTGCTCTAGATATTAGAGCAAGGATTCGCATTGTCGCTCGTGATTGGGACCGTACTTTTACATCATCTAATGCACTTGAGGATATTTCAGACTATAGGGGATCGACGACTCCCAATTTAATTTCACGTCAGGATAATCCTTTCGATCAAGAGATCTTGGGAGATGCTGGAGCTCTCAATAGTTTTAACGACTATTTTGACTGGGATAACATGATCTACATGCAACGTACTGCCGGAGTCTATGTCTTGGCCACAACGACATACTCGCCAGAGTTGGGATTCTTCAACACCTCTATTTTTACCAATGGTGCTTTCTAAAACTAAGTAAAAAAAAAGCCCCTCTTGCGAGGGGCTTTTTTTATTTTTCCATGTAATTTTTTGTTTTGTATTTCGATCCCATGTACATGAACACACACGAGAAGAGTCCCATGAGGACTGCAAAGAACATGAAGTATCCTGTCGACCCTACCGGGAAGAAGTTAACTTTCGAAACATAAGCTGTGATCATGTTTCCGAAAAACACAGTCAAGAGCCAGATCGACATGATGGTTGATTTCATCGAGCGTGGAGCTTGCGTGTACGCAAACTCTAAACCTGTGATCGAGATCATCACTTCCGCCATCGTCATCACTAAGTATGGAAAGAACTGCCACATAACGTTGATTTTAGAAGCTGAGTTATCCATCCAGATCTGGAATCCACCAACCATCGCAAAGGCAATGGCAGCAACAAACATCCCCCAAGTCATACGACGAATGGGAGTCATCTTGAATCCCATCTTTTCAAGTGTGGGATAGAAAAGCATTGAGAATAATGGAATGAGTCCCATGACCATGATTGGGTTCCACGCAGAAATCTGAGAAGCTTCAAACTGCACACCCATGAAATTTAAATCCATGTTCATAGCTTGAATAACCCAAGAAGATCCGTGTTGATCGAAGAGGGCCCAGAAAATTGAAACCGCTCCAAAAAGTTTTGCGATATCAAGAACGGCCTTAGAAGCATCGACTTGCTCCTGAGAATGCTCTTTCGTAGCAGCATCAAGAAAGCTCATCCCCGCTTTACGGTGAGACTGATTTTTAAACGCTGAGATCAAAACGTTAAAAAATCCGTGCCCATCACTTTTTGTCGGTGGCACGTGAACGTATTCATTTCTTCCCATCCAAAAGACGATGGTAGCAAAGAACATCAGAACACCCGGAACACCGAAGGCAACACTCGGCCCGTAAGCTTTGAGAGTCCACGGAGTAATGAGAGTTGAAAAAAATGATCCGAAATTAATCATGAAGTAGAAGAGCTCATACACTTTTTTCAAAAGATGAGTTTGGTTCGCCTTGAATTGATCTCCCACGTGAGCAGACACACACGGCTTAATCCCTCCTGAACCAAGAGCGATAAGCGCAAGACCGGCATAGAGCCCCATCTTTGATTCCCAAATCGAAAGAACAGCGTGACCAGCACAATAAACTAAAGAGAGATAAAGGATGGTTTTGTACTTACCCCAGATTCTATCTGAGATGAACGCACCCAAAAGTGGGAATAAGTAACAAGCTCCAGCGAATAAGTGATAGGTGGCCGTGGCTTCAGATTCCTGAAACATCAAAACCTGAATCATGAATACGGTGAGAATGGATCTCATTCCATAATAGCTGTAACGCTCACAAGCTTCATTTCCTACGATGAACTTAATCTGTTGGGGAAACTTGTTGTCTGCATTCTCGAAAGAAGTGGCAGCGGCCGATTGAGACATGATCTTCTCCTATTTTTTTTCTTCGTCGTCTTTATCTGTGTCTGAATAATTGAAAGATCGAGGACGTCTGTTTCCACCTAATCTCTTAGGTTGGTTTTCAGGCTGCTCTTCCTTTTCCCAGTGACGATACCAATCATCCGACGGTTTTGGTTCGCCTTTTTCCTCATTTTCTCTGACCGATTTTTGGATGTCTTCGCGCTTTTTCAGCTTAACTGTGGTGCTTTTTGGCCCTGAAGAGGCCTCTGCTTTGCCTTTAGATGCATTTTTTTCATGAGACGAGATATCCAGTGTCACTTCGCCCGTTACTTTCGTCTGACACGAAAGACGCTCTTTAGTGATGTGAAACACATTCCCTAAAAGACGAAGCTCTTCAAAGGTCTGCGCCGAAAGATTGCTCTCTCCTGACTTCACGACAATCATACAGTCTGAGCAAGTCGCACATCCGCCACAGCTCGATTTAATATTTTTGCCGGCCTTCTTAAGCTCTTTGAGAAGTGATTCAGTTCCCTCGAGTTCGAGAGTTTCACCAGAGGGCCAGAGTGTAACTTTATGGCTCATACAACTTTTTTGATTTGTTTCTCGAGGACTTCGAGAATCTTTCCTTTAAATGGTTTGAGAAGAAATCCAAGGTCAACATTCACCACCGCTTCAGTCTCAGTGAATTGAATTTTTGCTTCAAAGCCTGAACCCTTGGCCGTGAGGAGTGAATTGGCATCATCGTTTTTAATGTCAGCTTTGACATTAAACTTGGCGATCACTTCCGGGATGAGTTTCTTTGCGGCCTCGTAGCCTTGTTTCTTGTCCGTGATTTGAGAATAGGGAACTTTCAATTCCATAAAAAATTCCTTTTATCGTGTACCGGTTGAGCCAAAGCCCCCAGTACCTCTTTGAGTTTCGTTTAATGTTGAGGCGGTTACATATTTCGCCTGAACCACAGGAGCGATCACGAGCTGAGCGATTCGAAGGCCATGCTCAATCACGTAATCTTCTTTTCCAAAATTTCCAATGATGATGTTCACTTCCCCACGGTAATCGCAGTCGATGGTGCCGGGTGAGTTTACGATCATAAGCGGAGACTTCAATGAGAGGCCCGAGCGAGGACGAACCTGAACTTCGTAACCGAGAGGAATTTCCATCGAGATACCTGTAGGAATGAGCACTCGCTCCCCTACCTTAACTGTGATGGATTTTTTTTCCGGAATAGAGGCTCGGATATCAGCACCGGCCGCACCAACAGTGGCGTAAAATGGAAGCTCAAACCCCGGATCATAGTGATCCAGGGTTTTTACTTTTACTTCGACACTCGTCGACATTATTTAGCTTTCTTTGTTAGTGGCTGGATGGCGCGAATCGAGAGTTTGATTTTGCCGAAACGATCGACTTCCATCACTTTCACATCAACCATGTCGCCTTCAGAGAGGTAATCATTCGGATCATTCACGCGCTCATCAGCGATTTCTGAAACGTGAACAAGGCCTGCAAGCCCAGGAACGATATCAACAAACGCTCCGTACTCTTTAATTGTTGCGACTTGCCCTTTGTAGATGGCTCCAATTTTAGGACCGTTCAATTGCATATCAGCAAGTGCAATGACCTCATCAATCTTCTGAACATCAACACCCAAGACTTTAACTGTTCCGTCTTCAGCAACATCCATTGTGACTTTGAAATTCTCTTGAAGTGCTTTGATGTTTTTCCCACCAGGTCCGATGAGGGCACCAATTTTATCAGGAGCAATCTTGAACGACTTGATCTGTGGAACGCCGGCCTTGAAGGTTGGACGATTGGTAGAAATTGTTTTCGCCATTTCTCCAAGGATGTGTGTACGAGCTTCTTTAGCTTGAGTCAGAGCTTCTTTGAAGATCTGCTCTGAGATTCCTGCAATTTTCATATCCATTTGAATGGCAGTGATTCCGTTTGCTGTACCAGCAAGTTTGAAATCCATGTCACCCAAGTGATCTTCATCACCCAAGATGTCAGTTAAAATTTTATACTTGTCGCCTTCTTTGATCAGACCCATGGCAATTCCTGCAACTGGACCTTTTAAAGGAACACCAGCATCTTGAAGGGCCATTGATCCTGAACAAACTGAACCCATCGATGATGAACCGTTAGATTCTAAAACTTCGCAGGCAACTCGGATTGTATAAGGAAAGTCCGCTTGAGAGGGCATAGCTTTTTTAAGAGCGCGCTCAGCAAGGTTTCCGTGTCCAACTTCCCGACGACCTACTCCGCGGTAACCGCGAGCTTCACCGACTGAGAACGGTTGCATAGCATAGTGAAGATAGAATTTATCCCATCCAACACCGTGGATAGAATCGTACATCTGCTCGCCTTCTTTACCACCGATAGTCACTGCAGCGATCACTTGAGTTTCCCCACGTGTGAAGAGAGCTGAACCGTGAACGCCGGAAAGAACGGAAGTTTCTGTTTCAATCGCACGAACTTTTGTGATCGGGCGGCCTGCGATACGTTTTTCTTCATTAAGAATATCAGCACGCATGAGCTTGTAGAGAACTTCGTCAGTTACTTTTCCAGCTTCCTTTCCGAAGTCAGCAGTTTCAGTCAAACCGAACTTCGTTGGATTCGCTTTTAAGCCTTCTTTGATGTGCTTTTTCAAACCACTCGTCGCATTTGAGCGGTCTTGTTTGACGTCAATCGCGAGAACCTTACGGGCCTCAGCGGTGAAGTCTTTGAAAGACTCGGTCATCATCGTTGCGTTTGGAGTCGCTGGGGTGAAATCGCGCTTCTTAACTCCAACTTCTTTCACCATCGTCTCAACGAGCTTACAGAATTCTTTAATATTTTTGTGACCGAAGAAGATCGCCTCAAGCATATCTGCTTCTGAAACTTCATTTGCTTCACCCTCAACCATGAGAACGGCTTCAGAAGAACCAGCAACGAGGAGTTCAAGGTTAGAAGTTTTGAATTCTTCTTTGGTTGGGTTGAGAGTGAGCTTGCCATCGATCTTCCCAACTTTCGCAAATCCTAGAGGACCGTTGAAAGGAACGTCCGAGATAGAGATCGCAGCCGATGCACCCAATCCAGCAAGAACTTCTGGATCGCCTTTGCCCATGGAGAGAACCTGAGCTGTCACGATCGTTTCATACATGAAGCCTTCAGGGAAAAGCGGACGAAGAGGACGGTCAATTAAGCGCATGATCAAAATTTCTGCGTTTGAAGGACGGCTTTCGCGTTTCATGAATCCACCGAGGAATTTCCCGGCAGCGTAGAATTTTTCTTTGTAATCAACCATCAAGGGGAAGAAATCTTGTCCGTCGTTCATTTCTCTTGCGCACATGAGTGTCACAAGAACTTGAGTTCCTTCGCAACTTGCGAGAACGGACGACGTTGCTTGCTTCGCAAGGCGGCCGGTTTCAAGGACGATTTCCTTGCTACCGTAGTTCATTTTAAATTCTTTTTTGTTGTTCAACATAGAGTCTCCTAAATATCAAACGCGGCCAAATCTTTGGTCGTGTCTTTATGTTTTTCTTTTTTGGGGTGGGTTTGAAAAGTGGCCTGAGAGTTTGAGAGATAAAGAGTTCGGTGAATGAATCAAAAAACTTTTTATCCCTTAAATTTCCCGCGGTGATCAAATTCCATCTTAAAAAGACGAAGGGGCCGTATTTGGCCCCTTCTTAAAAAATTTACTTACGAAGTCCGAGTTCGCCGATGAGCTTGGTGTAGCGAGCGTCATCAGTTCTACCGAGGTACTTCAAGAGTGAACGGCGCTTACCGATCATCTTCATAAGACCTCTCATGCCTGAGTGATCTTTTTTGTTTTTCTCAAAGTGAGGAGTGAGGTTTTTGATTCTTTCTGTAAGAACCGCAACCTGAACTTCTACGCTTCCAGAGTTCTTGTCGTTACCGCCGAACTTTTTTGCGAGTTCGAGGGATTTTTCTGCTGTAATCATTGTGTCTCCTTTGCCCAAGTAGCACCTTTGTGGTGAAACCTAGAACAAGGTCAAGGTTCGCGTTATTGCGACCATTTCCTCGTGATAATATGAACTTAGTAAGAATTTTTAGCGGAGAAAATCCGACATGTAAATCTTTAATTGGTTGATTAAACGCTCTTCGACTTGGCGGATACGTTCTCGAGACACACCGTATTGATCGGCGATACTTTGAAGGCTTTCTGGAATTTCACTAAGTAATCGTTTTTTAAAGATTTCTTGATCGCGTGGCTTGAGATCTTTCAAGAAATCTCCTAGGTGTTCTTGAAGAATTTCTAAGTTCTGTAATTCTTCTAATTCTTGCTCAGGACCAGCGTGAGTATCGCCCAAAAGATCAGCGAGACTATGACGCCCCTCTTCATCGATTGGCTTATCAAGACTGACTTCTTGTCCATAACTTCCCAGTCGATGATCCATTTCAATCACAGACTTTTCCGAAACCCCAAGTGACTCAGAAAGCTGCTTCATGTCGGGATTTATTCCCAGGTTCATCAGGCGGTCTTTCTCGCGCATGAGATTGTAGAAAAGTTTTTTCTGCTCTTGAGTTGTTCCGATCTTCACGAGCCGGAAGTTATCGAGAATGAATTTCAAAATGTATGAGCGGATCCACCAACTGGCGTAATAAGAGAGCTTGGCTCCCTTAGAAGGGTCGTATTTTGAAACGGCCTTCATCAGCCCGATGTTTCCCTCTTGAATGAGGTCCATGATGTTTTTATAAGCAGACTTATATTCAAGAGCGATTTTGACAACGAGGCGCAGATTAGCGAGGACAAGTTTTTTCGCCACGTCGATGTCACCAGTTCGCAGGAGTTCGGCCGTGAGTTCGCGCTCCTCTTCGATCGAAAGAAGTTTATGACGAGTTATCTCTTTGAGATAAAGGGCAAGCGGATCTTGAACTCTAAGGGCAGATGATTTTTTTACGGCGGGGAGAGTTTGCGCTCTCACTGTCAGGGCCTCGACTTCTGGAATGGAAATATCAATGACGTCGTCTCTCAAAGACTTCTCTTTGGTCTTGGCTGGAGCTTTTAGAATCTCCTGAGTGATCTCGGTTTTTGAACTTTTCTTTGCCATAAAACTAAAATGGTAATCCGTGGGTGAGAGTCAAGAGTAACCCTAAGAATAATTCGAATGAAAGTCTATAGATTTAATTTAAGTCGCTGAGCACGAACATCTGCACGATAACGAAGATACCCCATCGCAAGTGTCCCAAAAGAAAACTTCACTGGAACATCGAGCATTTCTTCTTGGTAAGAATTAAAGAAGTTTCCTTGATAGTCGATCACCTGGGCCAGAAGTTCATCCACAATAAGAATGGAGAAGTCATCATTCCACATGGGTTGGCTAAAAAGTTTTTGTTTTTCTTTGAGCTGAACGTTTATTAATCGGGCGAACTCCTGCTTTAAAGCGGGCTGTCCTTCGATGTCTGAATTACGCGCAAGCTGATCCCAGCGCGATCGAAGATAGCGCAAAAAATTCTTAGAGATCTTTAAATTAAAGCTCAGTTTCAGTTTATCGTTCTCAAGCATTCGGTCCATCTCCCCCATGGTCACAAGGAAATCGAGAGTAAACTTTTGTTTTTCTCTGAACGAGAGTTCGCCACGCGATGTCGCTTTAACCTTCAGACTCTCTTCGTAAAGAAGATTGTGAGAGAAGCTTCCAAGGAGTTCTGTCGCCCAGTTTGTCCATCGCTCATCGGTGCGTGCTTTCATTAAGGGGAAAAGTTCCTGGTAAGTTGAAACACTAAAGAGAACGTCGGAAACACCACTCATCATCGAAATGAAAAAGTTCGTTTCAAATATAAATTGTTCTTCGTCACTTTGCTTCACCCACTTCCGGACTTCAGGGAGAGTTCTTGTCACTCGAAAATCTAAGTCTCGAAATTCCTGACAATAAAGCTTTTTCAAATCGGTATTAACACCCGTAGAACCAGCACTCAAAGGATAAAGTTTCGCAAACTCCTGAGAAGTCACGTCCCGACAGACGAGCTCTCGGCAAGCAACTTGGATGGACTTTTCGTTCTTCACAGGAATGACTGATTTAGACTTTTCATTAAACTCAGAAACAAGGCCTGACATATTTTCAATGACAAAAGACATGATGAATGGATTTTTTAAATACGGAGTCATGAGCCTGTAATCTTCTACACTCCCACCCCACGAGCAGAAGGCCCGGAAGTTTTTTATAGCGTAATCAAATTCTTTTTTTCTCGTCTCTTGAGATTCAATTTTGGATTTAACTTCCGGAGCGACATAGGGAGAAGTTGAAAGAGTTGGAAGAACGTCTTGATCAGGGTTGTTATAGGCATACTCCAGCGACTTCTCGAGAGTCTTAAGTGAAAAAAGAGTCATGTTCTTAGAGCAATAGTTGCGAACGATATTTTTTGAAAGTTGTTGATAGGCCTCAGGCTCTAGATCGACTGCTTTTGCATAAGCACCTATCGCCTTGATAGAAAGATCGAGACCCACATATTGAAGTCCTGAAGCAAGAGATCTCTTAGCTTGGGTCTCCATCCATTTTTGAGAGTAAGTAAGGTCTCTCAAGTAACCACAGCTCTCTTTGAGTTCAAGCCCTCTCTGAAATCCGTGCTGATAGAACTTCACTTTCTTAAATTCATCGTCGGGGGTGCCGTGAGAGTGGTCGCGGAAGATGAACGCCAGAGGATCGGTTTGATAAGACTGATTGGCCTCGCCTAAAATAATACCTTCTACGGGGACTAGGGCCCAGCATGGTAAGGACATGAATAGGAGAAACCAGACCAATTTCATCAGAATACACCTCATCTTCTTTGTAAACTTATCGGTGGAAATTTCGATAGGTTTACTATGAAGTTACTTGTGCTGTTGACCCTTCTACCGATGCTGGCCTTGGCGTCTGGTTTAGGTGGTGAGCAAAATTATTTTTCTCAAAACCTTAATCCCAATGCGAGTGAGGATATTTTCCTGCGCAGGGGAACTTTTAAGTTCCCTAACCAAGAGGTTTTAAATTTTGCGGGTCTCAACGTTTTGCTCGTGAAAGAGACAAACGATGAAACCGAAGAGCTTCAAAAAGTTAAGAATTATATTTTAAACGGTGAGACTCGTCTCGCTCGTTTGTATCTTGAGAAAATGAATTATTCTCAAACAAAACTTCGTCCTGTGATCTACCGCTACCAGGGGATTCTGAGTTTTCTTGAAGGCGATTTTAAGAAATCGTTCCGTTTTTTAAATCGCCCAGAACTTCAAGGATCGGCTTTCTTTCCACGCATCTGTGTCTTAAAAATCATGGACCGGATCGTTTTATCCAAGACCCACAAACTCGAAGAAGAATGGGAGCGCTGTAAGAGTGAAAATCGCCGGACTTTAACTGAGACTTCCCTGCCATGGATGGACATGCTGATTGAGCTCAAGGTGAGACCCGTTGAGGGAGTGACCGCCGCTCCCTTTAAAGACCTCCGGTTAGCACGACTAACAGTTCCTGAATTAAAAATATTTTTGAAGCTCGCCCTTTATCTAAATCAAGAAAAAAGAGTGATCCCGCAGTTCACGACGTTAGAGTTTAGTCAGATTAGTGATACGGAAATTCGAGAGCTCATGGGGCATCTCTATTTTAGAGATGGTCAGCTAGTAAATTCGTACCGATTAATTGACGGTATTTCTTCGCCTAATACAGAAAATATTCGTGGGAATCTTTATCTTTTGAGACAAAAATTTGAACTCGCCTATGCTCAGTTTAAACTGGCGCTTGAAATGAAACAAAATTCCCAAAATGCTCTTGAGCGCTTGCTGCCTTTGGCCTGGGTTTTAAAGGACTGGGGTAGAGGATCTGAATACGCGGAACGAGTGGTCGCCTCACCGCAAACGCAAATTAGTAAGCTCACGATTGTTGCGGCCTTTATGATGCAAAATGAGCGCTATGATGAAGCAAAGAAAATTCTGAACGTCATTACCGAGCGTTCCCGAAATGGCTATCACCTGGACGCCGCTCAGATTCACACCTACGTGGGCCTTATTCAAAACTCTCCCGATGTGGTCAGAAAAAATGCACGCTCAAGCTGTGATCAATTTGATCTGATGTACTGCTGGCTTAGTTACCAGATGGCCCAGTGGGAGGCCTTTCCTCTGACGATGAAGAGAAAAGATATCGTGATGGAAAAAACAGCTTGGGAAAAACTAACAACTGAAGACATCAATGAACCTCTTAAAGAAGTGGTTTACATTAACCAGTTGGATATTGAAGAAATGGATAATGCTTTAATTTCTCTTGTAAAAACTGATTCAAAAAAATAACAAGTCCCAACTTACAAACTTAGGGTCTTGAGTTCTTTTCCATCAAAGTGGAAAACGACTTCTTTCTCTTCGTACTTGGTGCGCAGATTAACGGGTCTCTTCCAGATGGCGTAGAGGTTTCTAAGCGTCTCATGAGCGAACTGCGCATCGAGATCGACACCGTAATGGACGTGGCCTAAAAGCAGTTCTTTGCGGTTACCGTAGTTCCCGTCTTCCACTTCAATGATCGGCTGACCAAAGTTAGTGAGCTGGCTCAGAAGTTTTTGTTTGATGGCGAGGAAGTCTTTAGAATCGATTTCAAATCTTCCGGTACGAGGATTATACTTATAGGTAAAAAGCTGCTGGCGATCACAGAAATCAGGAGTTAAAAATTCATCGATAAAAGTGATGTCGTTGTGAGATTTTCTCACTTCAAAAATTTTCTCGCGGCCCTTACCGAGTTTCGTGTCCCAAGCGATCTTATCCTTCATGCTCGAGCACTCGTTATAATCTTTTCCAAACATCCCACGGTTCCAGCGATATTCAATGTCTCGCATAAGCTCGATCCCGACTTTATACGGATTGATGTTTTGCTTACTCATCGCCATCACACCAGCGTGCTTGTCTGCGAAGTCGATGATCTCTGAGCTCTCAAGAGCACGAGTGGTCATGATGTTTGAGTGCCAGTAGCTTGCCCATCCCTCATTCATGATCTTCGTCATTCGTTGAGGAAGAAAGTAATACGCTTCTTCTCGCAAAATTCCGATTACGTCAGATTGCCACTCTTCAAGAGGTGCGAACTGGATGAGGTAACCCAAAATATCGCGGTTCTTTACTGTGAGGGGTCGCTCGGCCGACATCTCGCCGTCCTCTTCCACTTTCACTTCATCTTTTTTATTGGTGCGCTCTTTTTGGCGCATGAATGATTTCAGGGCCGCAGAACGGTCATCAATTAAGTAACCACCCTCAGCAGTCTCAGCTTTTTCCTGCACTGATTGCTCAACCCGCCGGCGCTTGCCTGCACTGGTCTCATAGAGCTCGGATACGTCGAGAAGATTTTCAAGCGAGAGAACTTTATCAACGAAATTTTCGACCTGGTCCTGGCCATACTTTTCCATGTAACGACGGATTTTTGTTCCGTGGTTCGCCATGACATCCATCATCTTTCGATTCGTATTTGAGAACCAGGCATTATTTTTAAAAAAATCATTGTGGCCATAAACGTGGGCCATGACAATTTTCTGATCGACCCAGTTATTGGCCTGAAGAAGATAGGCGTAGCAAGGATCGGTGTTGATCACCATTTCATAAATTTTTTGAAGGCCGTAGGTGTAGCCCTTAGAGAGCTGGTCGTAGTCCATCCCAAATTTCCAATGGGGATAGCGAGAGGGAAAACCACCTTGAGCGGCGAGAATATTAATGGTGTCGTAGTCGCAGACTTCAAAGATTTGTGGAAAAAAATCGAGTCCCGCTTCAATGGCGTACCCTTCGATTTCATTTTTCAGAGCGAGAAGTTCACCCGTAATCGGCTTGGAGCGATTCATCTATTTTCCTTTCCCCAAAAATTCCTTAATGGAATCGAGGATGCCTTCTTTATTTTTGATCTTCGAGAGCGTAATTTTCTCTCCAGTGGTTCCGTATTTTGCGACGAGGTCTTTGAAGAATTGTCCCGATCCGTACCGGGATTCAACCTGCCCGTAACAAAACTGATTTGAAACCGGAAGGATGAATTTATCTAAGAGATCAAGGCAGAGTTTTGTGTCATCGGCCGACCAGTTGTCCCCATCAGAGAAATGAAACGGGTAGATGTTCCATTCATTCGGATTGTAGTCTTTCTCAATAATTTCTTTACGGAGATTAAATGCACTTGAGATGAGAGTGCCCCCACTCTCGCGCGTACGAAAGAAGGTGTGTTCATCGACTTCTTTAGCGGTGGCATCGTGGATGATGTAGCGAATTTCGATATCTTTATATTGGGATTTTAGCCAAAGGTTAATCCAGAAAGATTCAGTACGAACAATTTCTTTCTGCTCGTCCCCCATTGAACCCGACACATCCATCATGTAAATCACGACGGCCGCGTTCTGCATCTCAACTTTGGTTTCAGAAGCTCGGTAACGAAAATCACGTCGGATCGGAACCACAGAAGGATTTTCTGGATCGTAGGAATCCATCGAAATTTGACGTTTCAAGGCCTGCTTGTATGTTCTGCGCATGTGACGAAGAGAGTCCGGACCACTTGTCCCAATATTGGTGTAACGATCAATCACACTTTGCAGTGCTTTTTTACCCTTCGGTTCAATATTCGGAAGTGCTAACTCTTCTCCAAGAATTCTGGCGAGCTCTTCAAGTGAGAGCTCAACATCGAGTTCCTTGTTGCCTTCTCCCTGACCGGCCTCGCCCTCACCAGGCTTGCCGTTTGGATCTTGCTCTCCATTGACGGGATCTCCCGGTTGCCCCTGACCTTGTCCCATTCCGCCCTGAGATTTATCTCCGAAACGAAAACGAGGAATATCAATCGACGGCATGGGAACCGTAAATTTATCAGTGCCTTTAGGAATAATCTGAGACCCCTGAGAAACGTACTTTCTCAGGTTGTTTCTGATCTTACCTTTTACAATCTTCCGGAACCTCGAGTGGTCCCGCTTAATTGGATGATCCAAAAGCTACCCCTTCGAGGTTATGACTTAATCGAGTCACCTTTAGCAAAGATACTGGCCACAAAATTCAAAGCATCCGTTGCACAGATATCGCAGTAACCGAAGTTCTTAATGAGGCGGCTCTTCACCACTTCAATTTTTTCTTGGGTCTGTTTATCCACAACGTTTGAAATGATCGTCGTGAGCTTAATCGTATCGCGCTGATCTTCAAACAGTTTGAGTTCTAGAGCGCGGTGAAGTCTTTCGTTCATCTTGTAATCAAACTGCTTCCCTTCGATCGCTAGAGCACCAATGTAGTTCATGAGCTCAAGACGGAAATCGTTCTTTCTAGACTCAGGAATGTCGATTTTCTCCTCGATAGAGCGCATGAATCTTTCATCAGCTTCTTCGAGTTTGTTTGAGTACTTGTTACGGATTTTTTCTTTCTGCGTAAAGGCCTTGACGTTATCGACATAGTTAGCGCAAAGAGTTTGAATCGCCGACTCATCAACTGAAATCGCTTTTTGAACATCGTTTTTGACGATGTCTTCATACTCCTGGCGACAAACGGCGAGCATTTCACGGTAGTGATCTAACTGATCTGGTGAATTGATCAAAGCGTGGTGCTTTAACCCAGATTCAAGTTCATTGAAAACCATAAATGGATTTAAGCATCCAACGTGACCATTTTTCACGAGAGCGTTCGAGATTTTATCCTGGATGTAACGAGGAGAAATTCCCTCGAGACCTTCACGGACAGCTTCCTTACGAAGCTCTTTCACGTTGTCTTCGTTATAACCTGGAAGAGTTTTTCCGTTATAGAGCTTGAGCTTCTGAAGCTTAGTGAGATCCGACTTCTTCGGCTCTTCAAGACGAGTAAGAATCGCCCATGTTGAGGCCATCTCAAGGGTGTGAGGAGCGATGTGAATGTTCGGGATCGTCTCTTTATTATAATCTTTGCGATAAATGCGCGTCTCTTGATCCAGACGAGTAATGTAGGGAACATCAATTTTAACAGTACGGTCGCGAAGAGCTTCCATGAATTCGTTTGATTGAAGCTTTCTATACTCGGGCTCGTTGGTGTGACCCAAGATCACGAGATCGATACTAGTTTGAGCAAATTTTTTCGGCTTGATCGACTGCTCTTGAGAAGCTCCCAAAAGATCGTACAAGAAAGCCACATCAAGTTTCAACATCTCGATGAACTCAACGATCCCGCGGTTAGCGATGTTAAATTCTCCGTCGAAGTTGAAGGCACGTGGATCAGAATCAGATCCGTAGATCGCAATCTTACGATAGTTAATATCCCCAGTTAATTCAGTTGAATCCTGGTTCTTCTCATCTTTTGGCTGAAAAGTACCAATCCCTCTTCTGTCTTTCTCAGAGAGGATTAAGCGTTTCACACGTATGTGCTTCATCACTTTATTCCAGTCACCATTGTACTTGATCATGTACTCATTCAAAATGTAGCGGCAAGCAGGGTTAACTTCGCCTTTGATTTTGACTTTATAAGGAGACTTATTAGTTTTTGAAAGCTCAGTGAGAAATTTCTCACGTACTTCAAGAGGGAGAAGTTTTAGAGGCTCTTCGTGCATGGGACTCGCGAAAAGTTTCTGACCACCAAGAATTTGAGAAGCATCTTCATCAATCCACTCATACGTATAAAGAGCACCTTCATCCGTGCGGGAATAATGCTCAATCCCCTTCTTGATCAAACGAGAGACAGAAGATTTTGCTGATCCCACAGGACCGTGAAGAAGAAGAACGCGTTTTTCAGTACCGTAACCGAGGGCTGCCGACTGGAAAAAATTCACGAGCTTCATCAAGTGGACATCAATCCCGAAGATCGCATCTTTTCCATTCTCAATGGGATCATCAAAGAAGTGATAGCGAACAACATCTTTTTTATACTCAGTATAATTAGAAGTCCCATAGCTCATGATCATGTCGTAGATGCGCTGAAAAGCATTTCGACAGATTTTTGGATCCTTCATCGCGAGATCAATGTACTCCTGAATATTTCCCTGCCAGTGAAGGTGAGAGAAATCTTTTGGGTTGTAATTTTGTGTGATGAAATTTTGAATATCAAAGTTATTTGCCATGGACATCCCCCTGAGGCAGTGTTGGACCCAAGGTCCTTAATTTATTGTACTATTAAAAGGTAACCTCTCCTAACAATTCTGCCTAGGAGGCAAAACTCACTTCTTACTTGAGTAATTTTGTCGACTCAAAATATTTCTTTGAGATAACTAGGCCTCACTTTATGATAAAGAGATATGGCAATTATTTGTGCAGGCGGAAGCGACATTGGTCGCAAACGAAAATCTAATCAGGACTCGATCTGTGTTTCACATGATCAGCACTTGTATGGCGTTGCAGACGGCATGGGTGGACATAACGGCGGCGATATCGCTTCCCAACTCTCCGTCAAAATAATGCCAGAATATTTTAAGGACCATAAATCCGATGAACCCCATCAACTGATTAAGGGCATGATCCAAAAAATAAATCAGTCCATCTTTGATCAGGCCGCAAAAGATCCGAGCCTTCAGGGAATGGGAACCACCCTCTCCATCATTCATTTTGCAGGCCCTCAATTAATCATCGGTAACGTCGGCGATTCTCGTGTTTACATGATCAATAATCGCCATATTTTTCAGCTGACTCGGGATCATTCTTTTGTTCAGGAAAAATTGAACATGGGAGTTTACACTCGAGAAGAGGCCGTGAGAGATCCACAGAAAAACGTTTTAGTGAGATCGGTCG
The DNA here is from genome assembly GCA_038322885.1 of Bacteriovoracales bacterium. Taxonomy (GTDB): domain Bacteria; phylum Bdellovibrionota; class Bacteriovoracia; order Bacteriovoracales; family Bacteriovoracaceae; genus Peredibacter. The sequence continues at coordinate 3,436 of JBBQGK010000070.1, read as the reverse complement.
GCTTTGAAGAGGATATCCTGGTAGATGTTTTTAATTACCGAATATGCAAAAACGATATTTTCATGATCTGCTCTGACGGGTTGCACGGCAAAGTCAGTGACAGTGACATCATTCACATTATCCAAAAATCTATTCCAGATCCTGCCCAATGTACTCCGGAACAAGTTCAAAATGCCGTCACTGAGTTGATTGGACAGGCGAATCAAAATGGTGGTCAGGATAATATTTCTGTGATCATCGCCGTCGCTCGGGCCTAATCTTTTCGACCTTTTGTATTCCCAAAAGCACAGCTCTCGCTTAAAATATTTCACATGGATAAGTACTATACGGTGATGGTCGTGCCCGAGAAACAGAAAGGGGTTAAGACCTATCGCATCCCCACAGTCCTCTTCAAGTCATTGGCCTTTTTTACGGTCATGCTCGCTATGCTCGTGGGAGTCCTTGCTTATGATTACTGGAAAATTCTTCAACAGGTGTACGAGAACAAACATCTCTCGATTGAAAACCGTCAGCTGAAAGAACAGATCCAACTCTTTCAGATGAAAATGAACACTCTCTCCGACGATCTTCGCCGAATCAACACGTTTGAGAAAAAACTCCGTGTGATCACGGGCCTTGAAGATATCTCCGAGAAGGGTCCTCTCTACAAGCCGGAAAAAGAAGAAGAGAAACAATCCTTTTCTCTGGAAGATTTGAATAGTTCTCTTGATTTCAAGATGGATTCAGAAATTGAAGAACAGCCTAAATTTAAAGAGCTCAAATCTCTTTACGATAAAAAAATTGCCGCGAACCTTGGACTTGAGCGCAGTTATCTTTTAACGAAACAGTGGTCAGACCTAGCGAGGCGCAGTTTTGCACTCTCCACTGACTACGCGAAATTTGATTACAAATATTCTCAGATTAAAGATGTGGTCTCGGCGATTGAAAAAAATATTCATTCACTAGATCAGTTCTTGCTCGATAAGGAATCTTTTCTCAATTCCACACCAACCATCCTTCCCGCCGATGGCTGGATCACGAGTTATTTCGGACAACGAATTTCGCCCTACCTTGGTAAGGTGAAAATGCACGAGGGTCTTGACGTTGGAGCACCTTACGGAACTCATGTGAATGCACCGGCCGATGGCATCGTGACTTTTTCAGGTGAGAAAGCAGGCTTTGGTAAATTTGTTCAGGTCGACCACGGTTACGGCATCGAGACCATCTACGCCCACAACCAAAGCTTAAACGTGAAGGCAGGACAGAAAGTGAAACGCGGGGCCCTCTTGTCCGCAGTAGGAAACACTGGCCACTCCACCGGTCCCCATCTTCATTACGAAGTTCGAGTCAACGGCATTGCTGTTGACCCACTCTATTTTATTCTCGATTAGACATTGATAAAGAAAAGGTAAGTCCCATGTTAGATTCCATGATGAAGAAAATTTTCGGCACCAAACAAGACCGCGACATGAAGGCCCTGAAGCCGACACTCGATCTCGTGAATGCGCTTGAGCCAAAGTATAAGGCGATGAGCGATGAAGAGCTTCAAGCTCAAACTCCGATCCTTAAAAAATTACTCGCCGACGGAAAAACGACCGACGAAGTTCTACCCGATGCTTTCGCCGTTGCCCGAGAAGCTTCTCGCAGGGTGATGAACATGCGCCACTTTGATGTGCAGATTATGGGCGGCATCGTTCTACACTCCGGAAAAATTGCTGAGATGAAAACCGGAGAAGGAAAAACCCTCACGGCAACCCTCGCTCTTTACCTCAATGCTCTAACTGGACGTGGAGTTCATCTAGTTACCGTGAACGATTACCTCGCTCAACGAGACTCACTCGAGATGGGAGTTCTCTATAATTGGCTTGGCCTGACCGTTGGTTGTATTGTTTCAAACATGGACGATGATGATAGAAAAAATGCCTACCTGGCGGACATCACTTATGGAACGAATAACGAGTTTGCATTTGATTATCTTCGCGACAACATGAAATTTGATCTAAACGATTACGTTCAGCGCGAGCACAACTACTGTATTGTGGATGAGGTCGATTCTATTCTCATCGATGAGGCGCGAACTCCTCTTTTGATTTCTGGTCCTTCAGAGGGCGACACTCGCCTCTACGGAGTTGTTAATCAGAAAATTCCGCTGCTGGAGAACGTCAAGCACTACACCGTTGATGAAAAGGCGAAGTCCGCGGTTCTTACCGAAGAAGGGATCATTAAAATTCAGGAACTCTTAAACGTCGGTAACCTTTATGACATTCGTAACATCGAAATGCTCCACCACGTGAACCAATCTCTCCGTGCCCACACACTCTTTAAAATTGATACCGATTATGTTGTTCGCGACGGCAAGGTCATCATCGTCGATGAGTTCACCGGACGCATGAAAGAAGGATCGCGCTGGTCCGATGGCCTCCACCAAGCGGTTGAGTCCAAAGAAGGTGTGGAAGTTAAATCAGAAAACCAAACTCTCGCCTCCATCACTTTTCAGAACTACTTCCGCCTTTATGCAAAGCTCTCCGGGATGACTGGAACCGCGGATACTGAAGCTGAGGAGTTTATGAAGATCTACAACCTTGAAGTGGTTGTTGTTCCGACTAACCTTCCGATGGTACGCGATGACTCCGCTGATGTGGTCTATGCTACTCGTGCGGCCAAGTACGAAGCCGTATCGAAACTCATCGTTGAATGCCACAAAGTAGGTCAACCGGTTCTTGTGGGTACGATCTCGATTGAATCCTCCGAGCTCATTTCTACCTTTCTCGCTTCCAAAAATATTCCTCACGAAGTTTTGAACGCCAAGAATCACGCGCGCGAAGCTGACATCGTCGCCATGGCGGGAAAAAAAGGTGGAGTCACGATCGCGACCAATATGGCCGGTCGAGGAACCGATATTAAGCTCACGGCAGAGACTAAGGCGCTGGGTGGTCTTTTTATTCTTGGAACTGAGAGACATGAATCTCGGCGTATCGATAATCAACTTCGTGGTCGATCGGGTCGTCAGGGAGATCCAGGAAAATCAAAATTCTTCCTCTCTCTTGAAGATGATCTCATGCGAATTTTTGGGTCTGACCGGATCAAATCGATCATGATGAAAATGGGAATGAAAGATGATGAGCCCATTGAACATGCGATGATTTCAAACGCCATCGCCAAAGCTCAAAAGAAAGTTGAGACGCACAACTTCGATATCCGAAAACACCTTCTTGATTTTGATAACGTGATGAACGAGCAGCGAAAAGTCATCTATAAAATTCGCCGCGATATTTTAAACGATGAGTCCAACCGGGAACTCATCAATGACTTCATCGAAGAAGTCACCTTCAACATGGCGGAAACTTCGAAGCCAGACAAAAAAGCCACGCTTCGGGAGTACAACTGGGCGACCATTAATCAAAACTTTAAAGCTCTCTTCAATGCCGATGGTGCCCTCACTTCTGAAGAGTGCTCT
>JBBQGK010000069.1:0-24624 GCA_038322885.1 Bacteriovoracales bacterium | reverse complement strand
AACATCGAAGTCCATCATGAAAATGATATCGTTTATCGCTATTCTCCCATCCATAATGAAATGGTGAATGGCCACTGGATGTGCGACGCCGGTCGCGTGTCTTACAACGACATCATGAACCCGATGCGCGTGATTTCTCCTTTGCTTAATCATCAGAATGCACTCCATTCAACAACGCTTGAAACCTTGCTTGGTGCTTTAAAGCCCATGCTTAAATCTTCAGGAAACGTCCAGCTCGTTGTTGGAACAGATTCTTCTCGTGAAGAAGCTGCTCTCTTAAAAGAAAAATTCTCAGATGCCGTTGGGACAAAAGTTAACGTGTCTTACTTCAATGGTACCAATGGCGTTTCAACTTCAAAAGATGATCAAAAAATGGATCACCTTTTGATCATGAAAGATAAGACTCCCAACACTCGTGGGGTTGAAGACGAAGGCCTGAGTGCTCTGAGCGGAGATGTGAGTGGCGATATTGTTATTCTCTTCCGTAATGGCCGCGCTGGAATTCCAAAGATGAAGCCGAATCAAAAAGTCATTCTTTGGGGTGTCTGGAATTACGACGAAATTAAGGCCTTGCCGACGACTGCCATTCTTGGTGTGATTCCAGGGCTCGCGACGATCGAGAAAGCGGGGAGCTTTAAAAACGTCGATGGAATCGTTCAGAAATTCCATCCTGCGATCACTCACCGTGGGGGAGCCGTTGCTGCTCACCAGGTTGTCAGTGTTTTTAAAACGTTAACTTAAGAGTTGGGTGATATGGAAATTTTTGATTTTGCGCAGTTGATGGCAAAAATTGTTTTCGTGGTTGGACTCTCTCTCGGAGTCGTGCCGATCATGGTGTGGTTCGAGCGTAGAGGGGCAGCATGGATGCAAGGACGTGTGGGACCAAACCGCACTGGACCTTTTGGACTTTTGCAGCCTCTCGCAGACGTCGTGAAGTTTATTTTCAAAGAAGATTTTACGCCTGCTAACGCCAATAAGTTTTACTACTACATGGCCCCCATGATTGCTCTAATTGCACCTCTTTGTGCCATGTCAGTCATTCCATTCGGGAGTCACGCCATTGTTGATGGTCACGATGTGATTCTTCAAATTGCTCCGATGGATTCAGGAGTGATTTTCATTCTCGCTTTCGCGGGCCTTGAAGTGTATCCGATCATTCTCGCTGGGTGGGCCTCGAAAAATAAATACTCAGTTCTTGGTGCGCTTCGTGGATCAAGTCAGATTGTTTCTTATGAAATCTCAATGGGTCTGGCCCTGCTATCAATGCTCATTGTGTATGGCAGTTTCAATCTTCACGACATGGTTGGTTGGCAGGCGAATCACTACTGGGGCTTTATCGTCAATCCATTTGGGGCTCTGGTCTTCTGGATTTCAATTTTCGCTGAAACAAACCGACTTCCTTTCGATCTTCCGGAAGGAGAATCAGAAATCGTTGCGGGTTATCACCTTGAGTACGGTGCGATGAAGTTTGCTCTGTTCTTTATGGCGGAATATGTGGCCATGATCATGGCCTCGGCCTTGATTGCGACTCTTTTCTTTGGTGGCTACGGACTTCTTCCAGGTATGCTCACAATTGTGAATGCGATCGTGAATCACTTTCAGCTAAGCGAAGTTGGCTTCACGAATGTGAAGGCCGCGTTCGAGGCGATCAGCTTAATTTCTAAAGTTGCTTTCTTCATGTTCATGTTCGTCTGGATCAGATGGACGCTTCCACGTTTTCGTTTTGACCAATTGATGGATCTAGGATGGAAAATCCTTTTCCCTCTCTCACTTATTAACCTCGTTGTAGTAACCATCGGCGTTTACTACTTCAATTCATAGGGACACTTTTATGGGAACTATCAACGTTTCGAAAAAGTACACCGCTCGCGAGAAGACTTATATCCCGGCGATCCTCATTGGGATGAAAATCACGATGAGAAGATTCATCCAGGGTTTTTTCTTCCGCATGCACGACACGATCATGTATCCAGAAAAGAAGAGAGAGTACTCTCAGCGCTTTCGTGGGATGCACTTTATTTCTGTCGACGCCAATAAAACGGAAAACTGTACCGCCTGTTATCTCTGCGAAACGGTTTGTCCTGCGGATTGTATCCACATCGTGGCCGATGAGCGTGAGGAAGAGAACAACCCTTACGGTGTTAAAAAAGAAAAGAAACCACTTAGTTTTGATATCGATGCTCTTCGCTGCTGCTTTTGCGGATTCTGTGAAGAGGCCTGTCCAAAAGATGCGATCAAACTTTCTGGTAACTATGAACTCGCTGTTTCTACTCGTGAAGATGCGATCTACGACCTAGATCACCTGAAGCGTGAAGTGAAAGGAAGAGGTTAATATGTTAAGTCCTGTTATTGTTATCCTCGCTTCCATTTCGGCCATTTTAGCGGTGATGATGCTGGTTTCAAAAAATGCCGTCACTTCTGCTTTGGCGCTCCTTGGAATTCTCATCATGACAGCAGGAATTTACGGTTTGATTGGTGAGCATCTTGTGGCCACTATTCAGTTAGTCGTTTACGCCGGTGCGATCATGGTTCTTTTTGTTTTTTCAATCATGCTCCTCAATCTTAACAAACTTGAGCCTGCCTTCGGTTTGAAGCCGATGGTTTTTATGGGTGTCACTGCTGTCGGTCTTTTGATCGGTGGAGTTTTGATGAAGGCACTCTATAGTCACTTTACCATTCATCACGCGAACCGAGTCATGGGCCCATTCAGCCAGGAGAACGTGAAGTCTCTTGGTGGGAATTCTAAAGTTTTATCCTTTGCACTTTTCTCTCAATATTACATTTCGTTTGAAGTGATCTCACTTGCCTTGCTCACAGCATTGGTCGGTGCGGTTGTTCTCGCGAAAAGAAAAATTGATTAAGGCACATATATGACAAATGATTTACTCGTTCAGTACCTGGCGGCTTTTCTTTTCATCATGGGAACTCTCGTGGTGATTCTTCGCCGTGATACGATCATGGTCTTAATGGGAATTGAGCTTCTCTTGAACGCTGCCAATCTTTCTCTGGTTGGATTCTCGAATTCGTCTCACATGATTGAAGGCCAGATGCAGGTCTTCTTTGTGATCACGATTGCGGCCGCTGAATCAGCGATTGGCCTCTCAATCCTAGTCAACCTCTACCGTAATTTCGGATCTATTAAGACTGAAATGGCGACCACCCTTAAAGGATAATGGCGGAAACGATGAACTCAAGCTTACCACTGCTCATTCTTCTTTCACCTCTCATTGGATTCTTCATCAACGGCGTGATCATGCCGCTTGTTTATAGAGGATTCGCGAAAACTCCTGCTAATACTGCAGGTGGAATTGCTACATTCTTTATTGGACTCTCTTTTGTGATGGCTTTGATTGTTTTTGTGACCCTTAAAGGGGACAGCAGTCATGATCCTTCACTCGTGATCAATTGTTTTGAATGGTTTAACTTCGGTGGACTCAACATTCCTTTCGAACTTCGGATTGATAAGCTCTCTGGTCTCCTTGTAATGATCATTACGGGGATCGGAACCCTGATTCATTTGTACTCAATAAGCTATATGCATGAAGAGGAGTGTGTCGGACGCTATTTCTCTTATTTGAATCTCTTTTGCTTCAACATGCTTCTTCTCGTAATGGGAAATAACCTCGCTCTTCTTTTCTTCGGTTGGGAAGGGGTGGGACTTTGCTCGTATCTCCTGATCGGATTCTGGTACTCAGACACTGAAAAAGCTAATGCCGGTAAAAAAGCCTTCATTGTGAACCGAATCGGAGATCTTGGTTTCCTTATCGGAATGTTTCTTCTTTTTAGAGAGCTTGGAACTTTAAGTCTCACTGGGATTAGCGAGCTTCTTCATAATCCTGAAGTCGTCGCCCGAATCACACCAAGTGCTACCCTTATTTGTCTCTCACTCTTTGTGGGAGCAACTGGTAAATCAGCTCAACTTCCTCTCTACGTTTGGCTCCCTGATGCCATGAGTGGTCCGACACCTGTGTCTGCCCTCATCCACGCCGCCACCATGGTAACTGCCGGTGTGTACATGATCGCGCGTTTGAATCCCTTATTTGAACTCTCTCCAGTCGCTTTAAGTGTTGTGGCCCACGTTGGTGCGATCACCGCACTCTTCGCTGGAACTATTGCCATCGCACAAACTGATATTAAAAAAGTTCTCGCTTACTCAACTGTTTCTCAGTTGGGTTTCATGTTCCTAGCCTGCGGAGTAGGTGCTTACCAGACTGCAGTATTCCATTTGATGACTCACGCATTTTTTAAGGCCCTTCTTTTCTTGGGGTCTGGATCAGTGATTCACGCTTGCTCTGGTGAACAAGACATGACGAAGATGGGAAATCTCAAAAAATATCTTCCGCATACGCACTTAACCATGCTCATTGGATCTCTCGCGATTTCAGGAATTCCATTTTTCTCAGGATTTTTCAGTAAGGATGAGATTCTTTACTCAGCGATTGCACTACCGAACGGAATTTCTTATCTCTTCATCATTGGTGTATTAACTGCCGCCCTGACTGCTCTTTATACGGGTCGTATGATGGCGCTTACTTTCTACGGAACTGAGAGACTCTCTCACGATGTAAAACACCATTTGCATGAATCTCCTGCACTCATGACTTTTCCTCTTTATGTTCTCGCTTTCCTGGCTGCGGCCGGAGGATTTCTTGGAGTTCCCCATTTGCTCGGAGATTATTTAGGGCACATGCCTCATTTTCTCTCTCATTGGCTAGATCCTGTGGTCCCGACAAAACATATGCCCCTTATGGCGGTGAAACTTCCTCTCCATGAAGCAGTTGTGATGATTGGATCGAGTGTGATCGCTATCGTTTCCTATTTTGCGGGAGTAAAGCTCTTCTCGAAGGTCATGTTCATTACTGATCTCATCCCCGGAATTGCTCCTCTCCAAAAACTTTTATCAAACAAGTACTACGTCGATGAGCTCTATGACAAAATCGTCGTGACCCCAGTTCGTAAGATTGCAGAGTTCTCAAGTGGCATCGTGGATAAATATGTCTTCGATGGTGCTGTGAACGGAGTTGGCCGCGGGGTGAAGTGGGTGAGTTCTGGACTTCGTGTGATTCAGACAGGGGATATTCAAACCTACGGCATCATGATGATGCTTGGAATTCTCCTGACAATTTTCTTTATTTTTAAAGTTTTTATTTAAGTTAAGGATAACGTGATGGATTCAACTTCAACTATTTTAAGCTGGATTATTTTTACTCCGCTTATTTTTGCCCTCCTCGCCCTCGTTTCTCCATCTTTCATGGAGACACGCCTGCGTACACTGACTCTTATCCAGACTCTGGTAAGTGCTGTGCTTGGGATTATTCTTTACCTACAATTTGACGGCGCTTCCGCACAGATGCAGCTTGTTCAATTTGTTCCGTGGCTACCGGATTGGGGTATTAACTACCGTTTAGGAATTGATGGGATTAGTTTACCACTCGTGATGCTGACTGCTTTCATTTCGCCGTTGGCGATTCTTGGAACCTGGCCACATGGCGAGCTTAAAAAAGAAAAATTTTTTGTCGCTCTCATCATGGCCCTTCAGGCCGGAATGTACGGAACGTTTCTCGCAACAGACATGTTCCTGTTCTACTTCTTTTGGGAAGTCGTTCTCATCCCGATGTTTTTTATGATTGGAATCTGGGGTGGGAAAGATCGCATTTACGCCACAGTCAAATTCTTCCTCTATACGATGGTGGGATCTCTTCTCATGCTCGTGGCGATTTTCTGGTTGATCCATTCCTCAACAGAATTTTTTGGGCAACCAACGGCCTCACTCGCCCAGCTCTCTGAAATGAAATTTGCTTTTGACGGGTCAAGCCTCTCTTCAGTTTTTAGCTCTCCTCAAACTTATCTTTTCCTCGCGTTTGCTCTCGCTTTTGTGATTAAGGTCCCCATGGTTCCTTTTCACACCTGGCTTCCGGATGCTCACGTTCAGGCACCAACAGTTGGTTCAGTTTTCCTGGCCGCTGTACTTCTGAAACTTGGTACTTACGGACTCATGAGAATTGCGATTCCGATGTTCCCGCAAGCTGCGTATTATTTCTCTACCATGTTCATCATCTTAGGGGTGATTGGGATTATCTACGGAGCATTCTGCGCGCTCTCTCAAACTGATTTCAAAAAGCTCGTGGCATACTCTTCGGTTTCCCACATGGGCTACATCATGGTTGGACTCTTCTCGTTTCAGAAAGTTGCCATCGCCGGGTCTCTCTACCAGATGATTAACCACGGAATCTCGGCTGGTGGACTCTTTATGATTGTAGGTTTCCTATATGAGAGACTTCACACAAGAAATTTAAATGAGTTTGGTGGTTTGGCGAAGATTGTTCCTCTTATGGCCATTGGTTTCATGATCGTCACTCTCTCAAGTGTTGCCCTCCCTGGATCCAACGGATTTGTTGGAGAGTTTCCTATTCTTCTAGGGGCCTTCCAAGTTCATCCGATGCTTGTTCTATTTGCAGGTACTGGAGTCATTCTTGGTGCCATCTACGCACTTAAAGCTTATCAGATGGTTATGTTGGGCCCACAGACAACGAGCCATGATGTAAGTCACTTGCATGACCTTGATGGAAAAGAAATTACTGCGATGGTCGTTCTTGCACTTTTTGTCTTTGGTATTGGATTCTTTCCGAAAACATTTTTTGGTAAATCTGACGCAACTTTGGAAAACTACGGCACTACTCTTATTGAGAAAAGCGGGAACCCATGAACTTATTGGAAATCTTTCCACTTACGTCCCTCACGAGCGATGAACTGTTTAGTTTGTTTCCCTTCTTCGTTCTGAGTTTTGGGGCGGTCGTAGCACTCCTCGTAGGAACGCATAAAACGAAGGGGCGTGGTTTTGCATTTCTTGCTTCTTTTGGATGTCTTTTTTATTCCATGATCGTAGGAGCTGCCAAACTCTTCGCAAATGACATTAATCTCCTTCACGGTACGCTGGAGATGAATTCCTATTCAAGAAGTCTCAACTTGATCCTCATGCTTATCAGTATGATTTCGATTGTTGTCACTTATGGGCAGGATAAAAAAGAAGGTCTTCTTCCCGAAGTTTACTCGCTTATTTTATTTGCGACTGTCGGAATGATGTTGATGGTAAGTACCTCTCACTTGCTCTTCATGTTCATTGCCCTTGAAATTATGTCGCTTCCTATTTATGTTCTGGTCGCGATGAGAAGAACAAGCAGATTTTCATCTGAGGCGGGCATGAAGTATTTCATTCTCGGCGGCCTCTCTTCTGCCTTCCTTCTTTACGGTGGAGCTCTTATTTTTGGTGCCACGGGATCTTTTGATCTACTCACAATATCCAACCGGGTAGCAGAAACTCAGCCCTCCTTGATTTACTACATTGGACTGGGTCTTATCACTGTCGCAATGCTCTTTAAGGTTGGTGCTTTTCCGTTCCACGGCTGGCTTCCTGACGTTTACCAGGGTGCTGCTACGAATGTGACGGGCTTCATGAGTGCTGGCGTAAAATTAACAGCTTTCATGGCCTTTGCAAAAATTTCTCAGCATTTGGTTTATAACGAAACAGTTGCTGGCCTTCATTGGTTCCATTCATTTATTTGGTTTATTGCTGCTGCCAGTATGATCTACGGCAACTTTGTGGCGATTTCGCAGACGGGTTTGAAGCGGATGCTTTCTTACTCAACCATCGCTCACACAGGTTATCTTCTCCTGGGCCTCATGGTGCTTCGTCGGGGTGTAGAAGATTCACGAGCTCTTATTCTTTATCTTTTTTTCTATGCACTTGCGAACCTAGGTGCATTTGCTGTGATTTCAGTCTTCGAAGAAAAAAACCAGAAAGATCTTACGCTGGATCAGATTGCAGGAATTGGTTCTAAGCATCCAATCCTTAGTACTCTTTTCACGATCTTCCTTCTCTCCATGGCGGGGATTCCTTTGACTTCAGGATTTATCGGAAAGTACGGACTCTTTAGCACGGCCGTGAATGCGGGAGAGATTCCTTTGGTTGTGATCGCTGTTCTCACGAGTGTCGTGTCAGTTTACTACTATCTTAGAGTGATTGTTTATCTCTTCATGAAAGAGCCAACTTCAGAAATGGCAACCTATCAGCGTCTTAAAGGTCCAACGATTGCAGCTCTGATTTCTGCCCTTGCGACTTTGGAGTTCGGACTTTTTCCAAAAGCGATTATTAGTTTTGTAAGAATGTTTGCTAGATAAAAAAAAGCCCTCTTTTTCAAGAGGGCTTTTTTTTAGTTTAAAAGAATAACACCAACATAATGTTGATAGGGAATGGGAGTGACAGTCTTGTCTGAGATCGCTGTTTTCACTTTACGCTCAATTTGATGCTGAACAAGTTTTATCATTGAAGGATCACCTTCGAGATTGAGTTCGATCTCACTCTCACTAACAGATCTTACCTGGCCCGTGATTTCCGTTTTCCGAGTAATGTCGTACATCGTACTGAGACATTCCTGGCTAAAAGTTCCACGGTAAGTGATTTTGCGAGCTATCATATAATCCTTTAGATTTTATTCATCCTGCTAAATTCTAAATGAAAATTGCATATCCGTCAGCAGAGAAGCTTAGCGTAACCAACATTTTATAGTCTCTCAAATTGTATTTCCCATTCGTTAAGAAATTTCTGGGCCATGTCCTCGGTCATTCCCAAAGATTCATGAAAAATAGCACTTATTCCGAGGTGGCCATTAAGCAGCATAACGGTTCCGACGACTGGATTCATTAGAGCGACCATTCCGTCACCAAAGACCCACCATTCATCTTGAGGCAGATTTGGGATTTTCCACTCACCCATATTCGTGAGAGTTCCAGTGCGCCGAAAACTTAAGTGAGCTGTTTTCAAAAAAAGGGCAAATAACGTCACTCCAACTAAGGCCACTGGTTTTATGGTTAGAATGGTCCCCCAGTAATTTTTTTCTTTGAGACTTTGTCGGATTTGGTTTTGTAAGCTCATTCCAGTGGTGCTCTCATCGATTCGAACATCGATGAACGAGATTCTATTTCCACCATTAATTGTATGGTCAATTTTTTCATAGAGAGAAACTGGAATCATCCACATTCGTTTTTGCTTCGGATTTCTCAGGTAGTTGAGCGATGCTCTGTCGAGTGAGAGAAGTAAACGAGTGTTAAGTTCGTTGGACGTTATATCTTTGGGTAATCGAAACTTTTTCCAGGCAGAAACTCTCTTCTTCTTACCATGGGATTTCCATAAAGAAGGCTTAAACGGCCAGAACTTCAAATACCATTTTAAAAGTTGTTTGAATTTTTCGAAGGCCTTTGGCTCTGACGTAAACCGAACTGTTGGTGATGTGAATTCTTCGCCCGAAACTTTCTTCGCGAGATCTACGATCGCTGAGATCCCGTCGAAGTCCGCATGGTCATAAGAAGCTTTTTCGATGATTTCATTCTCTCTCAAACGAAAGAGTTGCAACTCTGTGTTCACACCTATTTTCTTAAATGCAGTAAAATATTTGTGGGTTACTTCTTCCATTCTTTAGTTCTCCCACGGATAGGGACGAGGTTTTCCTTCAATCCTGGCCTTAATATTTTCCAGATTGAGTTTAAATATCCTTGCGGTCTCTTTTCGGGACAAATAGAAAGCGAGATCCCCAAAAACATTTCCCGATGGTGCTGACCTCGTAAGAAAAACTAACTCAGACGTGTTTTCATCAATAGAGCGGTACATCTGACGAACAAAAACAAACTGGCCCTTTACTAAAAAATTAAAAGGGAATCCGGTCAAATTATAAGTCGTAATCTGTCTTAGTTTTTCAGGAATCACTTCCGTCACAACCTCATCCCAGTAGGGACCAGTTTCATTGGCCATCCTGAAACAGCGGCGGAGAGCTCCAATTTGACCATCAGGAATTCCTGGCAGCGGCGATATGTGATCAAAGAAAATAGACCATTCTTTGGCATTGTCAGAATTACTGGCATATTTCCAAACTTCTTTGAGGGGGGCATTAATTTTTATACTTTCAGTCACCGCTTGGGACCAGTCTGCCGAATTTGCCTCTTCAACTAGCTCGCTTACTTTTGGGAGCTCTCGTCCACATGAAAGAACAAAAAAGCACAGGAGAACAGGTAAATAATTTAATCTCATGTATTTAGTTTAAGCCCGAAATTTTAGTTGGAAAGCCCAAATCGGTGACACAATTTGTAATCTATGAAACCAGAAACCCGGTAAGGGCGATTTCTTAGATAAAGAGGACGTGATTTTGGTAGCTTCGCAGAAAAAAAAGATGATATTCTTGTTACGAAAATTAATATGGTGCCCAAGACGAGACTCGAACTCGTACGGATATTTCTATCCGAGGGATTTTAAATCCCTTGTGTCTACCGTTCCACCACCCGGGCAGGGTCTACAGAAATAGGGGTTTATGATGTTATGTTCGGGAGATGCTGTCAATTGAAAAGCCTAGTAATGGTTCTTGTGATTTTGGTCTCAGCTTGTTCTCACCGAGATCACCAAGAGCTCACGACTATTTATGATCGCAATTGGTTTAATACCAACAAAGAACACTCTCTTCGCGATCCAGAAGATAAGCCTCTGCCGCATCTCTTTTTTGACGTTGATCCACAATTTGTTAAAAGTGATCGCAGTGCCAATGTCGTTATCGTCACCCCTTACCGTTCACCATATGCCTATAGCTTAGATCTTCCATCGGGTCAGCGCTACTTCACGCATTCCTACTGTGCTCAAAAAGACGTCTGGAAAAAAGAAGATGGTCTTTTTGGTTCACCACATTTTTCGATCGCCTACCTCCCTAGAGTTTTAGATCAACTTGGAAATCCTCATCGAGTGATTGTTTTCGGTAATGCGAAGAGAGAGCAGCCACTTCTCGATTTGAATTACATGCGCGTCCGCATGGTTGGTGCTTACGTCGAAAATATTTGTCCCGAAGGCAATTGTGTTGACCGCAATACATGGCTCTCACGATTGGTCTTCATTGCTGTGGATGCCGCTGATCATGATTATGATTCGGTAAATTCATTGAAGTCATTTAAGCGCAAGGTGAAATGGGAATTAATAAAACCTGAACTCGAAAATATGGATGGTAGAAATCCTTATGGAGAATTTGTTACTCCCGCTGTTCGTGTTCGAAAACTTCTTTCTTTTAATTCCTCGTTTGAGTATTTTCAAAAGCGCTCGATTCTTTTTACTTCTGAAGAAATGAAAAAGGTTCAGTTGGGATGTCATCGACTTTATGAAAAGTTCTGGAATGACGTTGGTGTAGAAAAGCCAGAAGATGCCTTGGCCAAGACGACAGTGGATCTCGAGGCTAAACTCAAGGCAAGGGCAGAGAGCCGTCGAAAGAAATTACCTGTTGGTTTCGCCGCGCGTTTTCGCCAGTTCATTACGACCTATTATTCTGAGATGAAGACCTGTGATAAATTTGTTTATCACGGAAACATCAATGCTAATCCGGAGAAGTTTTGGTTCTTGAGTTATATGGGAATCTTTCTTCGCCTTCACGCTGATGGTTACTACTTTGACTGTAGCCGGGACGCTTGGACTAGAAACGAAATCTCATCGGATGGAAAACCCCAGTATAATTTTATTCAAGAAATCTACGAGTGCTCAGAGAGAGATATCGATCTCGCGATGAAAAACCTTCAGCCATTTCTCAAGGAAATCAACAAAACTGAAACCAGAAAATATCGCTTCGTAGACTATGACATGCACCCCTTTGGAACCCATCAGAAAGTTTACGATTGGACCCATTACAAATTGAATCGATTTGAGTGCTCAGAAAATATGAACGAAAACATGCTAGAGAAACTTTCCATCATGCCTGAAGAAGCACCGTGGTTGAAGCGCGAGCCAACTGACAAGGCCTATAATTCAAAGATCATTTATTAATGGAAATTAAAACCCAACCTTTAAAAATTTACTTGTTCTCTGGACCTTTGCTCTCTACGGAGTGGCCCTCCCTTTTAGGCGATAAGTACGTTCATGCCCTCAAGTTTTCTTGGGAGTTTGTAAATGTTCCAGAGGAAGCTGATGTCATCGTTTGGGATGGAGTGATTTCACCGAAGCTCTCCATTTATGCTGACAGAGTTATGTCCAGGCTTCAGGTTGGTAAGGTCCTTTTATTAACGGGCGAGGCGCGAACTCTTTATGAAAATCATCCGTTCGTTAAATTATTGCAGCTCGACCAACTTCGGTACGTAGAGGTTCCAGGTTGGAGCGTGCTTCCCGAAGAACTTTTAGAGGCCATGACGTCTTGTTATCAAAAGCTGGGTTATGTTTAACTGGAAAGAATTTGAAAAATCTCAGCATATCTTCTCAACAGTCGGGGATAAGTTTTATCACGCTGATAATGGCCAACATCATGTTCATGTAAGACCCAAAGATCTCCTTCGTTGGGTTGAAATGATCCGTGACGATCTGGGATATCTCACACTCGTAGACTTGGTTGGGGTCGATCGTCTTGGTCTCTCCTCCAAATATGATGAGCGCTTTGAGCTGGTTTATCATTTTCTTAATATGGGTAACCATCAGCGCCTTAATATCCACGTTCTTTTTAATGACAATGAAATTGTTCCGAGCTTAGTCCAAAGTTTTAACCATGCAGACTGGATGGAGCGCGAGCAAGCCGAGATGCTCAAGATTATTTTTGATAGGCCGCAGTCGACTCTGATTCTTCCTCAGGGACAGCAAAACTGGCCTATGAGAAAAGATAGCAAGATGTCAGCTTGGCCAACCGAGAAAATTCTCGATGTTCCGAAAATTCAAATCAACCCTAATAAATCGGAAGAGCCTTGGCCTGAAGAATCCTATCAGTGGAAACGCTTTGATGTGTTCTCTCCAGAGACCATGGGTAATTTTGAATGGATGGTATGTTTTGATCCTTCCAAGGTCGTTGATTCTCATTTGAGAATTGGCCTTCATCATGAAGGATTTGAGAAACTTCTGGAGAGTAGAAGCTGGATTCAAGTTTTACAGCTCGTGGATAAAATTCATCTGGGAGCGGCCCCTACTTATGCCACGGCGTGGGCCCGCACCATTGAAGAGACTTATAGAATTAAAGTTCCTGAAAGAGCTCAGGCCATTCGCATTGTGATGCTCGAACTTGCTCGTGTGGCCGAACACCTAACGGTACTTTCAGATATCGCTCTGGCCTCAAAGCAAAACGAGTTCCGACTTTTCCTGAATGCCCGCGAAAAAGTGTATGAACTTTTTGAAAAATTTTGCGGTCATCGTCAGGGACTTAATCAAATTAATATTGGTGGTATGAGAGAAGATCTTCCGTACGGTTGGATCACAGAATACCAGAGCGTGAATGATATTATCTTTAAAAATCTGCGCACAATTCATAAGTCACTCATCGGGCAGAAAAATTTTCGCTCTCAACTCGAGGGTGGTGATGTAGATGCTCAACAAGTGCTTCAATGGGGTGTTAGTGGACCGGCGATGAGAGCGGCCGGGCTCAATTTTGATTTGAGAAAGTCCCAACCATTTTATTTTTACCAGGACATTGATTTTGATATTCCTGTTGGTATTTATGGAACAGCTTATGATCGATACCTGATTCGCCTGGAAGAGATTTTCCAAAGTCTTCGGATTGTGACCCAGGTGATTGATAACCTTCCCTTAGGTGAGATTATTAGTGCGGGAATCCAAGAGGCCATGCTCGACGAAACTGCTTTTTCGAGTGATCGTGATTGGCAGTTTATTTCTCTCGAGTCCCCCAACGGAGAAGCTGGTTTCTTCCATCTTGCTGGTGCTGACTTTTCGCCTTATCGTATTAAGATCAAAACACCGAGCTTTGCTCTGGCGCAGGCCGCTCCTTACTTTATGAAAGGTTTGACGCAAGATCAGTTACCTGCGGGAATGGCGAGTCTGGGTATTCGTCGACAGGAATTAGATAGATGATACTAAACAGAAATTACTATGTGGGCCGATCTTTTCTTCGCTCGTGGTGGGATCTCCGCCAGATTAAAAAATTATTTGGGGAAAAAATCTTCAAGTCGTTTAAACTTCACAAAACTTCTTTTCCTGACTCACTGTATTTTTATTCCCCGAGACTAAAACGCCGACCAAAATTCATAGGTAATGCGGAGTTATTATCCAAGTGGAAAGATGCAAAAATCTGTGAGACACTTTGCCCGACCCATGCGATCAAAGTGACAGCAGAAGCTATTCACATTGATGATCGCGGATGTATTACATGCGGACTATGCGTGGAATTTGCTCCTCCAGGTTTGCTTGAGATGAGTTCAGACTCGTTGCCACTACATCGGTCTTGATAAGGAAATCGCATGATCAAGTTACTTTCTTTTTTCGCCCTATCCTATGCGGCGATCTGGTTTGTCTTGTCTCATACAATTGGTCTCCATGGCTTTTTAGGTCAGTTCGTTGCAAGTCACCCTTTTATCATTATGGGAATTTATTCACTCTGTATCGCCCACGTAACGATCACGGCGATGTCACTCTCTTTTCACCGCTACCACACTCATAAAGGTGTGATCATCAAGCCTTGGCTTGATATGGTCATGCAAGTTTGGTTATGGATGATTACTTCTATGTCGAAAGTAGACTGGGTTTCTGTTCATATTTTCCACCATGCTCACTCTGATCAGCCGAAAGATCCGCATAGTCCTTTGCAAAAAGGTCTCGCTCACGCTCTCCTTTTCGGAGTCCTAGATTACACCAATGCTAAGTCTTGGCCTGAAGTCGAAAAAATCAAAAAAACAATTCCTACGAATAGACTTGAAGCTTACATGCACAAGCATTCATTTGTTGGACCTTACCTTTTGACCGTTGTAATGATCCTTCTCTTTGGACCTATCTGGGGTGGAGTTCTTGCTGTTCTGAATTTTCTTGTTTCTCCTATCTTTGCTATTGGTGGAGTGAATGCTCTCGCTCACTGGTGGGGTTACAGAAATCACGCTACATCGGATAACAGCCGCAACATTGGTTTTATTTTTCCATTAAACTTCATCACATGCGGCGAGCTTGATCACAACAATCACCATGCTCACATGCGCTCGTGCAGTTTTCGTCACCGTTGGTATGAGTTTGATATCGGTTTCTTCTACTTGAAAATTCTCAATGCTTTCAAACTGGTCGAACTTAAGAACGTTTATTCTCCAGCGACTTTAAAGCAAGAGCTTTCTAAAAAGATGTCTGAGCTCATTGAAAAAGACTATCGCTTCAAAAAGCGTTGTGAAGAACTTGCTCACGAGCTTGATTTGAATTACCAGGATCTCAAAGTTCGGATGGAAGCCTACTGCAGTGGCGAGAAGATCAAGATGGAAAAATCGGTAAGAATCTTTATGCGCGAAGTCCGTCGTACGTTAAAGGCCAATCAAAAATTACAATTAAGTTACGCTTAAGACAAAAATTCATCTAAAAAAAAGCTCCGAAAGGGGCTTTTTTTTTACTCATAATTCAAAGATATTTTCTTTTTTAATGGTCCAGTCCACAGCAGAGATCTTCTTTAGAAATTCCTCTCTAGGAATGTACTTTCCCCCAAATTGCTCCACCACATTCGTCACCATCTGAGTATCTAGCCACTTGAGACCATTTTTTTGCAAAAGTCGAATAAGCGAATACAATCCAAATTTCGAAGCATTGTCTTCTGTCATGAACATCGATTCACCCGAACAAAAATTCCCCATCACCACGCCGTAAATACCGCCCACGAGCTTTTCATCAAGCCAAACTTCCACAGAGTAAGCATTTCCCTCCTGGAAGAGTTTACGGTATCCAGCGATGATATCAGGCGTGATCCAGGTGCTCGGCTGATCCTTTCTCTTTGTCATAGCACAGGCCTTTATCACCAGATCAAAAGCCTGGTTGTAGGAAACGGTAAAAGGATTTTTCTTCAAAAATTTTTCAAATGATCTTGAGAGATGGAGCTCATTAAATTCAATAATCCCCCTTGGATTTGGTGAAAACCAAGCCAGAGGAAAATCAAGCGAGATGGGCCAAGGAAAAATGCCTTGTTCATAGGCCGTCCGAATCGTATCGGTCTCAAGATCACCACCGACGGCCACAAGACCATCTTCAGTCGCACTTTCAACTGGAGGAAAGACGATTCTTCTCTTCATCCTTTAAGGACACTCAAAAGTAAACGGGCGATGTCTCCCGCAACGGAAAGAGAACTCTGCTGATCACGAACCTCCACTCCCGCCGGTAAAACGTAAGGAGCAACCTCCATGAGATCGGCCCCTGTCACTGTAAAATCTTTCGCGAGAAGGCGAATCAGCGCCGCGCAGTCTGAGGGAATTAAACCATCTTTTTCTGGAGTGCCTGTGGCGGCAGCATATTTTTCATCGAGAGCATCAATATCAAAACTGATGTAAATTTCTTTAATCCCTAACTTTTGATAATGCTTTTTTATCTGAGTATAAATTTTTTCAACACCGAGTTTTTTAAATTCGCTCGCCCAGATTTGTTCAACTCCCAGAGTTTTCTTCCAGTACTTTTTATCTTTTCCACTTGAACGAATTCCCACTTGAACAATGTGGTCGCGGCTCTTTAGCATATCCAGGATATGAAAAGTCCATGTCCCAAAACAAAGATCAATTCCCAAGCGTCGATCAAGTAAGTCCGTGTGAGCATCAAAATGAAGGATGGCGGCCTCTTTTAAATGTTTTCGACTCTGAAGCCATGCTTTGACTAGTGGATAGCTCGTTGAATGATCTCCACCGAAACCCAGAACCTTTGCGTTCGGAAATTTCTTGTAAAGATCTTCCATGATTTTTTCAGCAATACTTAAGGGAGAAACCGGAAGCTTGTTTTTTTTTCCGTAGAGAGCTTCCTGACAAAGTTCGATGGTTTCCTGATTGAGATATTTATCATGAAGAAGGTGAGGGATAACTCTCACGTCGCCAAGATCAAAATATTTTTTCTTATCTTTGAGAATTTCCTGTCGCAAAACAAGTGGGCCCCAGTTGGCTCCACGCTGAATCCCGCCACCATTGTCAGAGGCAATGCCAATAACCATGGGCAGATTATCTTTCAAGGTCGTTAGCGATTTCTCCCAGATTTTTTTGGCTTTATCCGCATCCGTCGTCTGGTAATAAGCCTTCAGAAGAGTCGCTTTTTTTTCCTGACCAGTATGAATGGTGAAGACACCATTGCCCGGAAGTGTGAGTAAATCTTTTAAATGTTTCAAATCAACACTCCGTCGAGAAATTTGTTTTGGAGACATTCATCTTTATATTTAGTCATAAAATCTTTTTCAAAGAGGTGAGTGAAGTTTTGGAGAACCGTGGTTTCAAAATCGATGACTTTTTGGTCAAGGTGGCGCGAGACTCCGGCAATGTGGCTGGTCTTCCAAACATTCGGAACATTCATCCACTCCCCGTGGAAAGGCTCTTTCTCAAACACATCGAGAAAAGCGAAAGCTTTAGGATTTGTAGAAAGAAAATCCTTCAGGCCGTTACCATCAATCAAACCACCTCGAGCACCATTAACAAAGATGGAGTCACCTCGAACATCTTGAAAAAAGTCGAAATTTAAAAGATGCTTTGAAGTGTGGTTGAGACTTGCCGTGAGCAGATGGGCATGGGCATCTCTTCGATGACCCATGCGCCAGTATTTTAAGTCAGCTTCTTTTTTAAACGGATCAATGGTGACAACTTTTGCCCCCAGAGACTTAAGTGTCCTCGTTACAATCTGGCCAATATGCCCGAGCCCATAAACCCAGATCTCCATCTCTGAAATAAGTTTTCTGTCCCAGTTCCGATTCTTATCCCAAACAAGATGCTGAGGCATCTCGGAGCTCCCTTGAATCAAGCAGCCAATCGTATACTCTGCCACGGCCTGAGCTCGAATGGTGTGACCTACTATGACGGGAATCTTAGACCAAAGCTTAAAATCTTTTTCAAAGTGATCGTATCCAGAATTTGGATGTAGAATTAGTCGTGTTCGCTTCAATATTTGCGGATCAATTTGAGAGAGTTCCGTGTGCGTATTTGTAATGAGGATGAGATCGTCCTCGTCGTCTTTTCCATACTTAAGACCAGGAATTTTCTCCAAAGTATTTCTCTCCAACTCTGTGAAGTTTTGACTTTGATAGGGAGAGAGATTGGTGCGCAAGACTCCGTAGCTTTTCATCCTTCAAAGCTAGCCTAAATCCCCCTAAAAGTGTATAAGAGACACCATGATCAACATCAAATCGAGCCGCGAAATAGAAGTCATGCGTGAGGCCTGTAAAATGGCCGCTAAGACTATGCATTTTCTTGGGCAAAACCTTTCGGCCGGAATGAGTACGGAAGACATTAACAAATTGTGTCATCAGTACACCGTTAACCGCGGAGGAATTCCTGCGACTCTCGGCTATCATGGATTCCCTAAATCCCTTTGTACTTCGTTGAATGATGTTATCTGCCACGGCATCCCTTCTGATAAAGATATTCTCAAAGACGGCGACATCATCAACCTCGACGTCACCACCATTTGGAAAGGATTTCACGGAGACTTGAATGCCACTTTCCTCATTGGAAATGTAAAACCAGAAATTCAAAAATTAGTTGAAGTCGCAAAAAAATGTATGCTCGAAGGAATCGCTCAGTGTCGCCCAGGCGCTCACCTAGGTGACATCGGTGCTGCCATTGAAGAAATCGCTCATGCAAATCACTTCTCCGTTGTTCACGAATACTGCGGCCACGGCATTGGCAGAGGTTTCCATGAAGAGCCTCAGGTTACTCACTTCGGAAAACGTGGAACAGGTGTTGAGATGAGACCGGGCATGACCTTCACTGTTGAGCCCATGATCAACTTTGGTAAACGGCATGTTCGCCACCTCGATGATGGTTGGACAGTGCTCACTAAAGATAAATCTTGGTCGGCGCAATTTGAGCACACTGTTCTTATCACGGAAGAGGGTTATGAAATTTTGACCAAGTTCTCTCCGGAAGAATGGACTGCGGCCGATGAAAAGCTTTAAAGAAACTTCTGAGTCTGATTCATTTCACGAGGCCGTCTTTGTTCCCTCCGTTTCTCTCGCATTCGGAACTCACACACTTAATTTGAAATTTGATAGCAAAGATCTTCTGACAGATCTTGGGTACTCGGGGCCCCAAAATCCCTGGCTCTCCTCACTTGGACAACTCTCAGTAGGAAAGACGTTGAACAAGCTGCTTCAGTTAAATAGCAAAGACTGGGATGAGAGCTTTAAGCAGGATCAGTTCTATTGGGAAGTCAAAGGCGAGGTTGAAGAGCAGATTTTTTTCAAGGCCATGGAAGTTTTCATGGCAACCCTTAACCAGTATCGAGGGAGATCCGATCTTTATAAGGAAGCCTCTCCGCTTATCTGCCGCTGTTTTGGCGTACGTGAAGATGATGTTTTAAAGCATCTGAAAAATGAAAAAGCTGCCACACTTGAAACCTTGGCGGCTTCATCACAGGCCGGGCAGGGCTGCCGTTCATGCGTCCCTCAACTTAAACGGTCGCTATTAATTCTCCACACAGATGCACGCGAGCGCGTTTATAAGAATCGCTCGATTGCTGATTGGTTACTTGAAATTGATTACATGCTTTCATGTTTTCCGGATTCCCACGATTGGAACATGAAAGTTGAGAGTCTTCGCAATCGTCAGGTCGTTCTTTCTTACGATAAAAAAGTTTCCCAAAAAGAAGAAGAGATGATGGGAATTGAGCTTCAGCGCTTTTTAAGTGCAGGAGTCGATGATGGTTTAGCCTTTTTCTTAAGAGCTAAACGCGACTGACATCGCTTGAAGGCCTGGGTGTAGTTCAGAAGCTTTGAGAAGATCGTATTTTCTCTTCCATGAAACACTCTTTTGATTTCTACATCTTCCTGCAGATACTTAACATCATAAAAAAATGGAATGAGTTCCGGAATTTCCTTCGTGAGACAATCTGGAGTTGGAGCGCTGGTTTGAATTTGTGAAATAAAATTAAGAAAGATTTCTTCACAGGCATCGACGTAATCATCAATCATTCCAAGTGTAATTTGTTTCTGCATCCCTGTTACACTTTCAGGAATCTCGAAAATCTCTTTGCCTTTCAGAAGAGTGATCTGCAAAAGATGCAGAGACTCCGAGGGACGCTTTCTCGAGCAGATATCATGAAATTCAACATTCTTAAGTTTAACGTTAGGGATTTGAACCACTTCTGAGATCATGCGCTGATTGAGCTCATAGATGGGTCCCATATTCTTTTTTAGATGCAGCGACTTCTCTTCTGCCCCGAGGCATCGAAGCAAACCCGGATCGATAGCGGCCGCTTGGTAAGAGAAGCCTAAAAAAAGAGTCATCAAAAGAACTTTCATGAATTCATTCTAACCCGAAATTCAGAAAAGATAAGACAGAAATGTACCTCGGCGATATGATAGAGGGATGAAAGAAATGTCGTTCATGGATCATTTGGAAGAACTACGGATTCGAGTCATTCGAATCCTGATCATCCTAGTTGTGTCCTTTATTATTTGTTACTCCTACGCCACCCAAATTCAGGAATTCCTTCTCGTCCCCTTGAGAGAGGCCCTGGGAACTCATGGTCAGGTAATCTTCACCGGGATCATGGATAAGGTTATTGCTGAATTTCAGATGTCATTTTGGTCGTGCCTCTTTCTCGCGAGCCCCTTCTGGTTTCGAGAGGTCTGGCTTTTTGTTCGTCCAGGACTCTACGACAATGAGGCCCGAGCGGTGGGCCCCTTTCTGATTGTTGGTTTTTTGTTATTTATTTGTGGAGTATGTTTTGGCTACTACGTGATCTTTCCTTTCACGTTTAAAGTCCTCGTGGATTTCAACTCTGGCGTTCAAAATGTTCAGGCGATGATTAATCTGCAGGATTACTTAACACTCTCTTCAAAGGTCTTAGTCTTATTAGGACTTTTGTTTCAGCTTCCAAATATTATGGTGATTCTTGGCTTTATGGGGATCGTGACTAGGTACAGTCTCAGTTCTTGGCGCCGCTATATCGCTGTGATTTTTGCCCTCGCAGCAGCGATCATTACACCAACTCCCGATGTCTATACGATGATGATTGTATGGATTCCGATGATGCTTTTATACGAGATAGGAATTTGGGCCGTGGCCTTAATTGTTCACCCGTACTTGAAGCGCAAGCACATGGCCCCTTAAGAGGCTTTGTTCGTGGTAAAGTTGTCGTACTCTTCCTCTGTGGCCGCGAGTTCGTCGGTTCGCTCCACTGGAGTTTTTCTTTCCGCCAAGTACTGAATATGTTCTGAGGTAAATTTCCAGTTATCGCATTCGCCGTTGATAAAAAAGCCTGGAAGCTTGCGCTGAAAATCCATAATTAATGATTCGATCTCGAGACCATGAAACTCTGACCCATCAATTTTGCAAAGCCAGCCCGTCAGACGAACTTCGTTTCCCGAAGCACTATATTGACAGTAGCCTAGGTCAACTCCGTGGCGGTTAAGTCCTCTTCGGACTTCTTTACTGCACTCAAGACGGGTCATTTTTGTTTTACTCATGGCTCTCCAATAAGGTACCTATTCTTATCGGCTCTTATCCTAGAAAACCTGAGTAAAAAAGTTCCTTGCAAGCCTCTATTTATTAAGGGCGAGGAGGATTTCCCGGGTCACTTTAGAGGCAAAACATGCAGAGTTATTAGTGGGATCAAGCATCGGTGCGAGCTCAACGACGTCGGCCCCCACGAGATTTTTTCTATTTAAGATCTTAAGGATTCGCATAAACCCATGAAAATCTTCCCCTCCGGCCTCTGGAGTTCCGGTGCCCGGAAAAAACCCAGGATCAAAGAAGTCTAGATCGAGGGTCAAGTAGATAGGCCTAGAATCATCAATCGCCTCAATCCACTCGCAGCACTCTTTGAGCGAGGTCGCTAAAGTCTTATTCTCTTTCATCCAGTTAAATTCCTGACGAGGACCAGAGCGAATCCCGTATTGAATCAGACGATTTTTAGGCGTGAAGTGATCGAGCACACGGCGGATAATTGAAGCATGAGAATATTTTTCTTCGAGGTAACCGTCTCGAAGATCTGTATGAGCATCCAGGTGAACGATCAAAAGATCAGGATAATTATTCATATAGGTCACAATGGGACCATAAGAGATAGAATGCTCTCCACCAAGAGTCAAAAACTTGATCTGATCTTTTTTAAGATCTAGATCCTTGGTCATTTCCATGAAGAAGTTATTAGTGAGATGCCACTTCGATGGGTAGGTCGGAAGGTCTCCCATGGTGACGATGTTGTAGTCTTGGGTATCTTTATCTAAGTAAGGAGAATAGTCCTCAAGCCCATAAGAAGCCTCACGTATCGCACTCGGAGCGAAGCGAGCACCTGGACGAAAACTTGTCGTTCCATCAAAGCAGAAACCGATGATGTGGGTTGAGTGCGAGAAGATCGCTTCTGCGTACTTTGTCCCGATGAAAGGTTTTGCCGGTTCAAGGCCCTCAACTTCTTTAATTAAACGCGCTTCCATTTGTTACTCCTGGCCAATCATTTTTTTATGGAAATTTGATATCGAGAAAGTCCCCTTATGCCAATCCATATTATACCACTTGAGCTTTCGCTCAAGAGTTGTCATAGCACTCATTTTCGCTGGATTGATATCAGTCGCCTTGTATTTCTTCGATGAGAAACCAAAAGTCCAGTAGACCCCCGGGTAAATCAGCATCGGAGCATTGAATGAATTTACGATGGGAAAAACTTTTCTCATATTGTCGTAGATATTTTTAATTCCCCACTCATCAAGGAATGGATTCTCAGTCTGGTTCATCATGATGCCATCATCTGTGAGAGCATTATGGACATCCTGGTAGAACTCATCGGTGAATAAACCTGAGGCGAAATCTACCGGATCCGTCGAGTCGACCACAATAATGTCATACTCTTTTTTAGCACGCTTAATGAATGCAAATCCATCCTCCGGAAGAACGCGGACTCTCTTATCCGAGAGACCACTCGTACAATCCGGGAAGAACTCTTTAGACACTTCAATCACTCTCTCATCAATCTCTACTAGATCAATACGCTCGATATCAGCGTGCTTCACAAACTCCCGAACCACACCACCGTCGCCACCACCAATGATCAAAACTTTTTTACAAGTTCGAGAAACCATATAAGGAATGTGAGAAACAACTTCGTGATAAACGAATTCATCTTTATCAGAGACCATGGTCTTTCCATCGAGCATAAGAAGTCGACCTACAGACTCTGTATCGATGACATCAATTTTCTGGAACTTTGATTGTTCAGAATGTAGGTGCGCTTTCACTTTAAATCCCATCGCAAATGTATTGCGAAACGATTCCTCAATCATCCATTGGTCTACTTTCATATGTCCTCACTTTAGTAATGCTTGTTTAGCTTAAAAATGACGAAAAATCCAAGTTACTGAAAGGCCATATTTTCTGTCATCTGGCCCAATAAAAGATGATGATTCTTCGCTCTCAGAAGGCCACTTTGACACCGAGTTTGCCATGCGTCAAGGAAACTTTTTCGTAGGGTATTTTAGAGCTTCCCGGGCTCAAAATGAGCATGGTACCTACGGGGTCAAATTAAGGATTTTATGCTTTTGATTTTGATCTCTACATTTCTCATCGGAATATCGACGCCGCTTGCGTCCCTATTGATTAAAGATCACGATCCCTTGGTTTTTGCTTTCTATTTCCTCGCTGCACTTTTAATCATCCAAACTCCCTTTATCTTTCGAAAATGGTCCGAGATCAAAACCCTGATCTTTAAAAAAGAATTCAATCTCTTGATCACAGGCGCCCTTATCGCGACTTTCCAATACTGGTGTGAGTTCAGTTCGCTTAAAGTTGGACTGCCGGTTTCCCACATCGCTTTTTTAACTTTAACTGTCCCAACTTGGGTCATGTTCTATGAGTTCATCCGTGGAAGAGGACGATCTTCGAGCTTGAGCAAAGTCATCGTGGCGATCATCGGATCATTGGCCTTGATTATTCCAACCGTAGGGGATGGTTTTACTGCAGGTCATCTTCTCCCGATCATGACCTCTTTTTTCATGGCCGCCTTTCTGATCTCTTCCAAGAAAAGTCAGGAAGCTGGAATCTCTCCCTTAGTCATCTCCTTTTTCAATGATCTTCTTGCTCTGGTAGCGATCAGCTTTATCATTGTGGCCCAGAACAAACAGAGTCTTATTAAAGTCCCGGACAATATGGGAGGTATCTTCCTATTTGCCGGTGTCGTGGGCCTTCTCCCAGGGCTTACATTCCTCTATGGCCTCCGTACAACAAAGCTCAATGTGGCCTCAATACTTATGGTCATTGAGCCCATCATCTTCGGGATTGTGGCCCTTATCGTAAATTATGATGAACTGGGAATCTTGTTTTATCTCGGCGCCATTCTCATCACGCTCTCGACCCTCCCAAACTTCTCAAATTCTGTGCGCAAAATCAGAGTGATTTACGCGCTCAATATGTTTAAGTAAGAGTTTTCCACCCTTAAATTTTGATCTATGATTGGAGGAGTTCATTCAAGAAGGACTTCTTATGATTTTAGTGACTGGGGCCGCCGGATTCATCGGCAGCGTAATTGTGAAGTATTTTAACGATCTGGGAATCACTGATCTCGTACTCTGTGATCATTTTGAAAACGGGGAGAAATGGAAAAATCTTCGTGGGTTAAAATTTGATTCTCATATTCCAGTAGAAAAACTTTTCCATCACTCAGTTTGGAAAAAACCAAAGCCTTTTGAAGCCATCTATCAC
>JBBQGK010000068.1:0-24706 GCA_038322885.1 Bacteriovoracales bacterium | reverse complement strand
CTGCAATCAAAATGATTCTTGCTGCGACAGGAATGTTTTCGGCCTTAAGTCCTAAAGGGTAACCCTTTCCATCAAAACGCTCGTGATGATAACGAGCATTGAGAGCAATTTTCTCGAAACCTGGAAAGTCCTGAAGAATCTCGTAAGTCTTCTCTGGATGTTGTTTCATGACATTAAACTCTTCTTCTGAGAGACGAGAAGGTTTATTTAAGACTGCGTCTGGAGTCCCGATTTTACCAATATCGTGGAAAATTGCTGAGAGTTCCAGTTCGCGCATTTCTTCCGTATCAAGACCAAGCTCTCCACCGGTCACGAGAGAAAAATAGGCCACACGCATGCTGTGACCGAACGTATAGCTATCTTTTGCATCGAGAGCACGAAGAATAGTTCGAGCGGCCTGTTCGCTAATGCGCTTATTGTCTGACTTGAGTGCTTCAACTTGCGACGCCATCCCCATGAGAGAGAGAGTTGCGCTCATCGAAGGTAATTCGAAGACATTATTTTTTTTCATCCGGACCCATCCGTACAAAAGGCATAAAGGCGAGCAGAACCCACCTGATGAATTCTCTTCGGTTGTTTTGCGGAAAAATAAACGGTAAAATATAAGAAAGTAATTCTTCGCCTAACCCGCTGAAAAAATAGGCATAAAACCAGGAAAGGTTGCCCCATGCTGATCGTGGACGAACGACAATTTATAAAAGCTGAGCTTCAGAATCACGGATTTGATCTGTTTGATTTTTTTGATGTCATGAAGGTTGTGAAGGTTAAAGAGCTTTGTGAGATGAACCTCCAGCGACGATCTGATCTTCTTTTGGTGGATACAGAAACATTACTGAATCACCCTGAACTGCATGAGCAATTTAAAATCATGCTCAATACATACCTTGGAGTGATTTTTTTTCACGATCAAAAAAATCAAAAAGCACAAGACTGGGTTCAAGATCAGGCCGCGTTTCTTACGAAGATCGTAGGCGAGTTCGCTTTACCCATGCCACAGCTCCAATGGACCATGCTCTCTAATCAGTTACAATTCTTCTGGGGAATTCTTCAAGAACAGAAGCAACTACAAAAACATATTGCGGAGTTTAGCCGCGAGCTCGATCAGGTTCTTTTAACTGCCGAGAGTGAAATGTCTCGCGCAAAAAAGATCCATGAAATCCTGATCCCGAAACGTACAGAAGAAATTAAGGGCGTTCATTTTCATAATAAATATGCAACAGGGGATGGTGGAGGCGGAGAGTTTTATGACCTCTATCAAACTCAGGGAAAAGTTTATCAGATCCTCATTGCCAGTCAGTCGTATCTTATATCCAGTGCCCTGATGGGTGTTTTAAATTCATACAAAAAAAATGAGTTCGATGTTCAAAAATTCTTACAAGATTGTCGAAATGAAGTGGCGACGATCAATAGTGCCAAAAAGAAAAATTCTGAAGTAGAGTTGCTTGTGGTCGAACTTGATCTCAGTCACCTTACACTCAAGGCCTACGGAGATTCAAAGGCAGAGTTTTTCAGTCAGGTCCAGGGCAAGGTTGTACTTTCCAAAGATAAACCTTATCAGCTCTCTAAAGGAGAGAAATTCATTGTTTTCTCCCCAGGATTTATATCTAATTGGAAGGAAGCACAGATCAGGCAGGATGTTCACGCTTTCACAAAGCCAAGATCAGAGAGTCAACCCACTGAGCTTCTGACAGAGTATTTCTACCAGCTTCGTTTGGACAAAGAGACAGAGTTTTTAAAAAAAGATGCAACGGTATTTATGATGGAGGTTAATCGTCATGGAATTCATGAAGTATAGCTTACTTTTTTTCCTCCTTATTTCTCAAGCCTTCGCACAGACGCGATTCAGTTCAAAGAGCTGCTTGGATTCTTCTTATACGATGAAGATGAATCAGAAGGGACTTCTCTTCGGTCTTCTCACCCGGACTTTTATCATTGAGAAGAAGAACTGTATCGTTCACATCACACACAAAAAATACTTACCCAAAGAATGGATCATCGATGTTTGTCGTGAGCCGGTTCACATCAAAGTGACATCTGCGACTGGCATAGATGTCGCTAAGAAAGATGGTGATTGTGTTCACAAGGATAAATCTCGAGACACTGGGGACTTCTGTTCGCAGTACTTTGAACTATCCAACATCATCCAGGATGAGGGGTTGATCTTTGCCCAGGGTGACCGGGATAACTTGAACTCTGATCACGGAAAGACTTACTGCTCGTATCTCTTGATTAGAAGATATTTGAATGATTCAGTGATTTTTAGTCGCTACACAGATGTGCCTGAAATTTTTATTGATAATTCGACCTCAACTGCAGAGGTGCCAGCGACTCCGGTAATACCTGTTCCTGCTGACCCATTACCAGAAGCTAAAAAGCCCTAATAAAAAAAATAACGAACATGCCCGGATTTTTCCCCGGACATGTTCATCTATGACTAAACCTTCGCGAAACCTTTTTCTAAATCTGCAATCAAATCACCACAGTCTTCGATACCTACTGATAATCTGATTAAATTATCAAAAATCCCTAACTGTTCTCTCGTCGCTTTTGGTATCGATGCGTGAGTCATGATCGCCGGATGATCTACCAGACTCTCAACTCCCCCTAAACTTTCTGCCAGCGCAAAGAGTTTTACATTCTCTAAGAAGCGTCTTGATTCAGCAATCTCCCCTTTTAGGAAAAAAGTGATCATTCCTCCGAAGCCTTTCATCTGCTCTTTTGCAAGTTTGTGCTGAGGGTGTGACTCAAGACCTGGATAAATAACTCTTTCAACTTTTGGATGTTTCTCTAGAAACTTCGCCACCTTCCTCGCATTTTCCTGAGGCGCCTTCATTCGGATCGCAAGGGTTTTGATCCCGCGAAGAACCAGCCAGCTATCAAAAGGAGACTGAGCGGGGCCAATAGCATTTTGATAGAAGAATAATTTCTCTCGAATATCTTTTGAATTCATCATGAGGGCCCCGCCAATAACATCAGAATGGCCGTTGATGAATTTTGTCATGGAGTGAATCACGATATCGGCACCAAGATCCAAAGGATTCTGAAAAAATGGACTCATGAAAGTGTTATCAACAACTGTGAGCGCATTGGCCTTCTTCGCCAGATTAGAAATCGCTTTAATATCAGAAATCTTAAGTAAAGGATTGGTCGGAGTTTCAAGCCATACGAGGGCAGGCTTCAGTCGTGCAATCTCTTCTTCAAGTTTTTTAAGATTCGTCGTATCCACAAAAGTGTAGTTATGAATTTCAGGAAATACTTTTGAGAACAATCTATAAGTCCCACCGTAAACGTCGTCGCCACAAATGATATTGGATCCCTTCGGTAGCATGTGCATGATGAGTGTTGAAGCCGAGAGCCCGCTGGCAGTCACGAGACAATGATTGGCATTCTCAAGCGATGCCAAATTTTCTTCCAAGCGAGTACGGGTCGGGTTGTGAGAGCGGGTATACTCATAGCCTTTGTGCTCACCTGGTGAAGTTTGCACGTAAGTGGAAGTCTGATAAATCGGCGGCATGATCGCACCCGTGACTGGATCCGGCTCACCACCAACGTGGATAACTTTTGTTTCAAATTTCATGTCTTTTGCATTCATGCTTGCTCCATTAATTCTTTCATTTCATATGCACCGGCCAGGACCGAGAGTCTCGCGATCACTGAGTATACTCCCTCTTTGATCTGATGGTCACAGTCTTGCTTAATATCTGAGATACAAAATTTCCTATAGATCATCCCTTGAGAATTCAAGTTCGCCTGAGTTCCTTTTAGCGGATTCGCGCGCATAAACCCTCCCGAACTTTTTCCATCCACAAGGTAGATGGTCACCTCTGCTGGGGCCTCTTCATATTTGAGAATGGTCTCAACGCCCTCTTGAATGATGACGGAAGTGAACTTGATATTGTTTTTTCCTACATCCATCTTGTTGCGGCCTTTGCGGTTCATCGCACGGATTTCGTCTCCACTTGAAACCACGGAAATTCCCATGCCGTAAGTCCCTTGCGAAGCTTTAACAAACACCGATGAGCCCTCCGGAAGTTTCTTGAGGAATGAATCGACCTCATTGCCGAGAGCTTCAAGACCTTCTTTGGTTTCAAAATCCACTAGCTCAACTTGAGAGAAGTGCGCCTGTATGAGATCTGGATTTATGCTGAAATGAGCGGCAAAATCATTCGCGACATTACGATATTTTTCAAAGTGACGAATTTTTTGTCTCACAAACCATCCGACGAAGGGACTTGGTTGCACTAATGTCTTGATCGATTTCCAGTCAACCTTGAGAGGCTCTGATTGATCATTATTTAAGACGATGATTTCAAAATCAAACTTCACATCTGGACTTGTACAAATAAACTGTCCATCCATCACTTGAGCTTTAAAAATCTCAAGTTTAAAACCTGAAAATGATTCAAGCTCAATCTTATGACCAGCGACTCCAGCAAAAAGATTTTCATCGGGTGAAAAAATCACGACATCACAATCTGCAGCTTCAATCGTTGTTTTCAAGTGATAAAGGTGATCTAGGTAGTATTTATTCTTGGTATGAGACTCCGGCAAGAGGCCTACCCGTTTTAAGTTTGGCTTAACTTTATCGAAGGCCTCGCGGAAGCGGTCCGTACAGTGAAGCAGATCCTTACTGCAGACATTGTTAAACCCTGCCGGATACATATTGTGATCCACGGGTGCAAACTTTGTTTTGCTTTCTCTTACATCGACACTTGAGGTCAGAGGTTGAGGGAGTGAGCCTTGTGCCTTATCAATCCATTCATTCACACCGTCCCACTTGTGACAGATAAATTGTTCAAGATCAGCTTTCGAATTAACTTTATACGACATACTTTTTCCAGGTTTGAGTGAGATTGTGAATATGTTCGAGAGGCGAGAGGCTAATGACCTCTGGGAACTCGAGAACTTCCTTAAAGTTTTCGCGCAACTTTTTCTTTAAATTTTTTTCTTTTGTGAGCATGGAATTTCTCAACGCCAAAAGTTCAGGCTTCTGCGCCTTCCACTCTTCGAGTTCGGGCTCAAAACATTTATTCAAAACCAGAAAATGATCCTGGTGAATGAACTCCGATGCATGCTGCTTCATCTCCAAGGCCTCGTCTGCTTTACCCTGCTCAACTGAAGTCACGAGGAACCAATTGCATTTTTCCTTGAGCTTCAAAACATCCTGGAGAGCAAGACCCTTCAAGAACGCTTCCTTCGACTGGTAGATAATCTGAATCGCTTCGATGAAATCATCGATGAACTGGGCCCCAGTCACATTTTGCAGATATCCCAAAAGCTTTCTTACCCCAGTGGAGATGAACCTGTTGATTATCCCAAGGCCAAAAACTTTCTTACCGGCCTTCGCTGTTTTTTGCCCGAGGTAGCTAAAAATCTCCACAAAGTTTTGATCAAAGAAAGAGCGAATTTTTGAGAGTCCCTCGAGGAAATCGAGGAAGTGCGCACCAGGTGGAGTATCAAGAACGATCACATCATAGTTGCCCGATCCGTACTGCATTTCCATCTCCACGAGAGAAAGAATTTCATTCATTCCTCCGTAAGGTTTTGAAAGGATCTGTACGATTCGGTTACTGGCAAGATCTGGGGTTTGAAATTTGGCGGCCATTCTCTGAATGGTTTTTTCCGGAGACATCAAAAGAGCATCAAGAGTTGTTCCTTCCAGATCTACTTTCTGAATTTCACCCATTGAATTGGCCGATAAACCCAAAAGATCTTTTAATCTTCTGGCCGGGTCAATGGTCACGAGAAGAACTCTCTGGCCCATCTTAGCTAGACTAAGAGCACGCGAAGCGGCCAGCGTAGTTTTTCCTACACCACCAGTTCCGCAAAAAATCTCAAATGATTTCGTCGCTACGGTCACTCGTCTTTGATCCTTGAAAGGTTCAGGATATTCTATATGAGTTTTGAGAGAGACCCAACTAATTCTGATTCAACACCGCTTGACGCCTCTCTCAGCGAATGAGGGAGAATGCACCGCATATCGGAGGCGTTTTCTTCGAGTAATTTTTTTTCGTTTAAGGCCTTATCTCTGATGCCTTGAGGAAGTGCCTCAAGGTCATCGGCCACAAGGGGATAAAAGGCATTATTGACCGTTATATCCACTTCCACAGGAGTTCGTTCACGTAATGCGGTTTTAAGTTCAATCGCTTCCTGCCAAGACATGAGACTTGGCAAACTCACCACATGAATTTTTGTATACTCTGGGTCATTGAGACGCGCGAGCATTTTCGAAGCATCATCAAAGACGACGCCACTTTCGAATATATTTCTAAAATTAGTTGTACTCTCTACCATCGTCAGAGCGTGGCCAGAGGCCGGAGCATCTAGCACGATCACAAGGCTCGGGTCTTCTTTTCCCATCTCGAGAATTTTCCCAAGATAAATAAGGTAACTAAAACCCGGAACCATATTAATGAGAGCACGAAAAAAAGGTGCCTTCACAATCCAGCCCGCAATTAATTTTGAGTTTAATCTTTTTTCTACGTATCCACGAGCGCAGTCTTCTAGATCGAGGGAAAGAGTACGAACTCCATCTTTCATCACGTCGCTACTTCCACGATGAATTTCACCAAGAGTAGAGTTTTGAAAAGTAAGATAAGCAGCGTTTATTTTTTGTGAATTGAGTTCGCGAACAAACGCCCGGCTGAGAGTTGTTTTTCCTACCCCGCCTTTACCCGTAAAAATATAAAGGCGGCGAGGAGAGTTCATTAGAAGAGGTACATACCTGTGAGAAGTAGCTTAAAGTAGTAACCCTTAAGGTCCGGGCCATCTTCCTGGGCCACTTTGAAAGGCCAGTGCATAGTTCCCATTACACCAACCACAAATTTATCATTGAGGCGAAGATCAGCTCCTCCTCCGAAGTTTAAACCGAAGGTGATCTTCTGATCAGTCCATCTATAAGTTGAGTTTACTTGACGGTAAGCCTGAGGAGCGTAAAAACCCAAACCGCCTAATAGGAATGGAGAGAAATTATCGAACTCAACAAAGCGAGCTTTGATGGAAGCATCCAATCCACGAATACGAATGCGATCGCGATTATCTTTATGCTCAGAACTATGAGCATCAATTAAGAGATCAAATGAGTGGCTAGCAGCGTAGCTATAGAGAATATCGGCAGTGATCTTATCCTGGCCGTGTTTTCCGTAATCACCAAGCAGGAATGTTTCTCCAAGTCCAAGTCCAATTCCGTGTTGTTGCAGCTGGCGGGCGGCCGGAGCAATAGAATGATGAGCAGGCTTTTCGTCTTCCAGGACATCTTCGGCCACGTCTTTCTTTTCAGCTTTTGAAGCAGAAGATTTATCGACGAGTTCACTTTTTGTATTCGGAGTTTTTATCTTAGAGGCGTAGGGATTGGCACTTGTTTGCGCCAACGTTGGAGTACTAAAAAAAGTAATGGCCGCAAAAGCGGCCATTACTGTAAGGCTGAAATTTGTTTTGCTCATGAACCTAGATTAGTTCAAAGTCGCAGAATTTTCCATAGAAGAGTTAAGACCTGCTACGAAAGCTGGTTTGAAGTCTTCAGTAGTAACAGCTGCAACAGCTGGCATATCAAAAGTAAGGTTCAGCTTGCTCTCAAGTCCACCAATGTAACCTGTAAGAGTTCCTTCTTCAGAGCGGATAACGCGCTTAAGAAGTTCAGTGTTTCCTGGCTTAAGAGACTTACGCTCTTGATCGAACAAAAGTTGGATCTGAGTCATATAAGTGATGTCGTTTTTAGACTTGTTGTCGATAACTTGGATTTCGTGACCTTCGCGAATGATCTGAGCGATCTCTTCGAGAGTAACGTAACAGCTTTGGAAAGTGTCATAAAGCTTACGGTTCTGGTAACGCTTGATGGTACGTACGTCTTTCATTTGATTCCCCTAATTTTAGTTATACCTAGTTAAATTCGTTTTACTGGTATCGTAGTTAATAGTTGTTTAATTAAAGTGGAGAGGAACGCTCAAAGAACTTTGTTTTTGCGCACTCGCTACCTTTGGTTACGGGGGTGGTTCTACTAAGAGCAAAAGAGCAAGTCAACCCAGATGGTCAAAAATAATCCTAAAGATAAAAATTTTCTTAAGCTTAGGGGTAAAAACTACCCATTTTCCGCACGGGGAGTTACGTTATTTCAATACCATAAGCCTGAATCCTGTAATTTCGTCCCCATTTAACATTTCTGTCAAAATTCTCATTTGAGATCCTGAAAAGCCGATAAATCCCTAAAGAACTTGGTCCATTGATGGGCCTTGGAAAAGCACGGGATGCCCATGAAAAGCTCTGCCCCTATCATCTTTCTGACTCTGGCTTCAGCCCTTATTTTGAGTTCATGCTCACACATGAAGTCAAATGATGAAGTGACTTTTACTCCGAGTCAGATTGAACAAATGAATGTGGAAGCACTCGAGCTTGCGTCGAAAAAATTAACTGGAATGGTTGAAGCGGCCAAGAAAAATCCCAACGCGACTCTCTTTCTTTCAACGGATCTTTTTCTCAAGGCGAATATGTCGCTCCTCGAGGGAGATTTCCTCACGGCCTCAGTTTTGTTTAAACACGTCGCAGACTTGGTTCCAGAAGATTCTTTTGTGCAAAAAAAATATGCCATTAGTCTGATCCGAATGAATGACCTAGAGACGTCAGAAGTCGTTCTTGAAAAACTCTACAAAAATACAAAAGATGAAAAAGTTGGCCTGATTCTCGCTGGTGTTTATACCGGCCTAGATAAAGAGGGGAAGGCGCGGGATGTTTACCAGACCTTGCTTAAACAGAATCCCAAAAATGAAGACGCTTGTATCTTCCTTGGGAAATCTTACGCGATGGAGAAGAAGTTCTCGTCTGCCGAAAATCTACTTTTGAAATGCGCGACTCGAGATCCAAAAAACGGAATGTACGACTACTACCTTGGTAAAGTGCAACTCGATCAGGGATTTGTTCCCAAGGCGATGGCATCATTTCTAAAAGCTCACGATAGACAACCAGATTTATCTCCAGCTGTTGTGGCCCTGGGAAGTATCTATGAAGAAAAAGAAATGTTTGATGGTGCTATCAAGCTATATGAGAAGCATTTAAAAAAATTCCCTCTTGATGAAGATGTTCTACCTCATGTGGTCCAGCTCTTGTTCCAGAAAGAGCGCTACACTGAAGTGATTCCATATGCAGAGAGATTGAGTGATCTCCAGCCAGATAACTTGAATCTAAAAGTGAAGCTTGGAATCTTGTACACAGATGCAAAATTGTATTCGCAAGCGGTCTCTGTCTTTAAGGATCTTTTAGGTGCTGCTCCTCAATCAGATAAAATTCTCTATTACCTAGGTGCGATTTTTCAAGAAATGAAACAGTATGAGTCTTCGATTGAATACTTTAACCAAATTCCCTCGAGCAGTGGTCTCTATACTGACAGCTCTGTCCAAATGGCCAACATGCTCTCAACCCTGGCTCAAGAAGAGCATCACAAAGACCTAAATGCCACGAAGTGGAAGCAAGTATTTCTGAAGCACGCCAATTTGAAGCTCGAAGAGATGAAAGATCTTACCGTTGAGTTCAGTGTTATTAAGGCGGGATTTTTTGAAGGCGTAGGCGATTATCAGAATGCTGTTGATGCACTAAAAGTTGTGGCCGAGCTCAAGGGCTTTTCTATTCAACACAAATACTATCTCGCCAATCTTTATGAAAAAGAGAAGAAGTTTAGCGAGTCTACTGATGTTATTATGACGATCATTGACAAAGATCCAAAAAATGCCCATGCCTGGAACTTCCTTGGCTACTCACTTCTAGTGAGAGGGGAAGACATGGAAAAGGCTTACAGCTACATTCAAAAGGCCATGAAGATTAGTCCGCATGATGGATACATCCGCGATTCTCTAGGATGGTATTATTATAAAAAGGGTGACGTTAAACGGGCCCTGAGTGAACTCAGCCTAGCTCTTAAAAAGGTTCCAGATGACATCGAGATCTTGAAACATCTGGCCGCAATTCATAAAGACATGAAAAATTTTGTTAAAGCGAAAGTCTATCTTGAAGCTGCCTTAAAACATGCCAAATATTTTTTTGATCGCCAGGAAATCATTGGGCAGATCGCCGATATCGAAAGTGATCGTGCACCCGCTGCGTCTCCAAAAAACGACTAATTCTTAGCTTGCGTTTCACATGAAAGGGTCTCAATATAAAAATATGTTGAGACCTTTTTTTATTTTCATCCTGATTTTGTTACAGGCCTGTACGAGTCACAAAAGTAGCATCCCAAAAGATGCGCAGTTGGCACTTTCATCGTTGCGATTTTTAGGCGAAGGGAAAGGCCGATTAGGCATCAAGGGTCAGCAATATATTTTCAGCTTTGAGACACTTCTTAACGAAAATGCTGACTGGATATTAAGTGCGAGTATTCCTCTCCATGGGGAAGAGATCATGTCGTTTAAAGATCTCAAACAGAAGAAGAGTTTTGAGGCTGAGGATTCATTTGAAAAGAGGATCGAAGTTATGCTTGGCCAGGAATTGAAAGACCCTTCGGCAGGACTTGAGCTTTTTAGCGAGATGAGGCAACTCATGCGCTTTCTAGTGAGCGATAAGTTAAATTTACTTCGTCGTTGCGAAGGGGCCGGAAGAAATTATGTGTGCCGTTTGGATGAAGAGTCCTTTGAGCTCATTTTATCTGACCAGAAGTTAACTTTGAGCCGTACACTCGCGTCAGGAAAAGTCTTGAGTCTTGTTGCTGAGAATCCGGGAGAAATATTTTTTGGCCGTACAAATTTCTATCTAGTTCAATCTAAGAACCAACTTTTCTCGCTCGAACTCTTCTGGAAATAATACCTGACGAAATATGGTGGCAAATCGCACCTCTTGAACAAACACTGCACTTTTTATAGAGATAAAGAAGGGAATGGAATACAATATTTCTATTTAAATCTTTCGGAGAAACTATGCGTAGTTTGAGCTTGATCGGTCTTTTATTTATTCTCGTTTGGGGATGTTCAAAAGAGCAGAATTTTGACGAACGGGAACTGCATTTGATTTCTTTGGAGAAGTTTTTTGGTTACGATCCCATACAAGTTTCAGATCGATATTCAGGGAATGAAGTGGGCAAGATCTTTGAAGGACTTTTCGAGTTTCATCCATTCAAGCGCCCGTACGAACTGATGCCTAACCTGGCCGAGAGTCTTCCAACTGTAAGTGCAGATGGACTGACTTATATTTTTAAAATAAAAAAAGGTGTTCTGTTTCACGATAGCCCTTGTTTTAAAGATAAACTTGGCCGCGAATTTCAGGCCGATGACGTGATCTATTCTTTTAAAAGACTGGCAGATCCAAAACTTCAGGCAAAAGGCTGGTGGTTAGTGGATGGAAAGATTGCGGGTCTCAATGAGTGGAGAGATAAGCATGCTGCGCTCGAGGCTACAAATTATGACGAGTCGATTGAAGGCTTAAAGAAAATTGATTCGCACACTTTTCAAGTCACGCTAAAAAAACCATTTCCACAATTCCTCTACGCTCTAGCTATGCCTTATACCTTCGTCGTGGCAAAAGAAGCCGTAGATTTTTTTGGAAAAGAATTTCTTAATCATCCAGTGGGGACAGGTCCTTTTACACTAGAAAAATTCGACCAGGCCAACCAGATTATTTATTTGAGGAACCCGAAGTTCAGAGAGAAGCTTTATCCATCTGAAGGTGAAGAAGGCGATGACAAGCTTGGGCTTCTTGCTGACGCCGGAAAAAAGATACCCTTAGTGGATAGAATCATCGTAGATATCTTACCCGAATCGCAAACTCAATGGCTCAATTTCCAGAAAGGAAAATCAGATCTTCTTGAACTTAAATCGAACTATGAAAGAGCGATGGACAAAAAGAATGAAATTCATCAGGAGCTCAGAAGTAAAGGCATTCGTTTATTTGCGGATCCTATGCTTGATGTGACCTTCTTCTCGTTTAACCATGAGAATCCAGTCTTGAAGGATCGTCGTGTTCGTCAGGCGATGTCACTTGCCTACGACCGGGCCGAGGCGAACAAACTTTTTTATAACAATTCGGCCTTTGAAGCTCAGGGTGTGATACCCCCAGGACTTGCGGGGTACCGCAAAGAATTTAAAAATCCTTACGTTAAAAAAGATATTCCACAGGCAAGAAAGCTTTTAGCAGAAGCTGGTTATCCAGACGGAAAAGGGTTTCCAGAAATTACGGTCCAGACTCGCAGTGAAACAGTCGCGAGACAGCAGATTGAGCACTTTGCAAAATGCATGGAGCAAATTGGAATTAAAGTACAGGCCGGCATGAACACTTGGCCCGAGCTGATCAAGAAAGTCTCAACCAAACAAAACCAGATGTACACCATGGCCTGGGGAGCGGATTACCCTGACGCAGAAAATTTTCTAGGACTCGTTTACTGCCCGAACCAATCTCCGGGATCAAACGGGGCCAACTATTGTAATAACGACTTCGATGCTCTCTTTAAACAGGCGACGATTCTTCAAGACTCACCAGAGCGTACCGCCTTCTACGAGAAAATGAACGAGATGGTTGCCATCGATGTTCCATGGGTCTTTGGATTCCACCGAACTGAAATTAACGTTTCACAAGCATGGCTCAAAAACTTTAAACACATGGAGTTCAATCATACCCAGGCACAGTATCTAGGGGTTGATCTTGAAGTTAAAAAAGAATTGAGCAAAAAGTTTTAGATGACTAAATATATTATCCGTCGACTTCTTTATATGATTCCTGTCCTGATGGGAGTGAGCTTGATCATCTTCTTGCTTTTTAATCTTGTTGCCGGAGATCCTACTGCTGTTCTGCTAGGAAAAAATGCGACAGCACGACAGATGGAAGAACTCCGGCAGCAGCTCGGTTTAAATAAATCACTCTTCGCTCAGTACTTGGATGTATTAAAGTCTGCATTTACTTTTGAATTCGGGAGATCGTGGGCGACGAAACAAGAAATCACTTACATGATCAAGCAAGGGGCCTATCCTTCCCTATGCCTCACGATTCCAGCTTTTTTTATTTCAACCGTACTCTCGCTTCTCATTTCACTTGTCGTGGCCTTCTATCGTGGAAAGGGAATTGATCTATTTATTCGCTTTGTCTGCATAGCTGGAATGAGTGTGTCGGCACTTGCCTACATTCTCGGATTTCAATACTTCTTCGCTTTTCAGTTAGGTTGGTTTGAAATTTCTGGATTTGAATATGGCTTTCCAGAATTTGTACCCTACATCGCTCTTCCGGCGATCATCTGGATTCTTTTGAGCCTGGGCCCTGATGTGAGATTTTTTCGGACTGTGATTTTGGATGAAATTTATCAGGACTATGTTCGTACTGCCCGAGCAAAAGGTGTTCCAGAGATCATGGTCTTGTTGAAGCACGTCTTAAGGAATGCTCTTATTCCCATCATTACCTATGTTGTGATTCAAATTCCTTATTTGATTTTGGGTGCTCTTTTGCTCGAGAGTTTTTTTAGTATTCCAGGGCTTGGTGGGATTACTCTCAATGCGCTTAATTCTTCGGATTTTCCGGTGATCAAGGCGATGGCGATCCTTTCAAGTGTGATTTTTATTGTGTTTAGTTTGATCTCGGACATTCTCTACACGTTCGCAGATCCAAGAGTGAAGTTGAAATGATGAAAGAACATTCTTTATGGCGTGATTCTTGGGACAGGTTGTACGAGGACAAGTGGGCGATCGCGGCTTTGGTGATCGTTATCCTTTACTCACTCATCGCCATTCTTGCTTCCCTCGGGATCGTGGCCGGTAATTGGGCTCAGGAAGTCGGGGCATCAAATCTTCCTCCTAGTAGTGAGCATTTTTTTGGAACAGATATTTTTGGCCGTGATGTTTTAAGAAAAGTTTTGAGAGGAACTCAGGTTGCAATGTCAGTCGGCTTAGCAACCTCCCTCATTGCTATTCCCATCGGAGTTGTTCTAGGCTGCCTAGCTGGATATTTTGGTGGATGGGTAGATGATCTCATCACTTGGCTCTACACGACTTTCTCATCTATACCGAACATCATGCTTTTAATTTCGATTACGATGATCCTTGGGAAAGGACTCTTCGCTGTTTACGTGGCTTTAGGTGCAACCAGTTGGGTAACCCTCTGTCGACTGATCCGTGCTGAGGTGATGAAGCATAAAGAACGAGAGTATGTTCAGGCGGCCGAGGCGATCGGTGGTGGGCATATGAGAAAGCTCTTTAGGCACATCCTTCCAAACGTCTCCCACATCGTGATCATTAATACTTCGATGCAGTTTCAGATGGCGATCAAATCAGAAGTGATCTTATCTTATCTTGGGCTGGGTGTTCAGGGTGAACCAAGCTGGGGAACCATGATTGATGATGCGAAGCTTGAGCTCACCCGTGGGATCTGGTGGCAACTCGCTGGAGCAACTGTGGCGATGTTTATCATCGTGCTTGCGTTTAATGTGTTGGGCGATGCTCTCCGCGATTCTCTTGATCCAAAACTCAAAGGAAAATGAAAATGGATTCTATCTTAAGCGTAAAAGATCTCATTGTTGAATTCCATACATCGGAAGGCATAACCCGTGCAGTGAATAATATCTCATTCGATATTCCCGCAGGAAAGACAGTGGGTATTGTGGGAGAGTCAGGGTCTGGGAAAAGTGTGACGTCTCTTGCGGTCATGGGGCTTTTGCAAAAACCCGCGGCGAAAATTCCTCAGGGGCAAATTCTTTTCAAAGGGCAGGATCTTCTTAAATTCAGTGATGATCAACTGCGTGCGATTCGTGGAAATCAGATTTCGATGATTTTCCAGGAGCCTATGACAAG
Organism: Bacteriovoracales bacterium; assembly: GCA_038322885.1. Lineage (GTDB taxonomy): Bacteria > Bdellovibrionota > Bacteriovoracia > Bacteriovoracales > Bacteriovoracaceae > Peredibacter. The sequence continues at coordinate 9,962 of JBBQGK010000068.1, read as the reverse complement.
CTTAAATCCTGTGTTTAAAGTCGGAGAGCAGATCGCAGAATCACTTCGCATTCATAAAAAGCTGTCGAATAAAGCGGCTTGGACTCGCGCGGTTGAGCTTATGAACCAGGTAGGAATTCCAAAACCTTCCGAGAGTGCGCACAAATACCCACATGAAATGTCTGGTGGTCAGAAACAGAGAGTGATGATTGCCATGGCCATTGCGTGTGAGCCAAAACTGCTCATCGCTGATGAACCAACGACGGCCCTTGATGTGACCATTCAGAAACAGGTCTTAGATCTTCTTTTTAAGCTTCAGCAAGAATATAAAATGAGCATGCTCTTTATCACTCACGATCTAGGAGTCATTGGAGATATCGCTGATGATGTAGTCGTCATGTATCGCTCGAACGTGGTCGAGCAAAACCACGCGGATACTATTTTTTCACAGGCACAGCATCCGTACACGAAGGGTCTTTTGGCCTGCCGGCCAAGACTAGGGGCCAATCCTAAACGTCTCCTCACTGTCAGCGACTTCATGGATAAGGACGGAAAAGAAATTCCTATCGATCCTAGAAAAATTGAAGTTTTTGACAAAGAACAGGTTGAGAAAAAATCGAGTGAGATTCTTCTTGAAGTAAAGAATCTAGTTACCCAGTTTCCAATCAAGGGTGGAATTTTTGGTAAAACGATTGATCATTTCAAGGCGGTAGATAATGTGAGTTTTACCTTGAAGAAAGGCCAGACTCTTGGGCTCGTGGGTGAGTCAGGATGTGGCAAGACGACCCTTGGAAGATCAATCCTTCGTTTGGTCGAGCCAGCATCTGGTCAGATTATTTATAACGGTAAAGATATGACTCATGTTTACGGCGAAGAGCTTAGACTTCTGCGCCGTAAGATGCAGATTATTTTTCAGGATCCCTATTCATCACTTAATCCAAGAATGACGGTCTCTGAAATCCTCACCGAACCTCTCATCATCCACAACGTTGGCGCCAATAAAAAAGTGCGCCTAGATATGGCCAAAGAACTCATGGATAAAGTGGGTCTCAAGATTGAACAAATGAATCGTTATCCTCACGAGTTCTCCGGTGGTCAGCGCCAGCGTATTTGTATTGCGCGTGCCTTGATGCTCCGGCCTGAGTTTGTCGTTTGTGACGAGTCCGTATCGGCTTTGGATGTTTCCATTCAGGCGCAAGTTCTGAATCTTTTGCTAGATCTTCAGCAGGAGTTTGGACTCACCTACATCTTTATCTCTCACGATCTATCCGTGGTGAATTTCATCGCCGATGAAGTGGGTGTTATGAACGCCGGAAAAATTATCGAGATGGATTCTGCGAGCCAGATCTACAAAAATCCGAAGCAAGAATACACTAAGTCACTCCTTTCAGCTATTCCTGTCGGAGGAGCGAAGGTGAATCTGGCCTCATTGGTTTAGCCAGACAATAGATTTTGATAAAGCTCATGCTCATGAAGCATCCCCAATAGACATTGAGGTTCCAGTCCCATCCAAGAAGTATGGTGTTCATGTAGACACCGAAGGTCCCAAAGGCATATGCGCCAATGACACTCACTGGTGAAAGACGATAACGGAACCATTTCTTAAAGATGATCTTAGTGAGGAAGATTCCTAGGAGCGAGCCTCCTGTCCAAGATTGAATTTTTAAACCGAAGAGAAGAAGTCCGTCATTCTTAGAGGCAAGAACGGCGATGATAAATAAGAAGATGGTAATCGCGATTGTATCAAGCAAGGCATAGAGCTGTATCTTCTGCGGATTTCTGCCAGGAAGAATATCATTATAAACCGTCGCGCAGAGGGCATTGATGGTTGAATCGAGGGTACTCATGGTTGCAGCGAGAACTCCAGCGACCATCAATCCACGAATACCTGGCGGAAAGTAGGTAACGATAAAATATGAGAAGAGGTGATCCGCATTTTCTACTTCGGCAGGGAAGGGATGAGATTGGAAATGCGCAAAGAGAAGGGCCCCTACACCAAGGAAAAGGAGTCCAACACTGATGGAAATAAAAGAAGAGAAGAAAATCGCTTTTTGACCATTGGAGAGTTTGTTACTTGCAGTTAATCTCTGAGCAAAATCTTGATCAACTCCGTGAGTGGACATATCGAAAAGAAATCCGCCCATGACTCCAAAAATAAAAGGCCAGGGAGTATCAAAACTAAAGAAAGATGTTTTCCCTGCAGCGTGAGCAATGGACATCATTTCTCCCCAACTCTGATGACTGACTTGGGGAATGATAAAGTGGGCGATAACGCCGCCCAGAATGAAGAGACCCATTTGCATGATGTCAGTTCGCACGACTGCTTTAAGACCACCGATGAGAGTGTAGAGGAAGGTCATAAAAGTAACTGCAGCTAGACCAATGTAAACGTTCACACCCAGGAAATGAGAAACTAAAATACAGCCTGAGAAGAGCCTCACTCCCACAGAAAGAATTTTAGAAATGGTGTAAAAAATAGCAACCGCTCGCTGCCCGGATGGGAGTCCCGTTTCTTTGGCCATGACTTCGTAAATCGTAAGACCTTTTCCATAAACTTTTGGAAGAAAAACGAGAGCAATCACCAAACGGCCAAAGACCGCACCGAAGTAAATTTGAATGAAAGAAAAATCTTTATTGTAGGCATAGGCCGGGATTCCTAAAAAAGTGAGAGCTGAAACTTCGGTGGCAATGATTGAACAAATGGATTCGATAAAGGTGATTGAATTATTGGCAAGGTACTGTTCCCGAGCGTGGTCCTCAGGCTTTCCATCGCCCGTTGACTTCGTATCTTTTGCCGCTTTAAGCGCCAACAAAAAGACAAAACCGATATAAGCAAGCACCACAACCCAGTCAATGATTTGAAAATCCATGTAATACCCCGTTTTATGAGACTACCCTAACCCTAGTAAAAACGTCCATTTCTCTTCTTAAAAAAGTCACTTTTCGTTCTCAGTTTGAATCTCGAAAAATCCGATATGTCCTAAGAAATATTGGATTATTTATGAAACAAGACAAACAGCCAACGATCAAAATTCCTATCAAGGACTTCGCAAAGAAAATAATCTGCGATGGCCACTTATACATTTCGACCAAAGAAGGTCGAAGATTTTATGTCATGAAGCCCGGCATTCTTTTAGATCAAGCTTTCATTAAAAAACACGCGACGGCCGGAACAGTTTTTGATTTCGAGCCAGTTACGAACCAAGAAGTTTATCAGAAATTTTGCTCTCTTTTCAGAGAACTTCGTTATTTGCAGTTTGAAAAAGATCTCCGCCAAAAGACTCTCGAGATCATTCAATATTTTCACGAAGTTTATCGCGGTGAGAATCATCTCCTTACATTTTCGATGGCCGCTTATCAGGAATTTTGTCACCTTCCAAAAACAGTCATCGAGCGTATGCATGAAACAGATTCCTATCTTTTTCGCAAATCGATGTATTCCGCCTCCCTCGCCATCATCATTGCCATGAGTAATGATTTTTATCACTTCATGATGCTTCGTGATTTTTATAGTCTCACCATGTGTCTCGATTATGGATTGTGTGAGGCCAACTACAGTTATTTTGTCGCCCAAGCTTGTAATCAGGAAAGTCGCCGTCCGGGCTCAGGCCAAGCAGTTTTACTGGAAGAGCACGCCTCTGAGTTAGAAATCAAGAATTTCTTTGATCATCCACGAAAGAGTTACGATTTTATGAAGTCGACTCCCGATATTCTGGCTCACCCAGAACTTGCGGAAATTCTTCTTTACCAGCATGAGTTAGCTGATGGATCCGGATTTCCTAGAGGGATTCCTAAAGGCCAGGTTTCGAGTTGGGAAGCAGTTGTGCTCCTAGCGGATGCCATGGTGGAGATCCAGGATAAATATGAATTCGAAACTCAGGTCGTGAATTATCTTGTGAACTTTAAGAATGAAAAGATGGGTGATCTTCCCGTGAACCGAGTGTTCCAAAAACTCTGTGCAGGACTTCAGCACTTTGAAAAAATAATGAAGGAGAACGCGGGCTAATGACAGCGAAAAGAATTCTCGCTATTTTGAACCTCGCTGGAGAGCTCCCTAAGGAGCTCGGGAACTTCTTTTCCTCAAGAGAGATTCAGGTCATTAATCCACTTGTTGATAATACGAAACTCGAATGGACCCATATCATAACGAGTGAGGTTGAAGATTTTGGCCTCATCGATAATACCTATCAGACCAACACCCTAGATATCCGGATCATGTCTCTCTCAAAAGTATTGGACCTGAAAAATTTTGTCTTGAATAACGGAAAGATTATTTTTGATGAAAAGTGGCTCGACGGCTCACTTGGCGGATTCATTCTGGATAAATTTTTTCAGGAATACGCAGGCATCAATGTTGACGACAACTACCCAAGCTTCAAAGAAGTTGGCGCTTTTAATATTTCCAACCCATTTAGCACTGGTGAGTATCTAGATCGTCTAGTCTTTAATGCTTTTGAAAATGGAACGAATGCGCTGGCCGCTAAAACTTATTTCGATCACATTCTCATGTACCTGAGTGGACTACGTAACAAGAACAAAATCGGGATGCCTATCGAAGTTAGTTACGGAACATTAGATAATGTCTTCGGTCTTCAGATGCATTTCTTTGCGCAAAATCTTTCTATCGACGATGTTGTCATGTCACTTTCAAACTCGATTACAAAAACTCCCGAAGAATATCTTCTTAATATTGCGGTTCAATCATCAGACTTTTTTGATTTCACCTTCCTCGCTGGAGTGAATAAAGTTGTGATGACTGCCTTGTGGACGCAAGATACCAGCATCAAAGTCGAAAATCGTGGACTCATGTTCACGAGTTTGAATCCATCGGCGAAAATTGGAATGTATCAGTCTGAAAATGCTCCGGCGTTTGTCGTGCAAGATGTTGAAATTGAAGATATGTCTGGAAGAGTGAATCTTCCCTCCAGACCGATTGAGATGCCTGAAGTAGAAGTTGAAGCCGCTCTAGTTGAAGAAGAAGCTGTGACTGTCCTCAAGGGATCTAAGCCTGAGGCTGAGCTAGTAACTAAAGTGAGTGGCGGAGAAGAGGAAAAGGAAAGGTCTCAGGTCATCAAGGGTAAAAAAGAAGAGAAGGACAATTTCTCGCAGACAATCTCCGGAGGCGGCGAGGACGATGGGAAAGGCAAGTTCAATGTCAAATCTTTGGGCGGAACTCCTGCGGCCAATATGGCTTCCTTCTTTCAGTCTGGAAATACTTCAGAAAAAGAAAAAGTTCTTGAAGAGAAGTTAAAACTTGCGACGAGCGAAAATGACAGCCTAAAAACCCGAGTCAAAATTCTCATGAGCGAAGTTCAGGGTTCAAAAGATACCCAGAAGCGCATGAATGAACTAAGGGTGAAGGCCGTTGAGGAGACGCCGACGACAGTTTTACAGGGAAATCCAGACGATGATGAACTAAGAAAAAAATATCAGCTAAAGCTTAAAGAAAATAAAGGTCTCTCCCCTCAGGAAATGTCGAAGCTCGGTGCTTTGATGGAGAAGGAGAGCAAGTTTATCGAAGAGGCCCGTCAGAATGAAGTGAAGATAAAAAAACTTCAACTTGAACTCGCCCAAAAAGATGCCATCTTCATGCAGGAATTGGAAAAAGTTCAGCGCATGGTCTCAACAAAAGATATAATCGTTGAAAAGGCTAAAGAATCTTTGGTTCGAGTCACTGAGAAAAAAGACGAAGAAATTAATGCTCTCAAAAACCGTTTTGAACAAGTCAATAAAGTCCTTGCCGCAGGACCGAATCAGAATCAGCAGGCGATAGTAAAAGATCTCGAAAAACAAAATATCAATCTCAATAAGATGCTCGATGTTTATAAAAATAAGCTCACAAGTCTTGCGACTTCCATAGAATCCAATAAAGACACCGACGATACGGTCAGAGAAGAAGCTCGTCGGACAAACATGATCAATGCCCAGCTTAAAAATCAATTTGAAACGACAAAAAAAGATTTCGATAAGATCCGCGAAAAAAATGGTCAGGATCTCATCCTGATTGGAAATTTGCGTCAGGAGAAGGCGGCTCTAGAAGCTCTTGTGAAGAGACTCTCGAGCGATACTCCGAAGGCCCAGGCCCTTACTAACGCAACGATCGAACTCGAATTGCGAAAATCTCAATCTCAAAACCAGATTCTCGAAGTTCAAGTTCGTGAAATCGGTTTGAAGCTTAAAGAATCTGAGCGCAAATTAACTGAGACGTTGAAAAATACAAAGACTGGTGCGGGTGGTGCTCCTGAGGAAAATTCAAAGGCGAAAGTGAACCATTTGGAAACTTCCGTTAAAAAGCTCACAACTGATCTCATGGCGTCTCAAAACCAAACAGCTGAGATGAAAAAAGAGACCAACAAGCTTCGTTCAGAGAATCAGGCCTTGCAAAATCAACTTGCTCAGACCAAAAAAGACCTCGAGAAGTTCAAGCCTGCAACGCCCAAAACCTCTGGAACCGGTGGAACCGGCGGGAAAGCAGCTTAGTTTCTTCTTGCCAATAAATTCTCACTTGGACATAATCGCCCTTCACGTATCAATGCCCGGTTGGTGGAATTGGTAGACACGCTAGGCTTAGAACCTAGTGCGCGAGCGTGGGGGTTCGAGTCCCTCACCGGGCACCATCGCTCAGTTTTAGCATGCGTGAACTTTAAAGCCCAGGCCTCGCGCCCTGGGCTTTTTTTTTACTTATAATTCTTAATGATGTTTCTTCAAGTGCTATTAAAGTTTCGAATTTAAAGTATTTGAGTCAGTCTTCCGATACGACTTCATCTAGAGGTCTATTATGCGAAGCTATTTGTTATCGTTATCTTTTTTATGTTCCTTTTCCCTTTGGGGTGGTGTCGAGAAGTTCACCCTCGATGGGCATAAAATTTCCATAACCATTCCAGCGGGCTGGGAATCAGTCATTGATCTTTTTGGAATGCCCTTGGTTGTTTTGGGTCCAGAAACAAATGAAACTCGTCCAGCAGTCATGATCCTCTCAACAAATCTTTCTTCAAAAAATGTTCCTCAGTCTGAACTTAAAAATCTCTTTAAAGGATTTAGGTCTGAAAAAGAGGCTTGGATTAAGTCTCATAAGGGTGAGCTTGTTGATTTCCAAGGGCCCACTAGTGTGGAAATTAGAAAAGATCTAATTGGCCAGTTTCTCAATGCCGAGTTCAAATTCAACGACGTAACTTTCCTAGAACGCTCGTACTACCTTTATTGCAAAGATAACATTTACAACGTCAAATATTCGACCCGGGCTGAGCATGCGAAACTCTTGCCGACGATTCAAAACTTAATGGGGACTTTCCAATGCGAATAATCATTAGCTTATTTCTCATTCTTCATTCTATTTTCTTTTCAATTTCTGGCATCGCTGGGAGTGAAGAAAGTTTGGATCAGAAAATTAATGAATTTAAAAAATTGCAAGAGGTCTTTAAAACAAAATGCCCTCAAGGTGCTCAAACTCCTTCAAGTTCCTATCATTTTTCGTTGAACTCAAAATCCATGGATTGCAAAGATCTTCAGATTGCCCTGAGTGTTCATGGATCAAACATTGACTCAAAAGTATCTGAACTGCGTGTGGCCTGCGAAGAAGAAACAAAATTGGAAAACCTCGCCCGAGTGAATTTAAAAATAGCCAAAAAGGCGAGTGAACTAGACCGACCTACAGACGCAATATGCCTTGGAGAATTTGCCTGTGGGGCAGCCTCGATCCTTTCTCCTGTTACAGGAGTTCTCGCAGCAGGTGCCACTTTTGCGGGATTAAAAAACAGCTGCGTTAATTCAGGTGTTAATAACATACCAGCATGTGGCCTTCAGATCCTCAAAGGGGTCTTTGATAATCTTGCAACGAATTTGAGCTTTCTTTGGGACGCGGGCAAACTCGCAGTTCGAAAACTCGGAGAGTATTCAGGAATTATTGGCCAACACGAACTGTCCTCTTCAGAAAAACTTCTTGCTGCTCAAAATGCAAACAATGGATTTATCGCTCAATTTAAGCGGGATCCAGCCAAGGCCATCCAAAAACTTATGGGTGACTTCTACAAAGGTTTGAAAACTGCAGCGATGAATAGTTACGGCTGTGAAAAATGGTCCGGAATTCCTTTCAACAGTGAGTGTAAGGCACCCATGACGAATTGGGATCAAGCGAGTTGTAAGCAAAGGATCCAACTCTTTTGCGGGATTGGAGGGTTTGCGGCCGGCGAATTGGTCACGGCATTTTTGACTGGTGGAATGGTCGAAATCGGCAAGGCCGGATTAACTGGAGTCAAAGGGCTCGTACAGGCGAGTAAGTTTTCGAAAGCGGCAGCGGCTTCGTTTCGAGAAGCAGAGCTCGTAGCAAAATCGATTCCAAAAGTCAGTGCAGGTCTAAAAGCCGCGACTCTGGTACTTAAGAGTTCATCTGAGATCACCGTCAAGGCCTGGGACAAAGTCGCTAAAGGAATTAGTTTTAGCTACACCGGTATAAAGAAAGTTCCAGTACTTGGTGCTTATCTTAAGGCCACAGAGAACGCAGCCATCGCTGGTAGTTTATCTGCCAATCGTGGACTTCAAATGATCAATGTCGGAGTAGCAACTTCAAATGCGGGGATAACAGTTTCTGAGGCGGCCCTCTTAAAAGATCCGGAAAGAATAGATCTTGCGAAAGACGTAATCGGTAAGAAAACAGAATTTTCATCGCAACAGTCAAACGCAATCATTGAGGCTCACCGAGTAGGAAGCAGCGATGGTCGAGGTATGGGAACATACTCTCTTGCTGAACTTCGCAAGAAAACAAAAATTTTAAAAGATGCTGGATTCAATCCGAAAGAAATTCGTGCATTTATGAAAGCTGGAGTCACAGGATCTCCAAGCATCTCGATAGTCGATTACAATCTTCAAAAATCATCTGTTAATTCCTCAGGAAATGCTGAGAAACTAAAACTTGTGGAATCAAATTTACTCGGCCGCCCCCTCACTCAGGATCAGACTAAATCCCTTCTGCACATTATCGATGATATGGATCCGTCAGATATCTCTGCCATCGTTGAACAACTTCGAAATGCAAACTTCACATACATTGAGATGCAAGCATTGCTCGATAAAGGTGTAATTGGTGATGTGAAGATTAGCCTGACTCTTGCAGATGATGTCCTGGAAAATGCAACTGCTAAACCTCAGATTGTTGATCCTTGGAATCCTCCCGCTGCTCCCACTGCAAATAGCTTGCTTATTGATGGTCAGCGAGAGATCGAACTTCTTAAACGTAAAATTGCTTATGGATACGTGAACGGTACGACCGTTGGAATACGTGCTAAATTGGTAGAAGATCTCGCCAAGGCCCAGGAAAAATTAGATCCACTTTTAGCCGCTAGTTTTGATAATTTGCTAAGCATGATTCCATCAAAATTAAATACGACACTCCAAGAAGTTGGCGAGCTTGATCAACTCGATAGAATAAAGTTGGCAAAAGAACTTGTGTCCCCGGATACCATTTTAACTGTGAAACAAACCCAGGCCATCTCGTCGGCTCATGACATTGGACTCTCGGAAGGAAGAGGTTATGGGACTTATACATTAACTGATATTAGCCAAAAGACTAAAATTTTAAAAGACTCAGGATTTTCTTCAGATCAAATTCGGATATTGATGGATAAAGGTGTTACTGGTGCACTTCCAAAAGGTTCCATCACGAGGTCACCTGCGATTACTGATAGCGAGGGAAGAGTCGTTCCACAAGAACCAGAATTTCCCATCTCAAGAGTTGCTCCTATTTCGCGAGAAAAGGCTACCGATGAAATACTTCAATGGACACCTAATCGGAACATCAAAGAACCATCGACTAAACCTGTTTGGAGTTCATCGACATTAACCCAGATGATGCAAAAACAGATTAGTTCAACTCCTACTCTGAAGACTCTTGTTGACGTCCATATGACAGAAACTGGTGGGCAGGTGCTCGTGGCGCAAATTCGCGGACTAGGAACTAAGGATTCTGCCGGCTACGAAATCATGCGCGA
>JBBQGK010000067.1:0-24863 GCA_038322885.1 Bacteriovoracales bacterium | reverse complement strand
GTCGACATTTTTTTGACGGTTTAAACCACTAGAAGTGGTAAATGCCCGATAAAATTAATCGAGGAAAAAGCATGAAATACAACAAATTCTTACATGTAATCGCGCGCTATTTATGTCCGCTTTACATCTGATTTTTCCCATCCGATGCATGGCCCTAAATAACGCGGCAAATTTTTCCACTCACTATGGTGACATCATCATTATCGATGAGCCTGATTGATAAATTTTGAATAAAGTAGACTCAATTCAATAACCACTTCTCTAAGGATGAACTCATGCCCACTCAAAAAATCGACATTGGTATCAACGAAAAAGACCGCAAAGCGATCGCTACAGGCTTAGGGCATCTCCTTGCTGACTCCTACACTCTTTATCTCATGACCCATAACTTTCATTGGAATGTGAAGGGTCCTATGTTTTCGACTCTCCACTTGATGTTTGAAGCTCAGTACATGGAACTCGCTATTGCAGTAGACACCATTGCTGAGAGAATTCGCGCGCTCGGATATCCTGCACCTGCGACGTACGCAGAATTTGTCACTTTGAGCTCAATTAAGGAGGTTAAAGGTGTGCCTAATGCTACGGCAATGATCAAGCACCTGGTAGCAGGACAGGAAGCCGTCACAAAAACTGCACGCTCACTTTTTCCTGTCGTTGATAAAGCTTCTGATGAACCAACAGCAGATCTTCTCACTCAAAGAATGCAACTGCATGAGAAAAGTGCATGGATGCTTCGAAGCTTACTTGAATAAATAAAAAACTTTTTAATATTTCCTCCTGGAATCTTCCAGGAGGACTCTCACGTAAACAAAATAATATTCTTCATTCTCCTCTGAAAAACTCGTTATTTTTTGCCAGGATTTTTCGATAAGTACATATCCCCCATTCAGGAGCGAACGTGATTTTCTACACACTTCAAGGTCCTCATTATAACCTCGAGATTCATGATGATAAGCTACGTCTGATCAGGAAAGGTTGGTTCACACGCCTCTCGCGTGAGCCGCGATTTGTTGACTGGGATCTGGCGGCCCTTGCCCATTTTGAAATTACCATTCCCCAATATATTTTATGGGGCAAACTAGAATGGAAGAGCTTTGAAGGAAACCGGGGAGCATTTCGCTTTTCAACGGACGCAGCGATGGTGAAAAAAATTGAAAAGTATCTGCAAAAGCTCATCATTAGAAACCATCAACAACTTCGCCATGTCACACCTATCAAGATTAAAGTCACAGACGCAGTGGCTCTCGCTGCTTAGTGGGAGAGATCATCTGTTTCGGTATAAAGATTCGCCTTCAAGGTGAGTTTGCCGGCCGATGAGATGGCCTCTCCAAGTTTAAGGAAGCTTCTGGGATCACTACCTGGAAAATTTATGACACTGTTTTGTTTAAGGGATCCTTGAACAGAAAAGAATTGATCGAAATCAGGTCTTCCTTTGATCAGGTGAGCGAGATAAAGGTCATCCTTCTCCCCAAAAATAAAACCTTCATACACATCTCCTTTGACCTCAAGGGGTGAAAGTTTCCTTTGCAGTATCACATTTTGAATGGTGACCATAACCTTTGTCGCCTTAACCACTCCCCCTCTTTCAAAATGACCCAAATAAATATCGGCCAAAAAAGGTTTCGGATTTGCGAGCATATCCGGCAAGACGAAGGGTTCTGGGACTAGAGTGACAAGATCGTCGCCCTTCTTTCTCAGAGCGAGATACGTACTCTCACCAACTTTATCCAACTTCACTTCCATAATCGCCTGAAAATCATGAGGAGAATGAAACATCGGAAGATGCGAGAGGTAGATCTTCTCTTTGCCCAAGACCAGCATCCCGTGGACCGAAGCATGATCATGCGCAAAGCTGTGAGAGATGTAAGAGAGAAAGAATATAAGTGCGACAAAAATAAATGTTTTCATAAGGCCTCCTAATGGCCAATTTAGCTATAATTCAATCATTAATAAAATTATCAATATTAATGATTGAATTAATATTTCTAATTACACCGCAGTCCACTTCGCTGGTCGGCGGAGAGATAAACTCTCACTCCAGTTCCAGCCGCCTGAAGACTCAAGGCCTCTTTCACCGAAATTACTTCGCAGACTTCCTTACCCGTCGCCTGAGGACAGACTGGAGGATTGGGATGACTAGGAGGAAGGGGTGTGTGGTGCTGTTCACAGCACCCGTTACTCCAGCAATTCCCCACGCAATTCATACTTGCTTGAGCGTAACCAAAAGTTAAAAGACAGATGACCGCTAATAATTTTTTCATTTTTTCCCCGTTGTTAATACAGGGAGAGTTTTACGGAAAAATATACTTGAATAATAGTTCATTAAAGTTATATATGATTAACCTATGGATATAGATCGTGTTCGATATTTTCAGGTCTTTTCGGAAACCGGATCTCTGGTGAAGGCCGCAGAAATTCTTCATATCTCTCAACCTGCTCTCTCTAAGGCGATCAAGCTTCTGGAAAAAGAAGTTGGGATTCGTCTTTTGGAGAGTGACGGACGGGGTCTCAAGCTCACCTCTGAGGGTGAAGAGTTTCGTGCCATCACGGCCCCCCTTTTAGCGCAATGGATGAATGTCGCGAGTTCGGTCAAGTCACGGCCGGAGATCACGCCGACACGGATTGGTTCATTTGAAGTATTCACGACCTATTTTTTAAGACGCATCACTGAGTTTGTTAAACTCGACTCCCTTGAGCTTCATGAACTCACTCCGGGAAAATTAGAAGAGGCGATAGCCAATGACCGCGTTGATGTAGGAATCACTTACAATCCGATTCCACGAAAGGGTGTGGATTTCATCGAGGTGGGGAAAATCAAAATGGGAATTTTTGGTTTGAAGAGTTTTGAGAATCAGGTCTGGTCAGAATTGCCTTTTGTGATTCCGCTAAATCCCGCCGACGGCACTCCTTCAAAAGTCATGGGGCTTGATGGATGGCCTGATCATCGCTTTGACCGAGATATCCGTTACCGAGTGACGATGATGGAGTCAGCGATGGAGCTCATGCGCCAGGGCCTTTGTGTGGGTTACATGCCTTCATTTGTTGTGGAAATTCATAACCAGCATGTTCTAAGCCAATTCAAACTCGTCGAGATGGAAGGACCCATTCCACTTAAAGAAAGAAAGCAGAGCGTTTTTCTCATTCAAAAGAGTGGAAGAAAAGAGTCCCCTCTGTTTCGCAATCTTGCGAAGGCGTTGAGAGGACTCGGATAAAATCAGTTTTAAGTTTTAGATTTTCTCTGTTTCAGCAAAGAAGTTGAGCGGTTGACGAACATCGACGACACCCCCACCCTTAGGCTTAGGAAAGTCGATCAGACCAAGAACGTGGCCCATGCATCCAGTTCCTTTTTTCGAGAACTGAGCGTCTTTAGCGCGGATGTCGTATTTAGAAACTTTCCCTTCAGCAGAGATGGTGAAGTTCAAATCAATCACACCTTTAACTTTATCAGAGTTTCCAATAAGTTCTTGCTGATAGCAGTGACGAAACTGCGGAATGTATTCGCGCAAGATTCTACGCAGGAGCTCCGGGTCCATGGATCCAAGGACCACCGTTTTTGGTTCAAGGTACGAAGAATCAAAGCCAGCTTTTGAAGCGAGGCCGCGTGATCCGTAAGAGGCTGAGCCTGAGCCTTTTTTGTCAGACCCGTTGAATTTTGAAACTCCGATATCAGCACCGGCAACGAGCTCTCCGGAGTCCGAAGATCCAGAGTTAAATGTTGTATCTGAGAGAGCACTCTTCGATCCGTTACCATTAGCATTGATCTTAGGGGCGTCAGCAGTGAGGGATCCCATCGCAACGGAAGATTTAAATTCGTAGGCCTTCACTGGAGTCACTGGTGCTGCCTGAGCAGGAGGTTGGCTCGCAGCTTTTGCAGCGACTTTTTTCTGGGCCGAGGCCGCAGCGAATTCAACTTTTGTAGAAGGCTGCTGAGTTTCTTTGTGGCCTGAGTTCTCCGTCTTCGAAGTAACGACTTCAGCTTTCACGTCAGATTTCTCTTGAGCTTCCTGGGCCTTCTCGACTGGTTTTGGAAGAGTATAGATTACTGCTACTTCTTCTTTTACAGCTTCAGGTTCAGGGATTGTGATGAAAAGGAGAAGCAAGAGAGGAACGATAACTCCGGCAAATATTTTTGCCCCTTGCTTGAAGAACTCTCGGTCACGGTAGAAGAGTGGAAGTCCTCTCCATGTCGTTGATGAGTTCACGAAACGAAACGAAATCTGCTCGGCCCCGTGGGTGAGGAAAAAAGATTGTTTAAGATCAATCTTATCCCAAGCAACCGAAGGCTTCACAACATCACTGGCAAAGAATCGAAGATCTCCTCTCTCAATGGTGAAGATTTTTGTTTTCGCAAGTGTATGGAAGAGAATATCGTTTGAAGATTTTTTAACTGGCGAGAGGTAGAAATCTCCCCCTTTAAGATCGATGTAGCTCACATCCATCATGAAACCGTTCACGTAACTGACAACTTCGAGTCGCTTATTCTCTATTTTGTGAGCAATGTCCATGATCTCAACAGACGGATCAAGCTCAACATACTCACCCATGTGGGCCATGTTAGGCATCTCTGTGAGCGGCAAGAAATGTGACTCATCGAATTTAATATCGCAGTACTCTCCATCAATGAAGGTCAGACCTTCACGTGGTGGGAGTTCGACAAATGAATTAATTGAAACAACGTTGGCGATGGACTCATCAAGGTTAGAAACTTTAACCATGTCTTCGTCATAAGATTCAACACTAAAGCTGAGAGTACCAAGAGTGATCACATCCCCTGGGTTCACGAAAGATTCTTCGACTCGTTTTCCATTGACGAATACACCGGCCTCTGAGTAGAGGTCCTTGATCATGAAACCCTCGCCTTTCAAACAAATGAAAGCGTGGTAGCTTGAAACAGATTTATCTGAAACATGAATGTCACAACCCTCACCTGATCCAAGAAGAACTTTCTTCTTCTCTAAAAGGAGGGTTTTCTCCAGACGTTGGTCTAAGCATTTGAGACCAAATTGTCCGAGCGTTTTCACACTACTCTTCATTTCCTACTCCTGTTTCAACTTCTCAGAGATCATTTTCTCGATTTTGCTCGAGATGGCCGTAATCTCCGGTACACCACTGCGACTGCGCTGATCCATCATGACTTTCGCACCTTTCAAATCACCTTTTTTAATGAGGTAAAGTGAGTAGGTCGCTGCAATATCTTCGCGCTGAAAGTAATCTCGGGGAATTTCTTTAAAATATTTTTCCGCTGTTACCATGTCACCCTTGAAAAGGTAGGCATTGGCCAAGGAGAAAAAGACGTCGATGTCATGGCCGCCCTTAAAGACTGAATCTGTCAGAACTTCAATGGCGCGGTCATAGAATCCAAACTGCAAGTATAACTGAGAAAGATTATAGCGTGGTACCTTGAACTTTGGAGCAAGCTTCATCGACTCGCGAAGATACTCACGTCCCTTTTCCCACTGCTCGTATTTAAAGTGAATGAGACCAAGGTTATTAAGAGCGATCGATTTTTCAACCGGTCCTTTCGCTTCTTCCAGAGTCATGTTGTAGAAGAACTCTGCTTTGCTCCAAGCATCCTGAACAAAATAACAGTTACCGATGTGGAGCCAGTAGTACTGATCTCCATTCTTAGTAATGTAGTCTTTTTTATACTGCTTGAGAGTCTCCTTCGCTTCGCCTTTATAACAACCCACAACCTTGTGTTCTGAATTTGCTTTTGAAAGGCGATTCTCTCCCCAACGAAGATAGGTCTCGTCGGCCAGAGTGTCCCAAGAGCTGTCAGTGATCTTACGATCAATGCGCGAACTCGAACAAGAGTACAAGAGGGCAAGTGTGAATAGTAAAAAAGTCGTCTTCATCTTAATCCTTACTCTTGTCCATGGTGAGTCCCGTGAAGAACGAGAACACCGGATTTTCTATTTTATCAACGGAAGCAATTGAGCGAGCACCACTTGATAAGGTTTCTTTTTCCTTTAGGGCCTTAGCGAGCTGAGTTTCAAACTGTTTTGAGGCAGTCAGAAACTGCGCCGAGAGTCCTTTCATCGCTTCTTTAAAGTCTTTCATGGTCGCTGCATCCATTCCAGCTGGTGCGAGGCCCTGAATTTTCTCACCAAGACCAAGGTACATGGCAGAGAATAATCTAGTTGAAAGGATCGCGAGATCGACTTGTTCAGACTGCATCAATCCAGAATATTTCTGCTTAAAGGTCTGAGCACGGAGAAGATGTGCCTCGAGTGACTTGTTGAACGCCTCTCCGTCGAAAGCAGGTTTATTCCAGATAACAAACTCATTCATCTCAGCGAACTCTTTCTTAAGACTTTCAAGTTGTTTAATCTCTTTAAGCCAAACGAGCGTTTCCGGATTTTTTAATTCCTGGAATTCTTTAATGATGTTGATTTTTAAGTTCAGATCATGTTTTTCCCAATACCATTTCTGAAGGCTAGAGCGATACTGAGTGAGGTATGGTTCATGAGAGTTTCGTTTTACAAACGAGCGAAGACCAAAGAAGTCGCCTTGTTTCTCGTACCATTTATAAACAAGAGTCTGGGTCTGGCCTTTGAGTTCTGGCTTGCTCGTGCACTTGCTAAACTGGACGGAAACATCCTCTGCTTCTTTCGGTTGGTCCTCCACTAATGCAGTCATGGACGCCACTTCGAAGAGACGATTCAGGACATCATCTTTCATCGAGCAAAATTTCTTTAAAAGATCCGTTGAGAGTTTGTAAGACGTTTTAAAGTCCTGAAGCTTGAACATTCGCTCAGCAATTTTTGCTTCTTCCGGGCGCTTCTCTAAGAGTTCTTCCTCGGTCATGCGAGCATGGGCGAGGTCAAGCCAGTTGTAACTCACGTGGGTGTCACCTATTTCAAGCCAGATCATAGAAGCAAAGAACGCCGACTGGTACTTAACTTTATCTGTATAAAGCTTGTTAACGTAAATTTCCTGGAAGCCTTTTGCGGCCGCCATCTTGTCGCCCTTCTTAGCAATTTCCTGATACTGAATGAAAAGGATGTTACCAAGAACGATTTCTGTTTTCTCAATCGTGTCTTTTGAAAACGAAAGGAATCCACTCTTGAACTCATGAATCCAGTGAGCGAGTTTAGCCGTCTCTTTTTTCTCAATGAATTGATCCAGAACTCTCGTCATAAAGGTCTGCTGCTCTTTTAAGTGTTCTGGATAATTCTTGTTGTATGAACGAATCACGATCGCCGCTTTCTGGTCATCCTGCGCCTCAAGATAGATCTCATAGAGTTTAGGATAGATCTGTTCAGACTTTTCATCGCGAGGCCATAAACCGATGTGTTCAGAGTAGGCAAATATCAGGAATTTCTTATTTTCGTCTTTCTCAAGCACTTCCTGGCCAGTCAATGCCAAGAGGGAGTTCAGAGACTTACGAGCAAGCTCCATGTTTTTAGCGAGCTTAGATTCGTTCACAGATTCTACATAGGCAGGGGCCGCTTCTTTGAACCGACGAACTGAATAATAAGTTTCAGCGCGGAAGTAGCAATACTCAAATTTCTTTTTTGTATCTAACTGAATGAGGTGAGCGAAGAAATTTAAAACGAGATCGAGTTCTTTCTCTGAATAATTCGATTCATCGGCCTTCATATCTTTGGCAAGTTTTACTTGCAAGAACCCGGCGAGACTTCTCATCTTCTCAATCGCGTCTTCTTTCATCACGACCGGAAGCTTCATCTTCTTACCTTGCTCACTCTCCGCTTTCTTATAATACCCCACGAGCTCTCGAGAAGTTTTCTCGTGATCTCCAAAGCGGTTATAGTGACGGTAGAAATCAAGATACGATTGATAAAGCTCTTCTTGATATTTGAACCAGTCATTTTTATCAATGAGCTTTTGAACACTCGCTAGAACTTGTTCTGTTTCTTTCTCATGACCTTTGTCAGCAGTCTTGGCCGCCATAGGAATTAGCCAAGGGATAGGGTCTTTTTCGTTTTGGAGATAAAATTCGAGACCATCAAGAGGGCGTCCGGCATAAACATAAAAAGAGCCAACGTTCTCAAGAACCTGATCTTTAATATTCACGTATGATGGATTCTTTGAAAGAAAATAGGCCTGTTTAATATTGGCAATCGCCTTATCAAAGTTATGCACTTTTAAGTAACACCACGAAAGATTGAAGTGGTGCTTACTAAGCCAGTCATCTTCAACTTTCTTGATCGCTCGTTCATAGTAAGTGATGGCTTCGTTATAGCGTTTTTCATTGTAGTAAAAGTCTGCCAACGCTGTTTCAGCGTGGTGGCGAAGTGAATGATGGGGATCGTTCACAAGACCAATGGTATCAAGAAGATATTTTTCAATGATATTGTCTCGACCATAGTCACGTGAGTTAAGGGCAAGGACGAACATGACAGAGGCCTTGAAAGGATTTTTCCCTTCTGCCTTCAGAAGTGCGAGTCCGTAGTCTTTTGTTTTATTATAGTAAGCACGTGTCTCAACGAAGTATGACTCTTTAACTTTACCGTTTTTAAGAGAAAGGAATTCTTTATTGTTTTTTTCGTGAATGAGCTTGAGCTTCTCAGAATGAAGTTCAAGGATTCGGTAGTGAAGCTCAGGACTTTTTCTTTTGGCGTGATCAAGGATTTGCATCTCATCGTTCACAATCTTCATTAGCTCGTCCCAGCGCTTAGGCTTGGGATCAGCAGCAAAGGCCGAGGCCGAAATAAGGAGAGTGAAGAGAAGCCACTTCATTTTAGTAGTCCCCTTTCACAACAAATTTAAATTGAGAATATCCGGCAAGGGCCGAATCATTCATTACTCGCTGAACGATGGCGTAGTCCATGTCTTTGTCAAAAACTAAGTTCACAAGCTCAGCATTGTACTGCTGCTTTTTCATCGCATTGTTAGCTTCAGTCTTCTTCTTTTCGTTTTTCAAAAATTCAGTCAAGGACTTCATTTCGCCCGAAGCAGGTATGCGGCCAATCTCTTTATTGTTGACGAAAACTTTCTGTTCTTTATTCACCTGAACAACCGGAGCGAAACGAGTCATCTCTTTTGCCGTAGAGTCTGCCATTTCTAGACCCTTCTGGAGATCAAGCTTCAAGTCTGAAGCATTGTAACTCTTAAGAAGGAACACGAGAAGAATCGTCAAAATATCGAGGAGAGACGTGATGTCGACATCTACGCCTTCTCTATCTCGTTTTCGTTGAAATTTCTTTTTCATTATTTCATTCCGTTGTTATCGAAGACGATTTGTTCGAAAAGCTTCTTCTTACTGTCTTTCCCCATCTGAGTCGTATCAATGACACTCACGAGTTGCTGGAAAGGGATTTTAGGATCCGCTTTCAAGATCATCGTGTTCTCAGTAGGATTTGTGGTCTTAAGTTCAGTCAGGTAGGCCTTGAGCTCTTCTTTTTGAACCGAAGCAAATGAGCGAGAACGTGGATTTTTAAGACCAGTTTTCACGATGATGTTTTCCTTAGAGATTTCAAGAGTCAGGTTAAGGGGGTCCTTATCTTGTTTTTCGGTCGTCTCTTTGGCCATCGGAAGCGAAGATCCAATCTCGTAAACGTCCACGAACTGGGCCGACATCAGAAGGAAGAAAATGAAAATAAAAACTGAATCCAGAATCGGAACGAGGTTCAGTTTTTCGGGCTTTTTAATTTTGCGTCCAACTTTCATGCGTATCCCCTGGCTTACCAACTAACTTATTAAGCGGCCTTGTCATTCGATTGAGTTCCATGAGCTCCGGCCTTCTTCGTTGAAAGAAGATCCAAAAGTTTCACAGAATTCTCTTCAATCTGCTGAATCATCTTCTCACCGCGTGCCATGAGGTACGAGTGAACAACCATGAGAGAAATAGCCGAAATCAAACCAAGAGCGGTTGTGTTCATCGCCACCGCAATACCTTCAGCGAGGAGCTGAGCTTTTTGCGAAGCTTCTGCTTGAGCAACGGCCGCGAACGATTGAATCAAACCTTGAATTGTCCCAAGAAGTCCCAAGAGGGTTGATAGGTTGGCACAAAGGGCGAGGTAAGATAAATGTTTTTCAATTTTTGGAACAGTCTCAAGAATGGAAGCTTCAAGGGCATCTTGAATCTGATCCTTTGACTGGTTAGCTCTTTTCAATCCGTTTTTCATCACGAAAGGAAGAAGGGCATTTGATTCAGTACAAGTCTGGATGGCTTCCTGGACTTGATTACCGATCACGTATTTTTTGATGGTGCCAAACAAGCTCGCTCCATCAATATCGTATTTAAAATAGTTTTTTACGCGTTCTACGGCTATGGCAATTCCCACGGCCCAAACCACGGCGATGATCCACATGAAGATCCCGCCCTCCGACATGAACTTCGCTGCCCACTGAATGAAATTTTCGTTAGTCACGGCCGTAGCTGCGACATCGACTGCTGTTTGAGTCACTGTATCCATAGTAATTCCCCCTTAAAGCCTGTTTTTCGGATGATTTGAGTTGCAACTGGAGCACTAATAATGAATTCCCCGTGATCACGAGGAGTTAAATTTTTGATGAAGAAAAATTGAATAACTGACTGCATTTGATAACCAAGGATCATTAGATCCATGGATGTCGTTCCGATTTCAACTCAACATACGTGCAACAGGTAATAACGTTCAACAAAAAATCGGATATGAACACAAATTCAAAACTTGATCATTCTACTCTTAAGACAAAATTAATTCAATTGATTGAGGAAGAATTTAAAGATATCGAAATATTCAAGATGGATGGACAAAGAGTGCCAAATATTTTTGGCACTCTTTTATTCTTAGCGAAGGGATTCAATGTCTTTTTTGATGAAAGGCTCGAAGTCTTGTCTCGTGTAGAGATCCATTTCGAAACGTTTTCTCTCTCGTTCACGAACGGAAATATCCCCAGGAGCGATCAGTTGACCTTTAACTTCAAGGTTTCCTAAGTCAAATTTCTCATATTTTTTATACTGGTAGATGACCTGCTCTTTTTCGGCAAAGGCCTGCGAAACAAAGAGTAGACCCAAAGTCAGAGTTAAAAATTTCATCGTCGTACCTCTTTTTTCTTCTCTTCAACTTTACCTTCAGGAGCTTTGGGGGCCTCAGGAGCTTTCGTGGCTTCAAGTCCAGCGGTCGGAGCGATCTCTGGAGTTGGAGAAGTTTCTTCAAAAGTTGGAGTCTCTTCATTTTCTTTTCGGACAGTCTGACAATTAGATTTAAGTCCTAGCGAATAATCTCCTAACTCATCGGCCCAAAAGGCTCCATTGAAGGTCCAGAACATCTCAAAGCGAGATCGCTTCACGTTCGAGTAATCTCCCCGACTTCGGTCAGCGATGAGTTTTTTATTACCATAAACGAGATCTTTTTTCCGTGAGATGACTTCAAGGTTCATCTTGAAGAGCTCAGAAGAAAAGAAAGGTACCGTTTCCAGGAAATCAAAGATCGCAGTCTTTGCGTTGTAATTAATCTTAGAAATCATGTTGCTCTTAACTTCTGTCAAGTGATCTAGAAGCTTGTTGCGGAGTGGACCCTTCTCTCCGCCATGAATCGCCTTCATCTCTTGGTTGATCTTAAAGATGGCGTTGAAATCGAGTGAGAACCGAGTTTCTTTCTTTAGCCTTGTGACAATATGTTTAACAAAGTCTTCGTGATTTTTCATGTCTTCGCCGGGCTTAAACATCAAGTTATAAAAATAACTTTGAGAAGAGACGTTCTTACGAAGCACTCCTTCAAGCGCGCCAAAGCGGGGACGATAGAATTTATAATACTGATCGATTATCACGAGGGTATCGTCGTAAAGACAAAGCCTGAAGTACGCAAGAGACGCCAGGTACTCTGCCTCCGGGAAGAAGTAGGTATCAAGGAGTGGCGACTTGTAGGTTACGAGAAGGCCCAAGGTTCGGTTAAAATCTCCTAACTGATAATAGACCCACGCTTTCTCTAAGAGAAGATAGGGCCATTTGTAGGAAGACTTTGGAATTTTGTTATAAGAATCAAGAGCGGCCTGGAATTCAGCTTTTTTATAATGATGCCGGGCCTTGTTGACGAGGCAAATTTCATACACCATCCGGAAATATCTTTTAATCTTTTCCGTCGGTGCTGCGAGTTCTGACTTCTCCGCCGTTTTCCAGCATGTTTCAAAAGAATTGAACTGAGCGTCCATGTTCCCTTCAAGAGCATAAACCTGGGCCTCAAGAAGTTTTGATTCAGGATAGAAGCGGTGGTCGGGGTGAATCTTTGAAAAGTATTCCAAAGCACGCTTAGTATTTTTTTCCCGCAGCTGCTGACGTCCCAGAATGAAGCGCGTGCTTGAGGTCGGATAGCGACTCAAAAGAGATGGTTCGTAATCTTCTAAGATCTCGATCCCCGTATAATAAAGAAGATCCTCCAAGTGACCAAGATCCTCTTTACTGATCTCGGCGTTATAGGTCTCTTTGAAAAATTCGTTCAATGCCGAATAATGAAATTTCTTTTCATCCAGAGTTTTCCAAACCGGCTTGTTTACCCCGGGTGTTGTTGACTCTTCAGCAAATGAGAGCGTTGAACTCAATAAGAGTAAAACGAAGAAAATCTTTTTCATCGTTAACTCCTAGTAAGAAAAACCGATGCTCGTGATCACATCAGTATTTGAGCGTAGGTTTTTGGTATTAGGATTCTTTGCACTAGCTGCCCGGTAATAAGTGTTCATGTATTCAACGGCCAGATGGATATTTTCCGTAATGTGGAACTTGAAATTTGTTTTTAACACGGCACCAGCGTAATTTTCATTGTTGTAGGAGTTAACAACGTTACTCTTACTCGCTGTCTTAATGTTACTCTGGGCCGCAATGCTCGAAACACCTGCACCGAATGACCAGTCGAAGTAAAAGATTTGGTTAAAGGTATTAATCTTTCCGTAGAAAGGTGACCAGATGACAAGTGCGCCGGTATTCGATTTAAAATTTCTGATGAAAGGGACCACACCGTTTACACTCTGAATGCTTCGGAAGTCGTCGTTGTCCTTGTTTGAATATCCATTGTAGAAGAGCTCTATTCCCCATTCTTCATGAACATAGAATCCGACTCTGACACCATAGCCGTTAGTGTCTTGGAACTTCGAGGTGAAGTTTGAAAGATAACCAAGATCGGCGTAGAAGGTGTGCTCTTTTTTGTAACTCTTGTTCTGAAGCACATAAACTTTTTTGTCAGGATCAAGCCAGAGGAAGTCGTATAACGACTTCTCTCCGGCGTGAACTTTTTGAGTGAGTAATAATGCCAATCCCATGGCGAGAATCGATAACTTCAGCATAGCGTCCCTCTTGGTCGTGAGCTTTCAATGAAACTTATTTTAAATAAGTAACTTTGATTGTAGCACCAACTGGAGGAATGTGCCCTAGGTCAAATTTGATCGACCTTGAAACAGAGTCATATGAGTAGTCAGTCGTCTCAACATTGTTCACGTACACATGAAGAGATCCTGCTACCGGTGAATTCGCCAGAGCAAAACTGTCGAGCAAGTTGATGATTGAGTCACCCATGTCTTGCAACGTTGTCGCAAAATTTGCGTAGATGTCCCCTACGATACCGCCCGAAGCATCGGCCACTGCTGCATAACGCTCGTGCCCTAGCGTAATTCCAGGGGCAACTGCGTGAGAGTTTGTTTTATCAACTATCGTATACACTTTAACTTGGCCGGCAGAAGTCTTATTAGCGGCAAGATTACTCCAGTATGAAGCCGGTGAGTTTGGTGACTGATCTTCTTCGTCGGAGATAATAACGACTGCAAGGTTAGCGTCAGGTCTCATCCATGTCGAAGCAAATCTAGTCATGAAGCCTTCCATGCCTTCAAGTCCCTTCTCGTACCCAGACCCAGTAATCCCAACTTTACAGAGATTAGCAAAGTCAATCATGAACTGGTTAGGATCGGCGTGCGCCTTAGCTGAAGTAAGTTTAGTGTCACTTCCTGTGACCATGTGACCTTTCTTAGCGGCAGTGCTTGTATCCGTAGTGGTAATCGCCATTTTAAAATCTACATTCTTGGTGATGAAATTGTGAATAAAAGAATCCAAATTAGAAGAGAGAGAATCCTGAGCTGTCGCCATAGACCCTGAGTCATCAATAACCCAAAGTATATCCAACTTAGCCGAAGAGTTTGATTGCAAGAAATCTTCTTCTACAGCTTGATAAGTGATTCCTGTGGTTCCACCAGTTGTGCTGCCGGTGGTTGATCCACCAGTTGTTGCTCCACCAACTGTCGATCCATCTGTTGATCCAGTTGTTGATGAGCCCGTTGTTGTCCCACCAACTGTTGATCCATCTGTAGATCCAGTTGTTGAAGAGCCTGTTGATGTTCCACCAGTTGTAGATGATCCCGTCGTTGATCCGCCAACCGTTGATCCGTCTGTAGATCCAGTTGTTCCACCTGAAGTGGATCCCGTGGTGGCACTTCCGCTTGTGCCACCTGTGGTTCCACTGCTCACTCCACCTTGAGTGCTACCAACTGTACCAGCATCAACGCCGCCTTCCTGGCCGCCATTGTCCGCTCCTGCGGTTTGACCTGCAGTTGGATTAAGATTGTCCTTTTGATAGAAACCGTCTTTGTTACAAGAGGTAAGAGATGATAAAAACATGAGGGAAAATGCAAGTTTTCCGAGTGTAACTCTGGTCTTCATGACTAGACTCCCTTTGGAGCACATGACGTCAGAAGTCTCTTCCAGTGAAGCCTGAATGTTAGATTTCGAGTTTTCCAAAGCAATTTGGGAAGACTGAAAACCATTGGACTGAAAGTGTTTCATATAACCTTGAAACAGACTTTTGAGCCTTGCGGTTTCTCTCGGTTTTGGATTCAACAAACGTGCAACTTGTATAAACGTCCAACAACAAAACAGAGATGAGAATTTTTTATAACCTAGTTATGATGATACTCCAATACGGAGGGTTTTCAACAAAACCTTAAGGGATAATCAGGAATACGAATGAAGTGTTGGAGTTAACAAGCGAGTGCCCACTATTGTTGCTAGTCAATTTATTCGAGATCTCTTAAAGACCGAGTTCTAGTTTTGATCCCTTAGACTCATCTCGATTTTTCCACTCTTCGATGACGGTGGAAAAATCATTCCCAACAACCATCTCACAAGTATGAGCAAGTGAATTAAAGGTGTAGCGATTGAAGAACTTCATTGTTTTAAGTTCTTCTAAAAATGCCTCGCCAACTTTAGGACAATCTAAAAGTAAGGCGCCGGCATAAGAGGTTCGGTTTTTAGGCGTTCTCAAAATAATCTTTTCTGCGACCTCAGAAGCATCAAAACTTTCATCATTAAAAGAGAGCCCTATCACTTCCCAAGAACCTGGGATGATGTCATGGACTGAAAATCCGGACTCAAGAGTAAAACTTCTGACTAATTTCTTACCATCAAGTTCACGAAGTTTAATCACCATGTCCTGCTCACCGATAAGGCGCCAAAACACCCGAGTACGAGTCTTGGATGTTTTCGTTTTCCCGCTTTCAATTGAGTCTTTGGCTTTAGTCTTAGAGGAAGTGGGTTTTACGTAACTGATTTTTTTAGGTTTTACGAGCGCATCGGGCGCATCTGAGACAGAATGGCGATGAGTGCAGGCCCCAACTAAAATGAGCATGAGAAAAGAGACAATCTTTCTATTCATAGACTATACTATGTCATTCTAAAAACGCGCTGTAAAGGCCAGAAATCACTATGAAGCCCTCGGTCTATTCATTCACTGCAGAGAACTGGAAAGAGCACGTTCCGGGCGGAGCTCTGAACTATTGGCTCGAAGGTCTTCGTGGAAAAAAAGAGATCTGGGACAAGCACCTATCCCCTCCTCTGTTGCAAGGACTCAAAGAAAATTTTTCTTTCGATCTTCCGGAGATCTCAAAGGTCCAGGAGGCCAGTGACGGAACCGTGAAATTCCTAGTTCGTTTTACTGATCAACTAGAAGTCGAAACGGTGGCGATCCCTTTTCACAAAAGCATGACTCTCTGTCTCTCGACTCAAGTTGGTTGTGCTATGAACTGTACTTTTTGTTATACCGGCACTCAAGGATTGAAGAGACATCTAAAATCATCTGAAATTGTGGGACAGTATCTCGTCGCTCATCAATGGTTGAAAAATCATGATCGTGTATCGGCCCTGCCTAAAATTGTCTTCATGGGCCAGGGTGAGCCACTTCATAACGCTGATGAAGTTCATCAGGCCATCAATGTACTGAGTGATCGGCTTGTGGTCGGAGTTGGGCATCGTCAAATGACACTATCCACTGTGGGACATCTCCCCGGCCTCAAAAAAATTCTCGCGTTTCCTCAGATCAACTTTGCCTTTTCTCTTCATTCTCCTTTTCCGGAAGAACGCATAAAACTCATTCCGGTTGAAGCGAAGTACGGACTTCATGAAGTCTTGAGCGCCCTCGATGAAATCCCACTTCGCAAAAGACAGTTCATCACTTTTGAGTACATCCTCATCAAAAACTTCAACATGTCAGAGCGCCACGCCGACGAGCTTCAAAAACTCTTGGGTAATAGGCCCGCGATTATGAATCTCATTCCCTTTAATCCTTTCCCCGGAACAACTTGGGAGAGACCAACTCATGACGAGATTGAAACTTTCAAAAATCTTTTAGTCTCCAGAAAACTTCGGGTCATGGTCCGCACCACGAAAGGTGATCAGATCCTTGCGGCCTGTGGACAATTAAAAATTAACAAACCGAGCTCATTATGAATCCAGAGATCCCGCAAGACTTCGAAGCACGCTTTGGTGGCATTGGCCGCTTGATGGGACGTGAGTCTCTTGAGAAGATAAAAAATGCAAACGTTCTCATCATTGGTATTGGTGGCGTGGGGTCTTGGGTTGCCGAGGCCCTGGCTCGCTCGGCAGTAGGTAAGATGACCCTCGTTGACCTGGATGATGTGTGCGTGACAAATATCAATCGTCAGGTTCATGCTTTAAACGGAACGGTCGGAAAATTTAAAGTGGATGTGATGAAAGAGCGCGTCCTTTTGATAAATCCTTTTTGTGAAGTCGATACCAAACAGTGTTTTTTCTCGCCTAAGAGTCTTGAAGCTATTTTTGATAAGCACTACGATTTTGTGATCGACTGCTGTGATGATTTCACCAATAAATGCTTTCTGATTGAACACTGCCGCAACAAAAAAATTCCCACCATCGTGATGGGCGGAGCAGGTGGCAAGCTTGATCCTTTACAGGTTCGGGTTACCGATATGTCGATCTCGTCGAACGACCGCTTACTGGCCCGTTTGCGCAAAAAACTTCGCCAAGACTTCAGCTTCCCTAGGGAAGAAGACGGGCACTTCGGGGTCTGGGCCGTTTGGTCTCATGAACGAGCGGTCTATCCAACGGCCGATGGCTGCACAACGTTTAAGCCACCAGGGCTCGCTAAAAATATGGACTGTGAAGAAGGGTTTGGGAGTGCGAGCTTTGTGACGGGGGCCTTCGCCTTTGCGGCCACCTCAGTCGTGTTAAGAGAGATCACCAAAGAGACGAGGACTGCATGAAATTTTTTAATGACCTCAAGGATTTTCTTAAAGACGTTGCAAATGATGAGCGTATTCCTGCTCGAGATAAAAAGATTATTTTGGCGCTTATCGCTCTGGTGATTTCTCCATTTGACCTTATTCCGGATTGGATTCCGATCTTTGGGCTTTTGGATGACTTGATTATGCTGTCAATTATTATGGATTATTTTTTCCAGGTGCTGGACCGAGAAATATTGCTTTCACATTGGCCTTGGGGAATGAAGAGTTTTGTCAGAATTAAATCCGTGGCTGGCTTTATGCAAAATTTTGTTCCGAGGTTTATTAAAAAGAAACTTTGGACTTACGTTGGTTCGCCTTACTGAGGCATCATATTCTTCATATCATTTTGAATTTGATTCAACTGTGCTCCGTCAATATCTGAAGAACCTTCAGGCACCGATGCTGGCATTCGCGAAGCTTGTGTCTCGGCCTGTCGATTAAGGTTCGACCACTGGTCTTTACTCATGCTCTTCATTTTAATTTTTGCTTTCACAGCTTCTTCCGCTGATATTGTTTTTTCTCTTACCATCTGATCTAGCATCACTTCGACCCGATTTGGATCAACATCTGCGAAGGCCGTCGGGAGAAGAAAAAAAGTACAAAAATAAAAAAAGAATTTCATAATACCCTCAAAGTTCCTGAGGTAATTATCGGCTCAGACTCTGGATCCCTTGAAGGATATTTTCCGAGTACCGGAATCCAGTATCTTAAAAAAGTGAAATGTGGAGAGTGTCTAAAATTGTGACAGTAAATTGTTGGCAGTTATTCGAAAGAGACTACTTTATAGTGCCTATTTTCCTTAGGAGTTTCGACTTCAAATTCCTCCCCTTTTTTGAGACCTAAAAGAGCATCCCCGATGGGTGAAAAAACAGAGACCACAACAACCGCTTCACCATTTTGACTTAGGATTGTTCCACCAGCAGTCGGGATGAGAAAATATTTTCGGCTTTGCTTGTTATAAAGAAGTTCAACCAAGGCCCCGATAGAAATCTCTCCTAGTTTTTTTGAGGCAGATGGATCTACCTCTTCTAAAATTTGAATCTCTAGTTTGAGCTCTTCGACTCGTTTGGATTCTGCACTCGCGAGATAGGATGCTTCCAAAGCACGTGTATCATATTTACTTTCGGCCTTAAATTCCTGATCAGTGGCGAAGTCCCGGTTCGACTTCGCGGCCTCTTCAAGCTTAACAAGTTCAACTGAGGCGCGAGAGATGAGCTCTTTGAGAAGGAGATCCTTCACTTAGGCACCACAACATTTTTTGAATTTTTTATTCGACCCACAAGAGCAAGGATCGTTACGCCCGATTTTTGGTTCCAGGCGTTTTTGTGGCTGACCGCCATGAATGTGGCCTTCTTTGAATTTCCAATCAGCTGCTTCTTTTTGAAAAAGTGCTGTCTCATGGTGATGAAGTTCAGTACCACTTTCTTTATCTTTATAGTGAGCAACGAACTCGACGGTACCTGTCTTATCTTCTGCTCCACCTTTTTGAGTTTTCAGGATATCAAGTCCCATCCACTCAGAGCTATCGGCCCACTTCAGAGCTTCTTCTTTATTGAATTTTTCATCTTGGGAATTGATCTGGGTAGTATCAACGTAGTCGATATTTTTCATGGCATAGGCACTGTAACGCGAGCGCATAAGCGTTTCGGCCGTTGGTGCTTTCTTCTTATTATCTAAGTAAGGACCGCAGCACTCGGCAAGAGTGAGTTTTTGATTCTGGTCCGAAGACCGGCATGGGCAAATCATCTATAGCTCCTAGGAATTTAACCTATTATCAAGGGAAGATAAAAAAAGATAAACCTCTTTCTTCATTCCTACCATTTTAATCAGGATCCGAATGATGAAAACTCTCCTTCATAAAGGTTTATAGTCTTGTTAGAGTTAATAAACTTAAAAACGAAGGGGTTTTAATTTGAAAAATATTTTTTTGCTTGGTGTTCTATTTTTGGGTTGTGCCTCACACCACGGCGAAGTTTTCCCTAAACCCCCGGCACCTGCTGCCCTAACTATTACTCCGAATCAAACGACCTATGACCAAGTGGTGACCAGTAAGACGACCCCGGGCGATTGCATTGAACTGAGTGACAAAAAATACTGTCGTTGGGAAAAAGACACTTTGGTTTTCAATAAAAATATATATTTGAAAGAAATTGCTCCAAAAGATTCATCTCTTGATTACATTGGGCTCGTGAAGACTTTGGGGGATGTGTCTCAAACAGGACGCAATGTGTGGCTCACTCCGGCCAAGAAAAGCATGAACCCTAATGGGCTTGAATGGAAATCTCATCTTCAGGTGCTTGAGGCAACCTTCTCAACAAGTGGGATGCACATCGTTCAAGATGTAAAAGATGCCGATCAAATCATCAAGGTCAGTTTCGGGATGAAACAACTCAATACCGAAAACTATTCTCGCTCTTTAAAATATACTTCTCATCTGAAGACAAAACCTGAGAATGAGATCTGGTCAATTTCTATCACTTCTCAGGGCGAGGGACATGATTTGAAAAAAGTTCTACCCGCACTTGCGTCGATCGCGAAAAGTCATCTCACAAAGTTTCGCGAAGAGAATCGTGAATTTAAAGTCAGTGAAAGCGACATCAATATCGTCGCGTTCAAAGACTTCACAAACTCGCCTCAGTAGGAAAATGGAAAAAATCCGTCTCCCGATCGATGTCTATCTACCCGACATATTGTCGGCTTGGTCACTCCACTCTACAGTCTTAATTAAGGCTTCTCCTGGCTCAGGAAAAACAACACGAATTCCCTGGGCCATAACAAAACTCAGCACTCAAAAGACTCTGGTCCTGGAGCCTCGTCGCCTGGCCGCAAAGCTCGCAGCGATGAGGATTGCCGAAGAGGAAGAAAAAATTCTTGGTCAAGAGATCGGGTATCATTTTCGTTTTGATAAAAAATACTCAGATAAAACTCAGCTCATCTTTTACACTGAAGGGACTTTTCTTAAGCGGCTCATGGGAGACCCGGACTTGAGAGATATAGGAACTGTGATCCTGGATGAGTTTCATGAAAGGCACCTTGAGACGGATGTATCCCTCGCTGCACTCATGAGTCTGCAGGAGAGGAGACCTGAACTTAAGATCATCCTCATGTCTGCAACTCTTGAAACAAATGCAATTGATCGTTTTAAAAATCCAAAGCTCTTTGAAATTATTGCCCCAAATTTTCCTGTAGAAACACACTATCTTCCGAATCAGCCAAGCATCCTGAATCAAACTCTTGAAGTTAAAATCAAAAAGACTCTTGAGACTATCGAGCCCAACTTTGATGTTCTCGTTTTTGTTCCAGGCATGAGGGAGATGACAAGAGTTTCGGAGGTCTTAGGTTCTCAGTTTGGAGAAGTCCTCCTCTTGCATGCTGAGCTCGAGAAGGACGAACAAGATCGCGCCCTAAAACCTTCTTTGAAACGGAAAATCATTCTTGCTACAAACATTGCGGAGAGTTCAGTCACTATCCCCGGTATCCGGGCAGTGATTGATAGTGGGATTCAGCGTGAGCTCGTTTACTCTCCCTGGAATGGACTCTCCACTCTTGAGGATCACCCAATTACTCAATCATCGGCGATTCAGCGCGCGGGACGAGCGGGAAGAACCAGTGCCGGAGTTTGCTTCCGCTTATATGCGGAAATGGATTATAAAGAACGGGAAGCATTTACAGTTCCGGAAATATTAAAGGCCGATCTTACGGACACAGTTTTACTTGCGGCCCAATTAAAAACAAAACTTCACTGGTATACCTCACCCCCGGAAAATCGTTGGGAGAAATCCCTTGAACTCTGTGTTCGCCAAGGAACTCTCAGTGACAATTTCTCTCTCACCACCACGGGTGAAAAAGTCCTCGCCTATCCGCTCGATGCGAGACTCTCCCGAACACTTGTGGCAGCAGAAAATTTGACTCAAATTGAAAAGAAAAAACTTCTACGCTTTATAGAAGAAAAAATTGAAAATGATCGAAGTGGCACACTTTCTCGAAGACTCAATTCATTTTTAGAGAAAGATGGAATTGATAAATCCCCTTTTGAGAAGGCCCTTCTCGCGGGCTTTATTGACCAGGTCGCGCGCCTTCGTCAAAAACAGCACGACTTTATTCACAGCTCTGGAAAAACGATTAAGATTCATCCTAATCTCAAAGACCTTCATGGAGACTTCTTTCTCATCTTAGATATCACGAAGAAACAAGAGGCGATTGTTGTCGTGCCTATCGAAGAAGAATGGCTCTATGAGCTCGATCCTTTTCCTTTTCTTGAGGAGGAAGAGCTCGACGGCGGAAAACTTAAAATTAAAACAAAACTTGGTAGTATTGTAATGGATGAAACCGTGAGGCCATTGGAGTGGGATAAAATCGGCCGTGATTTAAAATCTAAAATTCTCTTGAGTCTCGCGACCCCTTTTAAAAAAAAGCTCGCCGACTGGAGAGAGACTCCTTACTTCGGGAAGCTTGTCTTCTGGTCAAAGATTCACAAGCTTAAGATCGATGAAGCTATTGAAGGATTGAATGTAGAGAAATTCTTAGATCAAAATCCCTCTTTAGATTTAATTGGAGTCGAAGATTATTTTAAATTTTCAATCGAAGAAAAGCTTGAGATCAAAAACCTGGGCCAGCTTCTCCCCTCTCATATTGACCTTGGAGGACGGCGGGAACTTTCCATCTCCTATCCCACGGATCGTGATCCTTACGTTGAGGCCCATATCCAGGATTTCTACGGCCAGAAAAAAACGCCCTCCATTCTAGATGGAAAATGGCCTCTCACTCTGAACCTCATAGGGCCTGATCGAAAACCCATGCAGATCACGCGCGATCTGGTGAATTTCTGGGCGAAGACCTATCAGGAGATGAAAAAAGAATACACGAGAGATTATCCAAGACACTACTGGCCGGATAAACCAGATGAAGCGAAACCATTTCTATTGAAACGACATCTTGAGGGTAAATGATTATGGGTAGAGAAATTGAAGAAGCTCAACATCTCTTGGTGAAAGTCCTTTATTGAATCCACCCTTCTCATGAATTGTGCAATAACTCATAATCGATTCTGGATCATACATGCCATGAATCATTATATCAGTCGTATTTGGCGCATAACCTGCATCTGGAATATGCTCTTTTATGCAGCGAGGATCATTTCTTGCTTCCCATTGATAATGTTCATGATGAAGACCCAGGCTATGGCCAAATTCATGAGTCGCAGTTCCGCGATTAATTCCATCTGAGTACAGCCACACAAATGACTCCGCATTTAGGTACTGTGGAAGCTCTCTATAAAGTGATGGTCCAATGGTTGAGAGTCCTAAAATATATCCTGTAAAAAAATCCGTCAAAAAATTTGCGATCTTTTTTTGACCGTAGAAAACGACAACTTTCGCATCAGGCGCTTCATCACATTCTTTCCAGCCAGAGAATTTTATATGTGTTCGTTCTAATGTGTACTCTGAAGTGATAAATTCTTGAATCTTCTTTTTATTTGCGGCAGACCATGATGAGATTCGATATTCATCACCACTTAGCTCTCTGCGATCATTTTCCTTAGCAGCGAAACAAACTTGGATATCCCGAACATCCCACAGTTTGCCCTTGGTATAGAGGCTTCCAGCGAAGGTATTGGACAGGGATATAAAGGAGAGTATGG
Source organism: Bacteriovoracales bacterium (assembly GCA_038322885.1). Classification (GTDB taxonomy): domain Bacteria; phylum Bdellovibrionota; class Bacteriovoracia; order Bacteriovoracales; family Bacteriovoracaceae; genus Peredibacter. Next base: position 1,756 of record JBBQGK010000067.1, on the reverse strand, counting down.
CGATGAGTATTTTCATAAGAATAGTCTAAGGCCATATGGAAAGAAGCTAGCTAGAGCATGTAATTTTTGGAATGGGTGTTAGAAGTTAGGCAGGTGAAAGGGTCTATGACAATTAAGTTTAACTCTCTGAAATTATTCTAGACCTAACACTGCATGGACGTTGAGAAACATAATTACCGGAAAATCGAATCGCGAAGGGAATGAGACTTTGGGTCCTAATAGAATTATTAAATTGCTGATCATTCAAAATGCTTGTGTTAATTTTTAGAAATATGAAAATTGAAACTAACCACAAAGCATCTTGTCATTGTAGAGCAGTACAGTTTGAACTTCATCTTCCGAAAGGGCTCGATAGACCAAGAAGATGTGACTGTTCCTTTTGCAGAATGAGAGGGGTTATCGTTGCTTCAGTTGCCTTGGATGGGATCACAATCTTAACTGGTGCTGATAAACTAACTCTTTACCAATTCAATACAATGACAGCGAAACATTTCTTTTGCTCAATTTGTGGCATCTATACCCACCATCAACGACGTTCAAATCCTAATGAGTACGGGTTCAATGTAGCTTGCTTAGAAGGTATTAATCCATTCGATTTGAAGGATGTTCCAGTGATGGATGGAGTTAATCATCCAGCTGACAGGTAGACTTAAGACTGAATATTTAGACGAAGAGTTCATACGAGGCCGGAGAAATCTGGCCTCTTCGCATCTTTAGGCCAAGAAAACTTGTTAATCCAGTCAGTTTCAATCATTCCTCAAAAAATCATCAAATCATTGATCAATTTTAAAATTCAAATTGAAATAAATTCAGTCATCATTGAGTCCAACAAGATTCCAGTGAAAAATCAGATTAAACAAACAAACGTTTTCACGATAGGACAGATACCTGTACTACTTTGAGGAAAAAAATCTAAAGGAAAGATTATGCTTAAAAAGTATATTATAGAATCAACAGCTCTTGTTTTACTTGGTGGTCAATTCCTGTGCGTGTCTGCTTTTGCCGACATTCATTGCCCGAATCTAGGCGATGCTTTTTACGCTCCTGAAGCACCTATAGTTTCTAAGAGTCTCAGTGGTGAGATACTGGTGCACACAAAGAAGAATGCCATCAAGGTTACTTATACTGCCGAAGCGGCCATAAAGTATCAGGATATGAGATACTCAGATTATCATGAAGATGGTACGGGATATAATCCTTGGGGTTACAATACTGAGCACAGAAGCTTCAGCAATAAGTTCACTGCCAAACTAATCTCGCAAGCTTCCGGTAAGCCGGGTTATGTTGAGATTAAGAAAGTCACTGGCGAATGGGCAGAAGGAAAACTTTATGGCTACGATGTCTACATTTTCAGTCTAGATCAGGGAAATGTAACCATGGACATCTACAATGTTAGAACAGAAAATATTAAGCTTAGTGATGACGAGATCTTGAAAAGAGTAAGGAAGTTAACTCCGAAAAATATACTCAAATTCGATAGTTGTACTGAACACTAAACCACTGATCTAAGATCTTAGGACTGAATATTTAGACGAAGAATTCATACGAGGCCGGAGAAATCTGGCCTCGTCGCATCTCAAGGCGAAGAAATCCTGTTCATCCAGTCAGTTTCAATCATTACCTTTTATCCGGTGTCAAAATGCACTTCTTCTGTAGAAAGCGGATTACTGGTAATGAAAGCCAAGCCCAAAACAGGAGTCCGTATGAAAAAACTTTTAGCCTTCATAATGATTATTTTTTTTCATTCGAACTTCTC
>JBBQGK010000066.1:0-24896 GCA_038322885.1 Bacteriovoracales bacterium | reverse complement strand
AAGAGTGATATATCTAGACCTTCCTGACCGAGAGATTACATACCTCCTTTATCTATATACAAAAGATGAAGCTGAGGATTTGACCTCAGGTGAGAAGAAACTATTTAAAGCACTCGTAAACTCAATTAAAGGAGAACGACGATGAAAAAGAATCGTATGGCCGATGAATTATTAAAAAGTTTGCAAGAAGCTGTTGCTATAGAAAAAGGCGAAATAAAAGGACATGAGACTTTCCGTAAACTTTCTCGCCCGGCTCCTAAATGGACTAAAACTAGCATTAAGAAGTTGCGTGAAGAGGTTTTCCACATGAGCCAGCCTATCTTTGCTTCTCTTCTAAATGTTAAACCGGCAACCGTTAGGGCCTGGGAACAAGGGCAAAGAACGCCAGACGGTGCAGCCTCACGCCTACTTGAAATTCTCTCTAAGGATACACAGCTTGCTGAAGAACTTGCTTCGTAGCTTCCTCTATTAAAATAGAAATGTTCTTAGTTGATCATGATCACTGTGATCCTGCTAAAAATTTTAGAATAAAGTAAACATATCATCTTTGTATTTTATGCTTAATTCTTCTTAAATAATTTTTCAAAGAAATATCCTTAATTTATTCGGCTTAATTTTATAATAATAAATCTCACTTTAAAGATATATGTTAAGGCCTTGTCCCATATCTCATTGTAAATCCGCTGAAACTAATCTTTCAGCAATTTGAATAATGTTTGGAGCGACATGCGGAGTTAATAAATTCTATGCAAAGCTTGTTACTGACTTTTCAATTTAAAACAAGCCATTAAACATGATGAAACAGCAGCAACTTATCCCTTCTCTCAATATCCAACAAGGCACTGTCGTTTCAGTTCACGGTAGTGTCGTAGAAGTAGAATTCAAATATCAGCTTCCCTCTATCTATTCAGTCCTTCACACGGGTATCGATAAAAAAATTATCATCGAGGTTCTTTCTCATCTGGATGAAAATCGCGTACAGGGAATTGCACTTACACCGACTCAAGGTCTGGCGCGAGGTATGTTAGTTGACGACACTGGCGGGCCTCTGAAAGTACCTGTTGGTAAAGATATCATCTCACGCATGTTTGATGTTTTTGGAAATGTTATAGATCAAAAGTCTGAAATTAAGAATACCGAATGGCGCTCTATCCATGGAACTTCTCCGTCTCTTTCATCCCGGTCCACGAAATATGAAATTTTTGAAACGGGAATTAAAGTCATCGATGTACTCGCTCCACTAGAACTTGGAGGCAAAGCGGGGCTCTTCGGAGGGGCAGGTGTTGGTAAAACAGTTCTCCTCACAGAAATTATTCACAACATGGTCGGACACTACAATGGCATGAGTATATTTTGTGGAATAGGTGAAAGGTGCCGTGAGGGTGAGGAACTTTACCGCGAAATGAAAGATGCTGGTGTCCTTTCTCATATGGTGATGCTCTTCGGTCAAATGAATGAGCCTTCCGGGAGTCGTTTTCGAATCGGTCACGCAGCCCTCACCATGGCAGAGTATTTCAGAGATGATGAAAGAAAAAACGTTCTCCTCTTCATCGATAACATTTTCCGTTTTATCCAGGCGGGTGCCGAAGTCGCAGCCATGATGGGACAAATGCCGTCACGGTTAGGCTATCAATCCACTATGAGAACAGAACTCGCTGGTCTCGAAGAACGAATCGCCAATACCGATCGCGGTGCAATTACGTCAATCCAGGCCGTGTATGTTCCGGCCGATGATTTTACAGATCCAGCAGCAGTGCATACGTTTTCTCACCTCTCATCTTCCATTGTGCTCTCACGCAAACGTGCAAGCGAGGGCCTCTACCCCGCCATCGATCCTCTTCAGTCTCATTCTACAATGGCAACTCCAAGTATAGTTGGAGAAAGACATTATCATCTCGCCCAAGAGATTCGCCGCACACTCGCACAATATTCGGAACTCAAAGACATCATCGCCATGCTGGGATTAGATCAACTCTCCCCTGATGATCGTAAGATAGTTGGTCGCGCACGCCGGCTTGAACGTTTTTTAACTCAGCCATTTTTTACGACGGAGAAGTTTTCTAATTTCAAAGGGAAGCTCGTGTCTCTTAAAGATGCCCTCGATGGATGTGAGAAAATCCTCGGCGATGAATTTAATGATTATCCAGAGAGTGCTTTTTATATGATCGGAAAAATTGATGAAATTAAAGATAAGAATAAAAAAACGCAGGACGCACATGAATCTTAAAATCTTCCTACCTTTTGAAATTTTAATTCAAGAAGAGAATGTAGAACGGATTATCGCTGAGGCTAAAGATGGTTCTTTCGGTATTTTACCTCATCGACTTGATTGTGTTGCTGCCCTAACCTCAGGAATCCTCATCTATGAGGACCAACAAAAAAAAGAAAACTTTGTGGCCATTGATGAAGGGATACTCATCAAGACTGGTGCAAATGTCATAGTGTCAGTTCGTCGTGCTCACAAAGGTAATGATCTCGCTAAAATGAAGCAAGAAGTTGAAAAAGAATTTATAAACTTAAATGAAAAAGAAAAAAACACACAATCGGTATTAGTAAAAATGGAAAGCAGTTTCATTCATCGGCTAGCGAAGTTACAGCATGAGTGAGAAATTAAAGAATTCTGATTTCGCGCGAGATATAGGGTTGAAGGCCGAACGAAAGCTCAGGGCCCGCAAGCGTCAGGATCAAACTGTCTGGTTCGGCTTAGGTATGACTGGTCTCATTGGTTGGTCTGTCATTACTCCCACCCTCCTCGGAGCAGGTCTTGGAATTTGGCTCGATAAGCATCACCCTATATCCCATTCTTGGACGTTACCACTTTTAATGGCAGGTCTTATCATAGGCTGTCTGAATGCCTGGCACTGGGTCTCAAAAGAAGAACAGGCCATGAGAGAGGAAGATCATGAATAATCTCATTATTTTGACGTTGTGTTTAATGGCAGGAATTTTATTCGGTTTATTTTTCTTTGGAGGACTCTGGTGGACACTGCAAAAAGGGATCGCCTCGAAAAATCCGGCAATTTGGTTTTTAGGAAGCATCGTTTTTAGAATGCTTATTACTTTGATGGGCTTTTATTATATCGGTCACGGATCTTGGCAAAGGATGCTCAGCTGCTTAGCTGGTTTTTCCATTGCACGATTTGCGGGCCTTCGAGTAGGCAGCAAACCAAGTGAGGCCCATGAATCTTAGTCAAGATCAGGATATTTACTGGAAGTCTGGATTTGCTCATCTGAATGGGACGATTCTCATGACATGGATTCTCATGATTGCCATGGTGGTGCTCACCGCACTCATCACGCGTAAACTTTCTCCTGATCTCAAGGTCTCTCGCTGGCAAGCACTATTAGAAATTATAGTGGTGAGCATAGCTGAACAAATAAAAGAAGTGGGCCTTGAAAATCCCACAAAATATCTAACCTTTTTAGGGACCATCTTTCTCTTTGTTGCCATGGCCAATATCTTTACTATTTTTCCAGGGTATTCACCACCTACGGGTTCCCTCTCCACAACAGCGGCATTGGCCCTTTGTGTTTTCTTCGCCATACCTATCTATGGCATTCAGGAAAAAGGTCTTAAAGGGTATCTCAAAAATTATATTGAACCAACGATCATCATGCTCCCCTTTAACCTCATTAGCGAAGTTTCTCGCACTCTCGCACTGGCGATTCGTCTCTTTGGTAACATGATGAGTGGAGCGATGATCATTGCAATCTTGCTCACAATTTTTCCATTTTTCTTCCCTATCATCATGACGATCTTGGGTCTTCTTACTGGAATGGTTCAGGCCTACATTTTTACCATACTCGCCGCTGTTTACATAGCAGCTGCAACTCGTGAGCAAAAACCTAAAAAAGTTTCAACAGATAAAAAAAGGATCACAGATGGATAACATGACTTACATTGCGATGATTTCAATTATGACGGCCGGTCTCACCACCAGCGTTGGTTGTATTGCACCGGCCTTATCCGAAGGGCGGTCAGTGGCAGCGGCCATGGCCTCTCTGGCGCAGCAGCCAGATGCATCGGCAACGATCACGAGAACTCTTTTCGTAGGACTCGCTATGATTGAATCAACGGCCATTTATTGTTTTGTGGTTTCGATGATCTTGATTTTTGCAAACCCGTTCTGGAATCACGCACTTACTCATGCAACGGGAAAATAAATCATGCTCATTGATTGGTTTACTGTCATCTCTCAGGCCTTAAACTTTCTTTTGCTCGTGTGGCTCATGAAGCACTTCCTATATGGGCCAATTCTTAAAGCGATTGAAAAAAGAGAAGCAAAGATAGCCGATACCATCGCCAAGTCGAAGACTGAAAATGAGAAGGCAAATACTTTAAGGACCGAATTTGAGAAAAAAAATACGGATATCGACAAAAACAAAGATGATCTTCTTAAGAAAGGTCAGGACGAGGCCAATTCAGAGAAAACTAAAATTCTTGAAGAAGTAAAAAAAGAAGCAGACGACTCACGTAAGAAATGGCGCGAAGCCTTGGAGACCGAACAAAAAGACACAAATGATAAGATTCAAAAATTAGTTCGAGACGAAGTTTTTTCGATCGCCAAGAAAGCGTTAAAGGATCTGGCCGATACTGAATTGGAAGATTGCATCTATAAAGAATTTATCAAACGATTAGTTAACATTGACCAAAAAGAGATATCCGTTATTCAAGGTATGCTTCAAATCAAACACCCACCACTTCTTGTTGAGAGCACCTATGAATTATCGGCCGATCAACAAAAGCATCTTCAAAAGGCAGCAGTGAAGATTTTTAATACTGATGTCGACCTTAAGTTTGAAAACTCTCCCTCACTAATCAGCGGGATACGTCTCACCATTGGAGGGAAAAGAATTGAATGGAGTATCGCTAACTACTTGGAGACTCTAAAAAATAGCATGCATGAGCTGGCGAAGCCGCCTGTGGAAAATAAATCATGACCTCCCTTGAATTGGATGATCTATTCAAAGATTTAACCAAACAACGTGAAAAATTTAACGCCAAAATTGTTGTCCGTGAAGTGGGAACAGTAATTTCAGTTTCGATGGGAGTCGCCCTTGTGTCTGGATTACCTAATGTCGGATTCGAAGAACTTCTTGTCTTCCCTCGAAATGTTTTAGGCATGGCCTTAAATCTCGACAAAGATCTCATAAGCGTGATTGTCCTGGGAGATTACTCTCATTTAGAAGCTGGTGATGATGTTGAAAGAACCGGAAGAGTAATGGACGTGCCGGTAGGAGAAGCTCTCATTGGTCGAGTGATCGATCCGTTGGGAAAACCACTCGATAAGAAAGGTGACATTCAAACCACCCAGAGGCTTCCCATCGAGCGCCCCGCGACTCAAATCATGAACCGAGCTCCTGTGACAACTCCCTTACAAACTGGCCTCAAAGCGATTGATGCTCTTGTTCCTATTGGTATGGGCCAGAGAGAGTTAATTCTCGGGGATAGGCAGACGGGGAAAACGTCAATTGCCATCGATACTATCATCAATCAAAAAGATCAGAATGTTCTATGTATCTACTGCGCACTCGGACAGCGCACATCGGCCGTGGCAAAGGTGATTGCGAATTTAACTGAAAAAGGGGCGATGGCCTATACCATTGTCCTTGTTTCAGAGGGAACAGACTCTCCAGGACTCACCTACATTGCTCCTTATGCAGCGACGAGTATCGCTGAGTATTTTATGCTCAAAGGTCGAAATGTTTTAATCGTCTACGATGATCTGACTCAGCATGCTCGCGCCTACCGAGAACTCTCTTTGCTTTTGCGACGACCACCTGGACGGGAGGCCTATCCTGGAGATATTTTTTACATTCATTCACGATTGCTTGAGCGCTCAACTCATTTAAAGCCTGATCTTGGTGGAGGATCTCTGACCGCGCTGCCCATTATCGAAACAGAGGCGCAAAATATTTCCGCTTATATTCCTACAAATTTAATTTCCATTACAGATGGACAAATTTATCTTTCACCAAGTTTATTTTCATTAGGTGTGTTACCGGCTATCGATGTCGGAAAATCAGTATCACGAGTTGGAGGCAAGGCCCAGCGGACAGCTTATCGGGAAGTGACTGGGGATTTAAAACTTGCCTATGCACAATTTGAAGAGCTCGAAGTCTTTGCTCGGTTTGGGTCCCACGTCGACAAACAAACTGGCGAGGTCATCGAACATGGAAAGCGCATCCGCGCTTGTTTAAAGCAACCGGCATTTTCCCCCTTATCTGTCGCTGAACAAATCATCTTACTCCTCGCCCTCAACGAAAAACTCTTTGACGAGATTCCCCTAGATAAAATGCCAAGTGTACAAGCGGCCCTCAGAGAATCAGCGAAGCATCTTCCAACAGAGATTACAAAAGAATTCAATGAAGACAAAAAAATAAGCGACGAACATAGAAAAAAACTATTATCGATCGCAGAACTTGCAATTGCAAAGTTCAAGGTCAAGAAATGAGCGAAACGACCATTAGTCTCAAGCAAAAACTCGACACCGCGAGTGAATTACATTCGGTTGTTCGGACCATGAAGGCCCTCGCTGCCTCAAGTATCGGACAATATGAAAAATCAGTGAAAGCACTCGAAAGTTACACCAGAACTCTGGATCTTGGCTTAAGCGTCTGCCTTAGGGAAATAAAAAGTCTTCCGAGATTTTCCGAAACTTCAAGAATGATCATTGTCTTCGGATCCGATCAGGGTCTAGTTGGACAATTTAATAACATCATTGTCGCCGAAGTCGTTAAAGATCTCAAGGCCTACAAAGGAAAAACTATTATCTGGGCCGTGGGGAGTCGAACCTACTCACATCTTTTGGAGGCGGGCCTAAATCCTAAGGGACATTTTGATGTGCCAAATTCTGTGAACGTGATTAGTTCTCTTATTGGAAAGATTCTCGTCGAGTATGAAGCCGATGTGGAAAAAAGCGAACTTTATCTTTTTTATAATCATGCCCAAACAAGTGTGAGTTACTTGCCCGTGAAGCTTCGACTTCTTCCCCTTGATGCATCTTGGAGTGATAAGTATCTTAACATTCCCTGGCCTACAAAGCAGGTCCCTGAGGTCCTGGGAGCAGATACTTTTAAGGCGCTCATTCGAGAATATATCTTCATCACATTGTTTCGATCGAGTGCTGAATCCCTCAAATCCGAAAATGCCAGTCGTTTAGCAGCGATGCAAAGAGCCGAAAAGAATATCGATGAGCTCCTTGAAAACCTTACTCGCGAATTCAACCACCTGAGACAAAGTCGGATAGATGAAGAATTATTTGATGTCGTCTCAGCCTTCGAGATACTAAAATGAATATATCTACAAAAAAATTTCGTGCTCCTAAAGGAAAGAAAATCAACCTTCGTAAATGGCCAACAAAGGTTGATCCCTTCTACAATTCGAAGAAGAAATATAAGAAAAATCTCTCAGAAGACAAAGACAAACTGCGGGACCAGCAACAACTTCTTTATGCTTCGAACACTTATTCACTTCTTATTATTTTTCAGGCGATGGATGCTGCCGGAAAAGATAGTTCAATTAAACATGTAATGTCTGGGATAAATCCACAAGGCTGCCAGGTCTTTAGTTTTAAGCATCCGAGTTCTCAAGAACTCGAGCATGATTTTCTCTGGCGAAGCACAATAGATCTTCCAGAACGGGGACGAATCGGAATATTCAATAGATCATACTATGAAGAAGTTCTGATCACGAGAGTGCATTCAGACATTATGAAATCGGAAAACATCCCTTTAAAGACGCAGGATTCAAAATCTATTTGGAAGGGCCGCTATCAATCGATCAATGACCTGGAAGCTCATCTTCAACGTAACGGGACAAGGATTATTAAATTTTTCCTTCATCTCTCTAAAGAAGAGCAACGAAAGCGCTTCATCGATCGAATCGATAGACCGGAAAAAAATTGGAAATTTAGTCATGCTGATATTAAAGAGCGACAATACTGGAACAAATACATGAGTGCTTATGAAATTTGTATGACCGAAACGAGTAGTGAACTTTCACCTTGGTACATCATCCCGGCCGACGACAAAAAGAATGCCCGTCTTATCATTTCAAAAGTCATATTGGAAAACCTAGAAGAACTGAAGATGACGTATCCAAAGACGAGCAAGCTTAGACATGGTGAGCTCATCTTACTTCGTAAGACACTCGAGAAAGATAAGGATGAATGATGGCATTTAAAATAAATCCATCTATCTTTCGTGCCTATGATATCCGTGGTGTAGTTTCCGAGGACTTATCAACTGAATTTGCACGCACTCTGGGTTTAGCTTACGCTCAATTATTAAAGGGTAGAAAACCTGTTGCAGACCGCAAACATTTAACCATCGCCGTAGGAAGGGATTGCCGTCTCAGTAGCAAAGAATATGCAGACGCCCTTATCGAAGGACTTTTGAGTGGTGGACTCGATGTCGTTCGACTTGGATTATGTCCCACGCCTCTCACTTATTTTAGTCTATTTCATCTCGATTTAGACGGTGCGATTATGATCACGGCTTCTCACAATCCACCGAATCAAAATGGATTTAAAATTTGCATAGGACGAGATGCTATCTACGGGTCAAAGCTTCAAGAATTGCTATTAATGGTAGAGAGTCATCCCCTGAAAAATGAGATCAGTGGTAGTGTTTCAGACTACGATATTGCTTCGGCTTATATTCAATATCAACTAAAACAATTCTCCTCCTTGAAGAAAAAAAAGATTGTAATCGATGCAGGCAATGGAATGGCAGGCCCCTTGGCCCCCAAACTTCTTCGCATGTATGGAATTGATGTCATTGAGCTTTATTGTGAGCTTGATGGTCAATTTCCGAATCATATCCCCGATCCAACTGTTGCAAAGAATCTTGTGGACCTGATTAGATCAGTAAAATTACATCAAGCCGATTTTGGAATTGGTTTTGATGGGGATGCTGATCGAATTGGTATTGTAGATGAAAACGGAAAACAAATAGCTGGTGATGAGCTTCTAGTTATTTTTTCTCGAGCTATTTTGACAAACCACCCTGGTGCAACGGTTGTATCAGAGGTCAAATCAAGTCTTCGATTATATCAAGATATCAAATCGCGTGGTGGCCATCCCATTATGTGGAAGACAGGTCATTCCTTGATAGAGGCCAAGATGAAAGAAACAAACGCGTTATTAGGCGGAGAATTATCAGGACACATTTTTTTTGCAGATAAATACTTTGGATTTGATGATGCCATATATGCAGCTTTACGACTTTTAGAAATCACTTCAAATCAAGAAAGACCTTTATCTTCAATGCTCAATGATCTTCCGATCACTGTATCCACCCCTGAGATGCGTTTTCCTTTTGAGGATTCACTTAAATTTAAACTCGTGGAAGAAGTTAAAAGGTTGCTCTTAAGTAATCCGGCCTTTGCCAAAGCTAAGGTAACAGACATTGATGGTATTCGACTTGATTTTGAAGATGGCTGGGGACTCATGAGGGCCTCTAATACGCAACCAATTGTCTCTTTCCGTTTTGAAGCTTTATCAAACAAAAGGCTTAAAGAGTTACAATTATTTTTTGAAGATGCAGTCAGTAAAGTTTGTCGATTACTGAATCATGCTCCTCTCAAATTCGAGCATAGGGTATAATTACCACGAATACAGTGGAGCTCATTTCTGAATGAGTAGAGGCCGGCCTCGAACTTGCAAATACCATCTTATTGAAGTTTAGATTTTTTAAGATCCAAGGGGGTTTTATGGCATCAACTTATTATTGGAACGAATGGTATAACGGATGGGGATGGTTCTTATGGTTTGGTATGATTATGCTTTTTTTCGGAAACGTAGGAAACTGGGGATACACTTACAAAGCACATAGACGTTACCAAGATCTTACTTCTTCTAAGGATGCCATTGATCAACTCTCCGAAAGATATGCTCGAGGGGAAATTAAGCAGGAGGAGTTTCATCGCATAAAAAATGAACTTCTAGAGTTAAGATCGAGCACTCACCAAAGTTCGACAACGATTCGTATGCCACTCCATGCCCATGCTAAGAATTAACATGTGATATTCTCGGCTCAGCTTAAAAACTGAGCCGAGAATTTTAAGCACTTATGTTTTTCAAAGAATTGTTTTTTGTAAAGGATACTTTTGACCACAAATCACAAAAAACCTTAAAGTTCACAGCAATTTCGTTACAGGCCTCTTGGGGCGATATTTGCTTCTCCTTCACTTTTTTAAGCGCTTTCTCCCAAACTGTTCTTCCAATCGCAAAACCAATATACCCATCAGTCATAGCAGCAGTAGTCAGCCATTTTTTCATCGATTCAATATCCTCGCCGCCCCCTAAAACAATTAGTCCGACAAACTCGCGACCATTTGAGCGCGCCTGCTTAGAAATAAGAGCGCAATCACTTAAATTTGATACGCCCTCGAGTTTCCAGATTTTTGCCTCGACTCCTTTAGATTGCAATTCCTTAATCGCCGCGACAATGACTTTGGGTCTAATCTCAGAATGATATATCTCTAAATCACCTGTTACTTTGAGAGATTGCGCAAATGAAGGAGGAACCAAGAGTTCAACCATGAGATTGAAATTATTTTTAAGACAAAAGTTTGAAAGTTTTTGTAAACGAGCAACTTGCCTTTCATTCATCGGTATATCACCCTCTGGATTGTAGCGGATCAATACTTTTACATAATCGGGCTTAGTGCTTAGGATATGATTTTCAAAATTATCTCCGTATTCGAATTCAAATTCTTCCTGTCCTGATTTTTCGACCGAGCAAGCTACTATGTAACCATGGGATTTAGCATCACTCAGAATACTGGATCCGAATTGTTCATCCACTAAAATGCCGGCACTTCCCTTAGGTACACCTTCGGCTATAGCTTCTTTGAATCCCTCATAGATAATAGTTTTATAAGCAGAAATATCTGAACATTCTTGTGCCGTTGGTGGCCTTCTACGGATATCAAAGAGATCTTTCTCAAATGAATGACGATGATCAAATGGTAAAATAAAAAGAGGCTTTTTTTGATCAAACATTCGATTACCCAAGACCAGGTCTTCTGAGGCACGTAATTCTAACTTACTTATCTTTCGTTGATTCGTTCTCCATTGAAGACCTGCATACGATGCCTTTTCACCCAATTCCTCTTCTATACGATAAAGTTCATTGTATTTTTCCAAGCGCTCACTTCGGCAGGGTGCGCCTGATTTTATCTGTCCCACTCCAGATGCTACGGCCAGATGTGAAATAAAATTATCTGTTGTTTCACCCGAGCGATGACTAATCATACAATGGTAGCCGTTACTGACGGCCTCTTTGATTGTTGCCATCGTTTCTGTAAGAGTCCCAATTTGATTGACCTTAATCAGAACAGCATTAGCAATATTTTTTTCTATTCCTTGTCGAAGAATTTTAGGATTAGTCACAAAAATATCATCGCCAATCAATTGAACTCCTTTTCCAAGCCTTTGGGTTAATATTTTCCAACCTGCCCAATCCTGTTCAGCAAGACCATCTTCGATTGATTCGAGAGGATATCGATGTGTCCAGTCGGCATACATTGTGATCATCTCTTCAGCACTCTTGCGTGATTGATCCGATTTTCTGAAAACATAAGTACCGTCTTCATAGAAGGAATTTGCAGCTGTATCAATGGCCAAAATAACATCCGAACCAGCACGGTAACCCGATTGCTTGATCGCCGACATGATGAGTTCAATAGCTTCCACATCACTTTTAAGCTGAGGCGCAAATCCCCCCTCATCTCCAATAGAAGTACTCAATCCATTTTTCTTTAGAAGAGTTTTTAATGAATGATAAATTTCTGAACCCATCCGGAGCGCTTCAGAGAATGAAGCTGCTCCAACAGGAGCAATCATATATTCTTGGATATCCAGATTATTATCTGAATGCATTCCTCCATTTAAAATATTAAAAAATGGAACAGGCATGATCCAAGGTTTATCCGCACTTAAATAGCGATAAAGCGGAATGCCTTTTGACTCAGCAGTGGCCCTGGCGATGGCAAGAGAAACTCCGAGAATGGCATTGGCCCCGAGATTACTTTTATTGGGAGTTCCGTCCAGTTCACAAAGAAGACGATCGATTTGAGATTGTTCGACTGAATCCATTCCACAAATCGCCGAAGCGATTGTGCCGTTAACATTCGCAACGGCGAGTTTCACGCCCATCCCATGATAACGATGCTCATCCTTATCACGCAATTCAACTGCTTCACGTGTACCCGTTGATACGCCTGAAGGGACTGACGCTCGTCCTAGAGTTCCGTCCTCCAGAAGAACATCCACTTCGACAGTGGGATTACCTCTCGAATCGAGAATTTCTCTGCCATGAATCGATACAATCTTTGTTGTCATAATTTTAGTATTCATGCTCCAAACTTCCTTAATCGGCCTGCGTGGCCGAGCGCTATAGACATAAGATATTTGCTTTTTATATGACCAAGTCCACCGTGCGAGCAGGATCTTTCACCAAAACTTTCGACGTCATCAGGTCTGCAAGAGTGAGAGACAAGGACAACAGGAACTGGATGCCAACTGTGTCCACTTAATAAGCTTGGTGTGCTGTGATCACTAGTGATCACTAAGACATCAGGATTCATCTCTGCAATAGTTCCAATTTGAGAATCGAAGAGTTCAATTTGTGCGACTTTTTTATCAAAGTTACCGTCCTCGCCGGTAGTATCTGATCCTTTGAAATGCAGAAAGAAAAAAGAATAATCGTTCCAATATTTTTTGAGGACTGAAGCCTCTTTGTCCCACTCTCCTTCGAAATCTGCGATATTCATTCCGATCAGACGAGCAACACCTTTATACATAGGGTAGTACGCGATCGCGCAAGCATTGAGACCATAGAGTTCGGTCATTGAAGGAATTGGGCAGAGTGATGAAAATCCACGAAGGGTAACCATGTTCGCTTGTTTCTGATCATTCAAAATTTTCTTTGCCTGAGTCAGGAAGTTTGTTACAAATTGCGCAGTTCGTTTGGAACTTTCATCTTTTCCGACAGGTATGAGAGGAGGCACACCTACTTTCTGAGGATCTGTATCGTTCATAGCTGGTCCAAGATCTTCTCCACGGAAGACAGCTATAAAGCGATGTCCACGAACAGGCTCCAAGCTAATTTCAACTCCGGGAATATGTATCATTCGAAGTTTCTCAACGAGCCTTATTCCTTCTTTACTTGAAATCCGTCCGGCCCTTCGATCTTTTATATTACCTTTCTCATCTATGGTGCAGAAGTTTCCCCGAGCTGCAACTTCACCAGGCTTAAGCTTGAGGTCGATACCTAAGGCTTCGAGCACACCACGGCCAATTCTATATTTCATAGGATCGTATCCGAAAATTCCCAGATGCCCGGGACCACTGCCTGAAGTAATTCCGGGTAGAATGGGAGTACTCATTCCGGTAATGCCGATCTTTGCGAGTTTATCTAAATGAGGAGTTCGGGCCTCTTCAAGCTCAGTTTTTCCACCCGCCTCTTGTGGAAGACCACCCAGCCCATCGGCCACAACAAAAACAATTTTTGTCCCATTTTCCTGTTTAAGTTCTTTTAAAAGATCTTGAATTTCATTCATGAGATATCTCCAATCACAGATATTGCCGGCAGAGATCCCGTTTCCAAATATTTGAGAAAGGCACCTCCTCCAGTAGAAACAAAAGTCATCTTTTGGCTGAGTCCAAAACTATCGACTGCCTCACTCGTTTCTCCTCCACCGATAAAGCTTTTCGCTTTTCCTCCAGCAATGCATTCTGCAATTGCTTTTGTTCCCATGCGGAAACGTTCATCTTCAAATTTTCCCATTGGCCCATTCCAGACAACGGTGGCCGCTTTGGAAATTATTTTTGTAAAATGATCGATGGTCTGAGGTCCGATATCCATGCCCATGAGTCGATTAGGAATCGAACCCACCACAATATTAATCTCATTATTCATCACGACATGATCAAGAGGGAGTTGAAGCTTTTCATTGGCACGATTCTCAATGCTCTTTATTTTTTCCACGCTTGAATCGTCCACCAATGATGCCCCAACCGACACTCCCTCCGCTTTTAGGCAAGTGTAAGCTATTGCTCCTCCAACCAATACTTGATCAAAGTGCGAGATGAGACTTTCAATTAGACCCAATTTATCTGCAATCTTCGCACCACCGAGTATGGCAACGGAAGGTTGCTCAGGATGTTGGATTAAGGGGTCAAGATTAAGGATTTCTTTTTCAACCAGTAATCCAACAGCCGTTTTATCCTTAGGAAAAAGCTTTGGTAGCGCGTACATGGAGGCATCTTTTCGATGACAAGAACCGAAAGCATCATTAACGTAGAAATCGGCCAATGATCTGAGCTCTGCTGCAAAGTAATCGTCACCTTTTTTCTCACCTGGGTTAAATCGCAGATTTTCAAGAAGAAGAATTTCCTTGGCTTTAAGCTCTTGCGCCATTTTTGTAGTTCGAGGTCCAGTTATCTCATCACTTTTTATTATGTTGATGGCAGGCAACTTGGCCTTGAGGCATTCGAAAACTTTTTCCATGGTTAGAATTTTATCGTGTTCCTGTTTCCCGTTTGGTCGTCCCAAATGACTGATGACAATGACCGAGGCATCACGCTCAAGGAGATTATTAAGTGTTGGAATGGCAGCGAGTATTCGCTGATTATCGGAAATAGATCCATCAGCATTGAGTGGGACATTGAAATCGACCCGAACGATTACTTTTCTCCCATCAAGGTCAAGATCCCGAATAGTTCTTTTTTTATTCACGAAGATTTCACATGAGTGCTGATATGCACTTCATTGACGAGAGATTTTCCTTCTTCAAATGCTGAAATGTTCTCAAATGTGGTTTCAACGATCTTTGTTAAGGCCTCTAGCGTGAAAAACGCCTGATGAGACGTGACGAGGACATTGGGAAAAGTCAAAAGACGCGCCAATACATCATCTTGAAGTACCTGATCGGAGAGATCCTTAAAAAAAATTCCATCTTCTTCTTCATAGACATCGAGGGCGGCTCCGGCCAGATGTCCTGATTTGAGCGACTCAATAAGAGCGTGGGCATCTAAGAGGGCCCCTCTTCCCGTATTAATGACAATCGTTCCTTTTTTCATTTGATTTAAAGCAGCCGCATTAATGAGATGCTTTGTGGTTGGTAGGAGTGGGACATGGAGAGAAATAATATGTGAATTTCGAAAAATAGTCTGGAGATCCACGTATTCTAGAATTCTATATTCTTTCAATTTTAAATTTGGAATTGGATCAAACGCAATGACCTTGCAGCCAAATCCATGCATAATTGTTGCAAAGACAGTTCCAATTCGACCGGTTCCAATGACTCCCACAGTTTTTCCGTTGAGATCAAACCCCATCAGACCCTCGAGCGAAAAATTCAATTCACGCACTCTCGCATAAGCTCGATGTATTTTTCTGTTGAGGGACAAAAGAAGTCCCACGGCATACTCCGCCACAGCGTGAGGTGAATAAGCAGGCACACGCACAATCGGAATCTTTAGCTTACTTGCTTCTTCCAGATCTACATTATTGTAGCCGGCAGAGCGAAGTGCAATAAGACGGACACCAGCTTTTTTAATTAGTCTCAATGTTTCTTGATCCAGTTTATCTGTGACAAAACAGCAAACGACATCAAACTTGTCGGCGAGTGAAGCTGTTTTAGCACTAAGATTGGCCTCAAAAAAAACAAGATCATATTTCTTGGTCACATTGGATGCAGCAAAGAATTCACGTTCAAAAGAATGAGCACTAAAAATAGCGATTCTCACTGAATAACCGCTCGATCGAGATCAGTCTTTGGATTGGGTCCAGAATGGTTTTCGGTCTTCTTAAGATTTTCTTCTTCAGACTCAAGAACCTTGAGAGTCGTTTTTAAAACTGCATCGGAATTGAGAGATATACTATCGATTCCTTGTTCTACAAGAAATTGGGCGAATTCAGGATAGTCACTAGGTGCTTGTCCACAAATACCAATTTTCTTCTCTTTCTCTTTCGCCGCTTTAATAACCATCTCGATTAATCTTTTAACCGCTGGATTCCGCTCGTCAAAGTCATGGGCCACAATTTCGGAGTCACGATCCACGCCCAAAACAAGTTGTGTTAAATCATTTGAACCGATCGAGAAGCCATCAAAAAATTCCGAGAACTCACTGGCGAGAATAACGTTACTTGGAATCTCGCACATGACGTAGACTTCAAGTTTATTTTCTCCCCGCTTAAGTCCGTTTTTTTCCATTTCTTTTATAACTAACTTCGCCTCTTCGATGGTTCGACAAAAAGGGACCATTAATTTCACATTAATAAGACCCATGTGATCTCGTACTTTCTTCATCGCCTTGCACTCCAATGCGAAACCTTCGCGATATCGATCATCGTAATAGCGTGAGGCCCCTCGAAATCCGAGCATTGGATTTGCTTCCGTCGGTTCGAATTGCTTACCACCTAAAAGATTAGCGTATTCATTTGTTTTAAAATCACTCAAACGCACGATAACGTCTTTTGGGTAGAAAGCGGCTGCAATCATCGCTACTCCTTCGGCAAGTCTATCCACAAAGTACTGGGACTTGTCCTGGTATCTAAGAGTAAGTCGCTCGATCTCACTTTTATCTTTTTCATCTTTTAGAAGATCAAAGTGAATGAGTGCAAGAGGATGAATCTTGATGAATGTGCTGATAATAAATTCTTCTCGGGCAAGACCTACACCATCGTTAGGAATAAATGAAAGCCGAAAGGCCTCATCAGGATCTGAAACGTTCATCATTATTTTAGTTTTAGTCTTTTTAATTGATGTGAGATCAACCTTGGTCACATCAAACTTCAAAAGACCTTCATAAACATATCCGATATCACTTTCAGCACATGAGACTGTCACTTTCTGACCCGTTTTCAATATTTGCGTACCGGTTTCCGTACCAACGACAGCAGGTAATCCTAATTCCCTACTTACAATTGCAGCATGACAAGTTCGTCCCCCACGATTTGTCACAATCGCAGCTGCGCGCTTCATCGCTGGCTCCCAATCAGGGTCAGTCTTATCTGTCACAAGCACTTCTCCTTGCTTGAGCTGATCGAGCTCGTGAACATTTTCTATGACACGCACGAACCCTTGAGAAATTTTTTCTCCGACACTATGGCCTTCGATGAGGACGGCCCCTTTCTCTTTAATCGAATAAGTTTCGAGAATATTCTGCTTAGCGAGAAGTTTCTGAGATTGCACAGTCTCAGGCCGCGCCTGAACAATAAAAAGTTCCCCTGTATTACCATCTTTGGCCCACTCCATATCCATCGGCATGAGATGGCCTTGTTTTTTTGAATAGTGATCTTCTACCTGACACGCCCACTTTGATAGGATCAGAATCTCTTCATCTTCAAGCGAAAATTTCGCCCGATCTCCTTGAGAGACTGGAATATTTTTGGTCATTTTATTTCCACCCAGATCATAGATCAGTTTGAATTCCTTACTTCCCAATGTTTTCTTTAATATTGGTTGAAATCCAGTCAGCAATGTCGGTTTAAAAACGGTGAACTCATCAGGGTTGACTGACCCCTGAACAATATTTTCTCCCAGTCCATAGGAAGCATTAATAAGAACAGCATCTTTAAAACCCGTTTCTGTATCAATTGAAAACATCACACCGGACACTGCGAGGTCAGACCTCACCATCAGTTGAATACCAATAGAAAGCGCAATCTTTTTGTGCTCATAACCTTTATCTACTCTGTATGAAATAGCGCGATCTGTGAAAAGGGAGGCAAAGCATCTTTTACAAGATTCTAAGAGGGCCGAATCTCCTCGTACGTTCAAAAACGTATCTTGTTGACCTGCAAAACTGGCGTCTGGTAAATCTTCGGCCGTAGCACTACTTCGGACGGCCACATCAGTCGCATCAGCGCGTCCCTCGCAGAGAGTATGATATGAAGACGTAATTGCGTCCTTCAGTTCCGAAGGCAGAGATGCATCCAGAATGGCATGACGGACCTTCTGACCCTTAGATCTCAGATCAGTGATATTCTTTGTATCGAGTCCTTTGAGATGATCATTAATGATGACATCTAAATTATTGGCCTCTATAAAAGCACGATAGGCGTCTGCAGTAATAGCAAATCCGTTTGGTACACGAATACCTTTTGGAACAAGTTCTTGATACATCTCCCCCAGTGAAGCATTCTTTCCTCCCACTGAAGGTACATCACTCATTCCGATTTCTTGGAACCATCGAACTAATTTATTTTGATTTGGCATTTGTTTTTCCTTTGTCATAGGAATCCATATGCATTTTAGAAACCTTGATCAATTTGATTACGTTTGAGATTTTTTTGAAGTTATGAATCTTTTGGGAAGAATTTCAAACAGTTCAATTGAATCGTCTTGAATACTAAGATGCGAAGAAATGAATAAAAAAAGAAATGATAAATTCGCTAAAATAGAAAGTGAGTCATTTCTTCAAAGGGGATAAATGCCTCCTTGCTTGATAATGACACGCTCAACTTTCCTGCTAGAATATTAAGCCCCGGGCTTATATGTAACCTTAACTTTCTTCAAAATCTTATACACCTCTTCTCTTTGTAACAGCTCCGTACCTGGGCTTTGCACGGTCGCCGCGGCACACGCCACCGCCAGAGAGAGGGCCTCACTCTGAGACTTCCCTTCGACCAGAGCGTAAAGTAGCCCTCCCATAAAACTGTCACCAGCTCCGACACTGCTCACAACTGGAACCGATGGCGGTGATGCCGTAATGGTCAGATCACGTTCAAACCAGAACGCCCCCTCAGATCCTCGAGTGCAGATAAAAATTTTAGCAGCACCTAGGTCTAGAAGTTTTTTTGCAAGGTCTTCATCGGAAATATCTGGAAGTCCGAAAAAATTTTCCTTAAGGAACATCACTTCCTTGTCATTGATCCTCAGGATATCCACTCCCATCTTCACTGACGCAATCAGGCTATCATTACTGGTATCCACCACTAGAACCGCTTGCGCCTCATGAACCATATGCTTGAGCCTACTTAAAAATTCAACGACTACACTCTGGGGAAAGCTACCGCTCAAAAGCAGAAAGTCACTAGGTTTAAGATTCTGCTTAGTATAGGTGAGAATTGAATCAAGATCTTTTGTTAAAAGTTTAGATCCTTCAGGCACAAAGCGAAAGAGCCTTTGGGTTGATTCTTCGTACACTGTGAATGATGTGCGGACTTCGAATTGTGCACTGACTGGAATTATATTCAAGTTCTCTGCAGTGAGAAGTTCCACTAGTTCTTTTCCTGCATGCTGCCCACAAGGAAAAATGGCCAGCGTGTTGCCTCCTAAGCGCTGAATCACTCTGGATGCATTGATGCCTCCACCACCTGGATCTTTCCTTAATTGGGCACAACGAACTTTTTCATCCGCTTTGACTTTTTGCGAACTGGTGAATAAATCTAGTGAAGGGTTTAAGGTGAGTGTAAGTATCTGACCCATTCAGACGTCCTGGCCTAATTGATGATGGCGGTAATATATACTTTCCATGAACGGCTCCTTACATATGATCATTTAATTTTAGAAATTAATTTTCTTAATTCCAAGAGCATTAGTTCCCTATCCTTTTGCGTAACTTTTATTCATGCTTCACCTTCCAAAATTGATTTAATAAATCATCCTTATGCCTATTGCATAGTCAGGGCCAACGCTTGCTGTGCTCTTTCAAGACAGAACAATTTAGATCAGTCTCAAAATTTTTATTTTTCTTCATGTTGAGATAATAGAAAAAAAACAAGCGACTCTCTTAGGAATCTGATTTGAATGTTCTAGGATTATTCTTAGAATGCAATTGAGGAATGAACCATGTCAAACTATCTTACTTTGGAAGATATGAAATCAAATGATGAAGAGATATTGAATCACCTTCAGCATGATGCCTTCTTGTACTTCTTGAATGAGGTCAATCACTCAAACGGACTAATTAAAGACTGCACACGTCTGAGTTTTCCGTCCAGTATTGCCGCTCTCGGAATGGCCTTAGCCGCTTATCCAGTCGGAGTAGAGCGGAAATTTCTCACTCGAGCTAGTGCGAAAGAAAAAACTCTCACAGCTTTACGATTTTTATGGAAGAGTAAACAAGGAACGGAACTAGATGCCACAGGATACAAGGGCTTCTATTATCATTTCCTAGACATGGATACTGGACGGCGAGCTTGGAAATGCGAACTATCGACCATCGATACAATGCTTTTATTAGCAGGGGCCTTAACGTCCGGCCTATATTTTAATAGAGATACACAAGACGAGAGAGAAATTCGCGAACTTGCGGACGCACTTTTCTGCAGAGTGGATTGGCAATGGGCTTTAAATGGTGGCCTAACAGTCTCCCATGGCTGGAAACCTGAAAGTGGATTTTTACCTTATAGATGGAGAGGATATGATGAAGCGACTATTCTTTATCTCTTTGGTTTAGGCTCTCCGACATATCCTTTACCTAAAGAGAGCTACCCAGAGTACGTTTCCACTTATGCTTGGAAGAGCATTTATGATTATGAATTCTTGTATGCTGGATCCTTATTTATTCACCAATATTCTCACGTATGGATCGACTTTCGCGCCATTCAGGATGAATACATGCGAGATAAGGGAATCGATTACTTTGAAAACTCCCGCCGTGCAACCTACATTCAGCAGCAATATGCCATACGTAATCCACTCGATTTTGGTCATCATTGCAAGTGTTGTTGGGGATTCACTGCTAGTGATGGCCCAGGTCCTACGACTCTCACTATCGACGGTATTGAAAGACAATTCTATGACTACTTGGCCCGCGGTGTTCCCTATGGTCCAGATGATGGAACGATCGCTCCTTGGGCCGCAGTTACTTCCTTACCTTTCGCACCAGAAATCGTATTGCCAACTATCAAAAATATGATTCAAATGGGTGTCGCCGATAACACATGTCCATACGGATTTGCGTCCAGCTTCAATTCTATTTTTCCTGGTTCCGCAAAACTCGGCTGGGTCTCGCCTTGGAATTATGGAATTCAGCAAGGTCCACAAGTTTTAATGGTAGAAAATTTTCGCACAGGACTCATTTGGAACTTGCTTCGGAGATGTCCATATTTGATAAAAGGCCTTGAACGCGCTGGCTTTTCTGGTGGATGGTTGGAGACCGAAAAATTAAAACGTTCATAGTTTCTTCTTTTTTTGGTTTAAAAATCTACGCACTTCAAGTACCGACACAGGAATAAGTGTTAATCCGATCATGAGGAAGCATCCATTTGGAAAGAGTATACAGTAGTGCACTTTGAACTCTTTTATTCAAACACATTTGCAGTAATGGTCTAAATTCATTCCTAAGATTATACACAAGTATGAATAAGTCAGATCAAGAAAACCGGGGCAAATCCCCCTCCCTCAGTACGAAAATTCGTCGTTTGACCTGAATACAAACGAGACGCCAACAATTGAATAGAACCTTGATAGACATAGGCCCTCACATCGAGTTTCAAATTACTTTGACCATCCTTTGACTTTACAATTCTTTCACCTGGTTTAATTATTTTCTGCGCTACATAGTCTAAGCCCTTTATCTCATTCCAAACTTTAGTCGTCATTTTATCACCTCGATAGGCAGCTTTACTTCCGTATCCTTGGGCAGGTTTAAAGAAATAGTCGCGTCTATTCTTCCAAAGTATTTCATGATTCTCAGGATTAATTTTTTCGGTTAAGGGAATTCCTGAGGAAAGGTCAGGAAGTTTGCAGAGCCATTCTAAATTATGCTTATTGGCGTATAGAGCGTGATGGTGAGGATTGGGGGAGATAACAACACTTTGTTTCAAATATGCATCTTTTAAAAACTGATGTTGCTGCTCTTCGAAATAAAAATCCGTGAGGCGATTATAGATAAAATCAATTTTAGTTTCCCCGTACCAAATTCCTTCGTCATTCGCCCTGAGATCTTCAGGAGCAAGAATAAAACATTTAAGACCAAACTTTTTAAAGAGAGATTCGAAAAGCTGGAATTCAGGATAGAGATATTGTTCACGGGGTGAAACATCTAGGATCGCCAATGTCTCGAGCTTACTCTGCCCTTTCTGAAGCTTCCATTCATCGAGAAACATCTGGAAATATTTTTCCTCGAGTGATTCCAGATCGAAGGGAAGATGAACACCTTCGCAACAGGCAACCTGTGCCTCTGCAAGATACAGATTGAGCAATCCTCCTCCGGCATTTGTATTTATCTCAATGAGCTGAGGACCAGAATCAATGAGATGAAAATCGTATCCCATAAAAACGCCGGCAGGACCGAAATCCTTTAAAGCTACATCGGGAACCTCTTTCAGCACTTCACTTTGAAAGGCCTTTGATTTGATGGAAGATTCAATTTTATGGATAAGTTCTTCGAGTTCTTTTAAGGTAAACGCAGATATGTAAACTGAGGTTTGTGAAAACAGATTAGGGTAATTCTTCAAGAAAAGATTATTCCCAAGCCGTTTTGAAAGCTCTTTCTCAAAGTATGGCCTATCCAACGTTTGACAAAGACAGTGTCTATTAACACTCGCTGCCAAATGAGAAGATTCATCCATTATTAATCCTTTTGAATGCCCGAAAGTGATGACTCAGTTTATTCCGTGAAGTCGCTTTTTAATCAAAAGATTGGCACAATTTAAGACTCGCTCAAGAATCGTTTCTCTGCCCATTACCGTTATGCCCTTACAAAGGCTTTTATTACTTATTTCAAAGAGACGATAGATAGCTAGGACTGATCTTTTATAAGAGATCTTTGAAAAAGAAGCTCTACCTCTAACAAATCCAGTAAAGCTCAAGCATCGAAAAATAGGTTTCATCAAACCATTGCCGGATAAGAGAAAACAAATTCAGCTCCAAGATGCTTTTATTTTCTTTGACTACTTAAGACCGCTCTATCAAGACTTAGCTATAATGCAATTCTACACCGCTGGTCGTGTTGGAGAGGTTTCGGGAATTCAATGGGCCAATGTGGATATCAAAAATAGAAGGCTCTTAATCAAAGAGACTTGTGTTTGGGATTCAATCACCAAGACCTTTCGTGAATTAAAAACTTTTCCTAAGAATCGAGAAACCAGAGCTGTCTTTATTACGGATGAGATCCTGCAGATTTTAAAACGTCGGGAAGAATCTAGAATTCCAGGTAACAACTATGTTTTTCATGTTGAAGGTCGGCCGCTTAATTATGGAACGATCCAATTAAATTATCGCGAGGCCCAACGTAAAAGCGGAATACCTTACACGGGGACTCATATTCTTAGGCACGGAATGGCCAAGCTCGCTCGGCAGTAGGCGGTGGCCTAGATGCGGTTTTAGCAATGACGGGGCACAAGGATTTAAAACTGGCCGACCATTACTCTAAAAGTACAGAAGACGATCAAAAGAACTTCTCTGAGATGATCATGAATCACATCAGACAAGAGATTAAGAAAGGATCAGATCAGGTCTCAGATTTTGAAAATGTCTTAAAGCTAAAAAGGGTAAAATCAGGCTAGTTTGTGATAAAGTCGGATTGATCAATCGGAATGAGTCGGAATGGAAACAATTCGGCTCATTTCGGATTTTTAAATTCAACAGGTTAAAGACCAATGCCCGAACTCCCCGATCACTAGACGGGGCTAACAAATTTTTCAAGCGTTCCAATGATTTGAGAGCGAAAATCAAGCAAAACATCAGCAATCAATTTCACCATATTTAACTAGTTTTCATTCTGTTTCATGATTTTGGTCGGTAAAGTCGGTCAAAGTCGGCACCAGATAAACACCAATTTAAGAAGTGATTAAGTAGATATGCTCACATTTCTGAATATTCCGCTGGAAAAGTAGGGCCGGAGATGCGCCCCTTAAGACCGAGAAAGCCGCGCAAGAGAAGATTGAGAAGGAACTCGATGAGGCGACACCAAAAATCAAACTTGATCACGCGTTCATCTCTGAAGATAATCAAAGAAATGAATTTCAAGATAGGAGTTTTGATTTTTCACAAAATCTTACAGACATAAGGATTGAGCTGGAAAGGAAACCTTAAATTTCAGAGCGTAGTCTGAAAACTACGCCCTGATTTTAACTATGTATCTTGAAGATCAAAAAATGTTTCGGAACTTAGAAATTTCGATTTTACTCGATCTCCGTTGTATTTATATGCATTCCTTCGAGTTCGTTAAATTTAATCTTCAGAAGACCGTTATTGCATTCCATAGGACTCTTGATATTTTTGCAAGACGTTCCCCAACTATTTTTCAAGATTACCTTACAGTCCCCTGATTCTGGATCTTTCTCAAATCCCGATGCCACGAGCGCGTGACCATAGTAGCCGGATGAATCGATGAGAAATGGAGACATGTTAAGGCCAATTCCGACTGGTCTTCCAGAGGTGATGGATTTTAAAACTTCCTCAGTGAAGTTTTTGCCCTCCTGATCTGTGTCAGGGTATACGTAGTTAATAATTTTAAGCGGAGCTGGAGGCATAATTTTATTTGTGCAGTTCAACTCTCGAAGTCCTTTGAGCAGTTCTTGATCTGTAGATTGGCGGATAATTTTTATAAAGTCAGCAAGCTGAATGTTGCGAAAAAAACTATTGAAGTATCCGTACTCGCCGCATAGTTCTCCATCAGTTTCCTGTTTGAGCTTCTCGAGATGTGTGAGTCTGTTTTTGGTGACACCCACCATTATGCTACCAATTCCTTCGAATTCTTTTCCATCGGTCGGACAAAATTTATTATCATTGAGGCGGATTGCCGTATCGATAAATCCACCGTTCGAAGCTGAAGAGTTTCCGCTCAGAAGGTTGAACCTGAGGGCGATTTCAACTGGTGAAACATTTACCCCAATTCTAAACGACACCAGGTCCGCCGCAGCAAAAGCATAACACCAGTCCGTGCCACTTTGATCTCTCTGAGGTGGAAGTTTCGGTGTGAGGT
>JBBQGK010000065.1:0-25171 GCA_038322885.1 Bacteriovoracales bacterium | reverse complement strand
GTCTGTATGGAGATGATGTTTGTAATGGCAGGTATGATGTCGATGATGTTTGTGAGCCTAGTGCTTCAACACCGCACTCACAGAAAAGTCACTGTAGTAACAAAATAGAGAAAGCCCCGAGAAGGGGCTTTCGTCGTTAGTGGATATTTTATTTTTCTCTTCGCTTCAACTCTAACATTTTCAACAAAACCTCAGTCATCCTTTTCTTCGAGATACTCGGGAAGGGAAGATCCAAGACAGTTTCCCCATGATCAACGGCCTTCAAGATAATATTATCCGCATCGAATAATTTCGAACTCGTGAGCGGAACCATGCCGTCGCTGAGATCATAGGGGCCATGAAAAATTCGAGGAGTCGTGCAAAATCCCGAAATGGGGGTGAGGCAGCCATACTTCATCACAGACACGGCAGGCTTAAAGAGAGTAAAAGATTTATTAGCGATTGTTCCCACCGTGATGACCGGTATCTTTTTTAAGAGGGAGCGAATCTCGCTCTCTCTTTGAGCCATCATCGGCTCTCTATTACTTACCTTCAAATACTCTACGACATCGGTCGGCGCATATTTAAAAATCTCCGCGATCGGTGATCCGTGGAATGGACTCTGCAAAAAAATAATCCCAGCAACTCGTTTCTGTGAATCTGGATTATTAAGTAAATGCTCTAAAAGTAAAATTCCACCCAGTGAGTGGGGCATGAAAATACCTTTGGTATTCTTTTCTTCCAACATAGAGAAGATCTTGGCGATATCTTCGCGTGCTTCTGATAACTTGAATGAAGAAGGTGGTGTCCGTGTGACGCTGAATCCAAGTTCCTGTAGGTGATCAAGTTCTGCCTGAAAGTATTCACTAGTGATGATGGAAATACCGGGAACGATATTTTTCAAAAAAAGTTCTGAAAGAATGCCGGGAATGAGGATCACTTCAGTTTTCTGGATGGAGATCATATCCTCTGGAGTCAGAATCACTCTGGCGTTTTCATACTTGTCTAAGTACGGGACGGTTAAGTCGCGCGCAAAGGCTGAGGAAATGAATAGGGTCATGAGGAGCAAAGCTTTCATAACTTCAACTTTAACCCTTGTTCAGGGATTACGGTCCAGGCATGACCTAATTTACAAGCCTGGTCACCTTACTGTTTAAAATTTAGACACTGGTTTTTAATTTTTCACAGACTCTATTACTCCCAGACCTGGGCGGCCTATATTTGAATCACGATGGATAAAAAATTACTTCTCAGACCCCTTCTGTCATTTGTGCTTACTTTTGCTTCTGGTATGGGTTTGCACGCTCAAACCAGTGCCAGCGAGGTCCAATTGAGCCGTGATATGGTGGCCAATAAAGGCGATGAACTGACAGGCAAGAGATACAACACGGGCCGTGGTTTGTATGATTACGCTCAAATCCTTATTTCCGAAGGGATGGATATTCTCAATTCTCCTTTTGTTCTTGATGTTCGGAAAGCAAATAGCTGGCTTGATATAGGAGCTGGCGGAATGAACGCGCAACTTGATTGGCTGCTTGCTCCTTCATTCGGGGGTGTCGACTTTCTTCCTATGTGGAGAGTAAGTCTAACCAGTGATTACTTAAAAACTCTTATTCAACAGAAAAAACAGTCTCAGGACTCAAGAGTTGCCGTTGGCATTTCAGTAGAAAATGCCATGCCTGAAACATTAAAAAATGCACTGGCGGCCGAAGGCTATTCTTCAGCGACCTATTTGACGGGTAAATATCTGGAAGATTACACAGACAGTGAATTGGGCAAATTCGATTTGGTGACTGATGTCTATGGAGCAGTTTCCTATGCCCCACAGATTGATCTTATATTTTTAAAGGCGATCGAACATCTTAAAATCGGCGGACGATTCTATACTCATATCCAGTACCAGGATTCACAGCGTACTAGAGATGGCGGATGGAATTTCAAGCTAGAAAATGAGAGTGTAGACCAGGTGAAGTCCGTAAAGAGATGGCTTGAAAAAGGAGAATGTATTTCTTCTTTTATTCAACTGAACGACTCAACAGTGAAGCCGCATATCACAATAAAAATTGAGAAAAAATGCGACGCTGTCGTGATTCCTGCTTTAGAGTTGATTCAATTTAAAAATGCTTCGCCACCGACAAGAGTCTATAGAATCAATGGCTAGTTAAATTGAATCTTTTTTTCTCAAAATATTAAGCAAAACCTCACCCAAACGCGATTTCAGAATACTCTGGTAGGGCAGATTCATCACCGTCTCCCCATGATCCACATTCATCAGGGTGATGTGATCGGCATCCATGAGATAAGAGCTTTTAAGTGGAACCATCCCATCACTATCATCAAAGGGTCCATGATAAATCAGGGGAGTCGTGCAGCGGCCGAAAGTCCGGGTGACACAGCCGTGCCTGATAAGATTCACTGCTGGTGTGAAAAGGGTCTTGTACCCATTAGTCACTCCCGCGACCGTCAAAACCGGAACGACGGAAAGAATTTTTTGAATCTCCTGCTCATGATCCTTCATGATCTTTTCACGATTGGAAGGCTTCAGATACTCAAGCGTATCGAGCGGTGCTTTCTTCAGCAGTGTTGCAACAGCTGACCCATGGAATGGACTCTGCATGAAGATGATGCCAGAGATGAGACTCAGGTCTTTTGGATTAGCGATAATGTGATCGAGAAGTAAGAGACCACCAAGGGAGTGGGTGAAAAGGATACCCTTTTTATTTTTTGCTCGGAGGTCCCTGAAGGCCGCTGCAATATCTGCATGGGCCTGGTACATGGAAAAAGAAGAGGGAGCAACACGCGTGACCGAAAGACCTTTTCTCTCAAAATCACTTTTCTCAATCTGGAAGTATTCAGTTGTGATCCATGAGACATCAACGTAAAAATCTTTCAAGAAAAATTCCGACATCACTCCATTCACAAGAACAATCTCAAAGCCTTCTAGGCTGGCCAAATCTTCACTTGTTAGAACTTCATCCGGGCCCTGATAAATTTGATCAAAGAGGGAACTCAGGTCTTTCGAAAAACCTGAGAGGGGGATAAGAAATAAAAGAGCGAGAAATATTTTTATACGGCCTCGATCATTTCAGCACTCACTTCTGACTTACGGGAATACCATCCATAGAAGATGATAAAGACGTAGCACAAAACAGGTAAGAGCAGAGCATTTTTTAAACCGATTGAATCGGCGAATTGTCCCATGATGAAAGGAATGATCGCCCCCCCAATGATCGATGTCGCAAGAAGGCCTGAGGCTTTCTCGTGAGACTTAAGATCCTTGAGGGCAAGAGTGAAAATTGTCGGGAACATGATCGAGTTGAAGATCCCCACAAAGAGCAGGCTATAGACTGATGTCTCGCCCGTGGTCTTGATTGATACAGCGATAAGAATTGTGGAAATGAGACCATGAACGGCGAGAACAATTCCTGGTTTCCAGATTTTAAGTGTCGCGATTCCAATGAATCGACCAACCATCGCTCCACCCCAGTAGAATGCCACAAGTTTTGCAGCATCAGCTTCGGCCAGTCCCATATTTTCGATAGCGTAGTTCACAAAGAAAGTTCCGATCCCGACTTCCGCACCAACGTAGACAAAAATCCCGATCATTCCCATGACAAAATTTTTGTTTCTGAAGAGAGATGTGAAACCACCGTCTTCATGAGTTGTTCGAAGGTCCGGCAACTGGACTCTTGAAAAGATCGCTGCCGAAAGAACGAGGACTAAAGCAATGAAGAGGTATGGCCACTTCACTCCATCTACACTCCCACTTAAATTTAAACTTGAGAGGATGAAGTAAGAACCAAAGAACGGAGCAAGAAAAGTTCCAAGCGAGTTCAGGGCTTGAGTCATGGTCAATCGTGACGAAGCTGTTTCAGGCGTTCCGAGAGCTGCCACATAAGGATTGGCCGCTACCTGAAGAATCACAATTCCTGTGGCGAGAACAAAAAGGGCCATGAGAAACAACCCATAAGTGCGATAGCTTACTGCTGGCCAGAATAGCACACAACCCACGGCCGTGATAACAAATCCAATGATCACTCCTTGTTTGTAGCCAACCTTCTCAATCAAACGACTTGCCGGGATTGACATCACTCCGTACGCACCAAAAAAGCAGAGCTGAATCAAGGCCGCTTGACCGTAATCCAGAGTGAAGGCCGCTTTAAGATACGGAACTAAAATATCGTTAAGGCATGTGATAAAGCCAAAGAAGAAAAAGAGGATTGAAAAGATCGCGAGAGATTTTTTATGCATTTTAATTTCCATTAATTATTTTAAAAGTCCACAACGTTGAGTCGCTGTGAGGAATGAATTGTGTGACCAGGTCAGCTCAACGGCCCCCTGCATGTATCCCGACTCACGGTTAAACTGCTCAGAGAAACTGCCGGATCGACCGCTATGAAAAAGCACACGCTGAAATTGTTTCTCGGCAAGGGCATTCTTTGCACCACGATTCAAAAGGCAGCTGTATTCGGCGAGAGCAAGCGTTGAGAGAAACCACGGATTTCCTAATGAACTTGTTGTCATGCCGTCGTAGCGATCTTCCGGATAACGACCAATGGCCACACCAAGATCAGGATAAGAAGAGTTCACAGTATAAATTCTCTGGAAAGTTTCAGTTAGAACTTGGATGTATTTTGTGACGAATGGATCTTTCAAAGAAAAAAGATTTTGGTATGGGTAGGTGTGAAGAAGGGCAAGTAAAGGGGCCACGTCGATGTTGGAGGTTTTGTATCCTAAGCTTGATCTCTTTTCGCGATTGATCGTTGTCTTAATCCCAATGTAATTATCCTTGAAGTCTCGCGTGAGTTTACTGCCAATTTCCGAAGCCGTGTGTGCATAGAATTCGGCGTCCCCAGAATCAGAAAATTCCCTCGCAAAGATCGCTCCTTCTTTCATCGCAGTGTATTGAGCAAGAAGTGTATAGAAATGCTCACCACGCTCTTCTTCCCAGAGATCAAAGCTTGTTTCTCTCCAGTGGTAGGCGGTGTACTCAAGATCTTTTTTGATCACAGAGTCCGCAGGTAAAACAGAGTGATAAAGATTTTTGATCACGTAATCAGTTTGTCCCTCTTTCATCAAAACACGAGCAAGAGTGATCATCGCGAGGGAGCGTAAAGCCGGGCCATCGTTTTGAGGTCTTCCCCAAGGTTCATTATAAACAGTTCCGTTTACATAATACTTCGGCTCGCCAAGGCCGGTCAGGGTTGGAAGGTTTTGTCGGCGCTTCTCAGATTCAACCCAATTTAAAAGAATATTTTTAATTTTAGGATCTCGGGATACTGAATAGTAATCAGTCAGAGATCTCATCGTAAGAGATGTATCCCTGACCCAGTCATAATAATAATTCGGATTCGACCGACTAGGGCTAGCAACCACCATCCCAGGTTTTGCGTCAGGCATGGTTGCATTCGTGACGATGTGATTTAGACTTGCTTGGAATTGGGTCGCGAGCAAAGCAGCGATTATTTTCATATGACTCCAACAATGGTTTAAGCCTAATAACTAACAATAAAGTGTGAGATTGAAAACCAGAACTAGAAGTCAGAATCAGTAAGGATATCTTCGTAAAACGCCCCGAAAGTTCTCTCTTGATTATAGAGATGAATCTCAAGGATCCAAGCGTCGGGTACCACGACTTCCTGGCACTCGACTAGGCCACCTTTAAAAAAGATGTGGTGGGGGAAATCACCGATCCTATGGCCATCACTACCCATGTTGAGAATAAAGCCATAGTGCTGGGCCCGTTTTTTTGCAAATTCGTAAAGGACTTCACCTTCTGATCGCTTTTCTCGCCAAAAATCCTGAACCTCATAAAAAACTTTTCGCGAGCATTCCACGATACGCTTTTGCTCAAAAATATTTCCCAGTGTGAAAGTCTCTCCGTAATCGGCCTCATGACCTTCAATGACTGGGCCAATATCAATGAAAAAAATATCTTCATCCTTGATTTCATAGGGAACAGATTCATCCTTGAAATTTTTCAATGTATTTGGGCCGAAACGAAGCTTCGGAGGGTGCCACTGTTTCTGAACAGGATGTTTGAGACAGAGTTCTTTGAAAAGTATGTGCGCATCCGCCTCGGTCATGCCCGAGCGGATGAAAGAGGAGAGCTCATAGGTTATATCCCGGGCCACTTCACGAGCGTGATAAAATTTATCACGATTAAAAGTGTCCCCAAAACTTTGTATGCCCATATTTTAAATAGCGGCCTTAACCATGTCTGATGCTTTTTTTCCGTCAAAGCGGCCTTTGATCATGGGCTGAAGCTCTTTCATGATCGCCCCCATGTCTTTGGCACCTTTTGCTTTGATGTCTGCAATCATCGCCGCTACTTCTGACTCTTCGAGACCTTTGGGCAAGTAGTGCTTAACAACATCGAGCTCTTTGATAATTTTGTCATAGGCCGGAGTTCCAGCCTGATACATCTCGAGAGAGTCCTGGATTCTTTTTACATGACCTACAGTCACAGAAAGTTCATCCGTCGGTTTTGCCGCCGTATTATTTTTAATGTACTCGGCCTTCAACATGCGAAGAGCATCGAGGCGATCTTGCTGTTTTGCCTTCATTGCTTCGACAATGTCTTTGTTCACTTGTTCCATTAAAGTCATATTTGCTCCTAGCTAATTTTAAGTTGAACGCTAAAAGTTGAGCCACTTGAAGTGCTCTCAACCGATATAGTTCCATCAAGTCTTTCAACAATTCTTTTTACAATCCAGAGACCAAGGCCCAGTCCCGAAATATTTCTAGGGCCCACGGCTCTCTCGAATCGGTCGAAGATTCTTTCTTGGTCAACTAAGGCTATTCCGATTCCTTGATCCGTAACTTTTATGTCCGCAATATTTCCATTCCTAGTAACAGTCACGTGAATAGGGTTCGCGTTTCCATACTTGATAGCGTTTGAGATGAGATTTGTGATGATTTGCTCAAGTCGTCCTCGGTCCCACTGACCAACAATCCCCGGGCATTTTTCCATGGTAATCTGGGATCCTGTGCGCTCAGATTCTGCTTCGAAGTGAGAGACCACATCTTCCACAAGTCCCGAGAGATCAAGTTCTTCATTGTGAAGCTCAAGGCGGCCAGAAGTTATCCTCGACACATCCAAAAGATCATCAACGAGAGTAGAGAGTCTGCGAGTCTGGTCAAGGACACGGTGGAAAGGTTTCTCTAAGACATCGCTCTTTATAGACTCCGCATTTTTGATCATGCGTTCAAGAATTTGGAACTGAAGCTTTAAAGTTGTGATCGGAGTTTTAAGTTCGTGGCTCGCAACCGAGAGAAAGGTATCTCGAAGCTCGACCGCTTCCTGGGCCTTCGTATAGAGCGCGTGAACCGTTTTTTCCGATTCATCCCGGTCTTTACTGGCAATTTTTAAGGCTTGAGATACGTCGTAAACTTCAACCACCATGGAATCCACAAGATCAACTTTTTCACCACGGCCTAAGGCCCGGGCGGAGCTTGCAAGGGCGATGATGGGATTAGAAATTTTTTGCCCGATAAAGACCGCAAGAACAATAGTTGTTAAAAGAAGGAAAGATCCTCCTCCTACAATCAACCAGAAGAGCCTCCATGTCGGAAGTTTTGCCTGAGAAGCTGGCATCCCAAGAACGACTTTCCAGTTCGTTCCATGAGAAATGCTGTAGGCCCCAAACATTTCATCGCCTTCTTTATTTTTGTCTTGAAAAGTCTGTTCCGATTTTTCATTCAAAAGTGAGGTCAAAGATGAGGTCGCCTTTGTACCAACAAACTTTTCACGGTTGCGAGATCTGGCAATGATCGTTCCGTCCTGGTCAATGATGGATGCGGTCCAGTCTTTGGGAAGTTTTTGATCTAGAAGAAGTTGAGAAAAAGATTCTGCGAGAATATTTCCAACAAGAACATACTCTAATTTCTTATTGACCATAACGGGCATTGATACCGTTACGACCTGCCACTTGAAGAGTCTTGTGATCCGAAAGCCAGAGACGACAGGAAGATTCGTTCTCTGTAATTCTAAAAAGAATTCATGATCAGACCAACTGGGTAGTTTTTCACCTAGAGGAATGGCCGTGTTAAAAAGTTGTTTTCCATTTGGCAAAGCAAGAGAAAGTGAGGCCCAGCCGGGTTGTGTTTTAACATAACGAGATAGGCGGCGATGGAGGTCTCGCATATTACTCGTATCGAAATCTTCCACGAGTGAGAGAATCTTGAGACTGGACTTCACTGACACTATTTGTTCGTCTACTGCAGCCGCGAGGGCCCGGGTTGTTCCTTTCAGGCTAGTTTCAGTTGAGTCAAGTTGTTGGTAGGTGAGAAATCCGATGAGCAGAGCGGCAAAAAAGAGAACGGGCAAAATCGCCACAAGAACAAGTCCCATGAGATACGTTTTAAGCCCTAATCTTGTCTTCAACAATTCTTCTTTCATCTCTTCATATTTTCCATGTGCAATTCGAGAGTCATGTCTTTATGAGTTTTAAGAAATTGATAGAGAGTTTGTAGTTCATCGATGCTTTTAGATTCAAGTCGGTACTTCTCGTCCATATACTGTGATTTACCCTTAAAGCCGGATTCTTTTAAGAGACGGTTGATGAGCTTTTGGGCATCCTTATCAAATCCTGAGGTCAGGCTCAGCGTGAGCTTTTTATGGTTCTGTCCTGTGTTCTGAATTTCAGATTCTTTCATGCCGCGAAAACCAATCCCACGCTTTCCCATGTTCGTTCGAAGAATATCGAGAACAGATTTTACCCGCATTTCATTTTCCGCGCGGATTTCGATGATGTTTTCGCTTTCACTATATTCTGCTTTGGCGTCCGAGCCTTTGAAGTCGAAACGGCCTTTGATCATTTTTTCTGTATTCTGAAGGGCGTTGTGCAACTCCATTTCATCAATTTTTGAGACAAGGTCAAATGAAGACATGCATGTTCCTACTTTCTCGTGTGCCCATCTCCTTTTACAAGAAAACGAGTCGTGGTCATTTCTTTGGTTCCCATGGGGCCGTAGGCATGGAGTTTTGAAGTTGAAATACCGAGTTCAGCACCAAGCCCAAGTTCACCGCCGTCATTGAATCGGGTAGATGCATTAACGATCATGGCAGATGCATCTAAAGAGTTCAGAAAAGTTTCTATCACTTTGGAATCTTTGGCAAGGATCGCCTCTGTATGATGAGACGTATGCTTTTGAATATGAGTGATCGCCTCATGTATGGATGAAACAATCTTTACGGACAAGATTTGATCTAAGTATTCGGTATCATAATCTTCTAACGTGGCGAGTTTAACTTCCGTTACGAGTGCGCGGGCCTTTACACATCCTCTGATTTCCACTCCCGAAGTAATAAGCGCTTCGAGAATTTTTTTATTTTCGGGATATTGTTCATGCAAGAGAAGACTCTCAAGAGCATTGCACGCAGATGGCCTCTGAGTTTTTGCATTTAGGAGAATGGGAATAACACTCTTTTGATCAGCATCAAAATGCACATAGATGTGACAGAGACCTTTATCATGCGCGACCACGGGCATAGTGGCATGTGTTCGAACAAAATTAACGAGCTGACTTCCTCCGCGAGGGACCATGAGGTCGATGTATTGATGAAGTTTTAAAAGTTCTGCGACATCCTCTCGGGTTTCTACCAGCGAGAGAGAACCTTTGGGTAAGATCCCTTCTATAGCTTTTTCCATAATATCAAAAAGAATGCGATTTGATTTGTGAGCTTCTTTTCCGCCCTTCAAGATGATGGCATTACCAGATTTTATCGCGAGGGCCGCACCATCAACAACGACGTTAGGACGTGACTCAAAAATCATTCCTATGACTCCAATAGGGATGCGTTGTCTCTCAATCACCAAACCATCGGCACGAGTATGCGTTTCAGTGATGAGGCCCACCACTTGTGCCTGGCCCGCAACTTCGAGGCACATTTGAGCGAGTGCTTCAATACTTTGATCAGTAAGTTTTAGACGATCCATCATGGCAGTGGAGAGTTTACTCTCTCGAGCGGCCTCGAGGTCGATTTGATTTTCGGTGATAATTTTTTTTTTGTTTTGTATGAGGTGCTCGGCAATCGCTTTCAGCGCCTTGATGCGGATTTGTTCAGGAAGGGACTGCAGCTCAATGCTCGCGGACTTCGCATTTTTTCCTAGTTCTATGATGTTCATCAAGATCCCCGTTTAGTCTTTTTTAAGAAGAAGGTTGTCTTTATGGATCGCTACTTTCGATGGAGAATTTTCAATAAGACTTGAAATCTCGCCTGATTTTTTTCCCTTTACCGTATCCATTTCTTTGTGATCAAATTCGGAGATTCCCACAGCGATAGTTTTATTTTTATGTTTGATCTGAATCACATCTCCGCGCTTAAACACTCCGTGGACTTTTTTAATTCCGATTGGAAGGAGCGAGGTATTCTGATCGGAGAGGGCCTTCATGCACCCCTCATCAACAACGACCCAGGCCTCATTTTTGACCACAGTCGAGAGCCATGATTTGCGACGGTTTGTTTGTTTGTCAGGGTTCCCCTTAAAAAGAGTCCCACCTTTTTTGTCGAGCAGCCTGGTGAGAGGATGTTCTATAAGAAAAGTCCCGATGATCACATCAATTCCAAGAGGGGTGAGTTTTCTTACGGCTTTGAGTTTTGTGTCCATTCCACCGCGACCGATACTGGTTTTCGCTGCGAACTTCACTCCGGAAAAATCATCTTTAAAATCGACCTCATCAAAACGAACAGCATCTTTTTCTTTTGGGTTTTTATTAAAGAGACCATCGGCTTCAGTTAAAAGAATAAGTTTATGAGCATCCGCAACCTGAGCAATCATAACTGCGAGCTGATCATTATCCCCAACTGTGATCTCATCATATGAGACTGTGTCGTTCTCGTTCACGATGGGCAGAACATCATTTTCAATCAAGCGGTTCAGAGTGTTCCGAATATTCAAAAATCTTTTACTGATTCGAAAGTCATCGTGAGTGACAAGGATTTGCCCAGCATGTTTTTTATATCTGAGAAGTGATTCCACATAGGCCTTCATCAAAAGCGGCTGGCCTATCGCCGCGGCCGCTTGCTGATAGGAGATCATCATCTTTTTTTCATCGGGCTTTTTAACGAAACTTCGGCCTGAATTGATAGCACCTGAGCTCACAAGAATGGGCGTAAAACCAAGAGATTTGAGTTTCATCAATTCTTCCACGATCGCATCAATCTTTGCGAGTGAAACTCCCCCCGTTTCGTCGGTTACTGCCAATGATCCAACTTTGATGACAATTCTCGTGTTCATGCTTGGTGCCTCTTGAATAAATTCTAGCATCCCTTATGATAATACCTAAGAGAGAATTTATGAAATTTCGCGAATACGGTTTTTCGATGATTGAGATCATGATGGCCATGGCCCTTATGGCCGGTCTCGCCTTGGCGGGAATGCAGCTCATGAAAAATCAAAGTGCGGCCCAGAAAACAGTAGAAAAAAAATATGAGACAGTCACCGCTCTCTCAGACATGCGTTCAGTTCTTTCAGTGCCGGATAACTGTACTGAAACGTTTCGGAATTTTGATCCAGCCGCTGGTGTACCGACCACTTTGAAGAAAAAAATCAATGGTAGCTTCCAGAACGTTTTTGAAATCCAAAAAATGCTCCCTGGTAATATCAAGGTCGAGTCATATGTTCTCGATAAGACCCTCCCGAATTTGGCGACCAACGAAACTGTCCTTCGGATAAATTTTAATATTGGTAAGGCGACGATCAAAGAACAGGTTCATAATTTATTAAAACTCACCTATAACCTTGATCCGGTAACTTTTCTTATCTCGGATTGTGTGGCCGTTAATAATAACAGTGATTCATTCTGGCTAAAATCTCTTCTCGATCCTCATAATATTTACTATTCCGGTGGGTACATCGGAGTAGGGACGTCAAATCCTACGGCCATGCTTGAAGTTACGGGAAGTGCGAAAATTGGCGGAACTCTTAAACTCACGGGAAGTGCAGCGATACTTCCTTGCAGCTCTGCCAATGAAGGGGAGATGCGATATGAATCTACATCAAAGCGAATGTTATATTGTAACGGAACGAAGTGGAGTTCTGCCGGAGGAACGCTCTTTAAGCAGCTTCCGGTAGTTCTTGATTGCACGAACTCTGGTGGCATTGATCAGACTTATCTTACTTGCCCCGCTGATATGTATGTGCGCTCGTGCGGGATCGAAATGACCTCTCCACCGACTGATCTTGCGGATACTTATTCTTGCACAGTGGATACAGTATTGAACGGATGTGTTGGTTTCCGTCACAAAGAGGGAACGATTTGTGATTCGGGAATTAATTTGCAGTGTTTTTGTCAGTAGATTAGATCAAACTGTTTTATCTTCACCCAAAAGTCATCTCGGGGACATTCGAAGGAATCACGAGCTCTGCTTCTGTCAGCTTCTTAATCTCTTCAACACTTACTCCAGGTGCTCTTTCAAGCAAATGAAACTTTCCGCCCTCAAGCCTCAGAACAGCTAGATCAGTAACGACAAGCTTCACACAATTCACACCCGTCAACGGAAGTGAACATTTTTTTAAAATCTTAGATTCCCCGTGCTTCGAAGCGTGCGACATCGCAACGATAATATTATCAGCACCCGCCACAAGATCCATCGCTCCGCCCATTCCTTTCACTAGTTTTCCAGGGATCATCCATGAAGCAAGAGCACCAGTTGCATCCACTTCAAAGGCGCCAAGAACGGTTAAATCAACATGACCTCCACGAATCATCGCAAAAGAATCGGCCGAAGAAAAAAACGCCGCACCCTTAATAACTGTGACCGTTTGTTTTCCCGCGTTGATGAGATCTGCATCCACCTTATCGTCTGTTGGAAATTCACCCATCCCAAGGATTCCATTTTCGGACTGGAACATCACGTCCATGCCTTTAGGGATATAGTTTGCAACGAGAGTTGGAATACCAATTCCTAAATTGACGTAGTAACCGTCTTTCATTTCTCTGGAGATGCGTTCAGCGATTTGTTCACGAGAAAGTGCCATATATTAATCCTTAACTTTTAAATTTATTTTTTAACCGTACGCTGTTCAATTCTTTTCTCAAAAGTTCCTTTGATGAGGCGCTTGACGTAGATCCCAGGCACGTCAATGAGATCCGG
Organism: Bacteriovoracales bacterium; assembly: GCA_038322885.1. GTDB lineage: Bacteria > Bdellovibrionota > Bacteriovoracia > Bacteriovoracales > Bacteriovoracaceae > Peredibacter. The sequence goes on along the minus strand of JBBQGK010000065.1, from coordinate 12,090 downwards.
ATCAAGTTCACCCGGCTGAACAATTTCTTCGACTTCAGCTACGGTGATCTTTCCTGCCGTTGCGATCATTGGATTAAAATTCGCAGCGGTTTTATTGAAGATGAGATTACCAAAGGTATCGGCCTTCCACGCTTTCACGAGTGCGAAATCCGCTTTTGGAAACGCGTGCTCCAAAACATAGGGACGACCGTTGAACATCTTAATATCTTTTCCTTCGGCCACGAGAGTTCCGTATCCAGTTGCTGTGAAAAAGGCTGGGATTCCAGCACCGGCCGCGCGCATTTTTTCAGCGAGTGTTCCCTGAGGAGTAAGTTCGAGTTCAAGTTCCCCTGAAAGAACTTGTTTTTCAAAGAGAGCATTTTCTCCCACATAGCTTGAGATCATTTTTTTAACTTGTTTCTTTTCAAGAAGAATCCCCAGGCCAAATCCATCAACACCGGCATTATTTGAAGCGATGGTAAGACCCATGACACCCATTTTCTGAACCTGCTTGATAAGATTTTCAGGAATTCCGCAAAGGCCAAAACCTCCGACCATGAGGAACATATTATCTGTTAGGCCCGCAAGAGCTTCTTCGTAAGTTTTTACGACTTTGTTAAATCCGGACATGGATTTCTCCTATGGAAAATTTAACGAAAGACTAACATGTGAGATTAGGTGGGTCAAAAAAAAAGGCCCCTTTTTCAAGGGGCCTTGGGAGATTAGAAATTTGAAATTTGATCAACAAGTTCGGGATGATCGATGAAAGGATTTCTGACTTTCTGAATCCCAGCAATCATTTCATGACGAGCGATTTCAAGCGTATCGGCCGGATCTGCTTTGTGCCAAATGCGCAGAACTTTTTCTTGTGCATCTGAAATAGTCAGTCCGTAGTGAGTCGCAAAATAGAATAAAGCTCGTGCTACGTTACCGCGGTGACGAACTGGTGGCATGAAAATTCTATCTCCGTTTATTCGTCCTACTGCACTGACACTACAATTCTGTGCATGAATTTCATTGGCAACACCAGAAAGGTCACCAAACTCAAAATTTCCGCGATCAGAGTTTGCGACTGAGTCAGTGAGGAATAAGTGATTCATGTCTGACTTTTGAATACTTTTGTCAAAGCGTGTGCTGAACTTACTTTGGGGCCAAGTGTGTTCAATATTTACAGTTGAATGCATACCAGACGCCTCGCCAACTGTATTAAAGTAAATATTTTTTTGGCAGTAAACATCATTGATGAATGTTCCTTTTGCATCTGACAAAACGTAAATTTTTCCGAAGAGATTATTTCTAGCGCCATCATAACCAACAGAGGTGTGCTGGTAGCAGTTTGGTCCAGTGCAACTGCTTCCCATCGCATCGAATTTGCCCTGAGCTGAAGAGTGGATTGCATTTAAGATAATGCCAATTGAGTCTTTTGTTGGTTTTCCGTTGTAGAAATCTTGTCCGTAATAGGCCCACTGAGTTGCATTTATCTTTTGACCCACTTGGGCAAAAACTGAGAATGAAAAGATGAGGAGCATAACGGTGATCAAGTTTCGCATCGACTTTTCCTTGTTAAATGTTGCACTAAACTTAGACAGCGCAAGAGTGCTTGTCACTTAATTTTTACTTATAGTTTGTGTTAAGAAAACTAATAGGTGTTAAATGTTTTGATACTGCGCAAGGAGAGCAATTTTTTGCAATGCATATTTTAGAGCGAGGTTAATTGGGAATCGATTATTTAAATCTGGTGTGCCTAAACCGGAAACAATTGAAGTCCATGTCGCAAAGACAGGAGTATTTTCAAGAGAGGCATGCTCCTTCGCTTCAGGAACTCGCTCGGGATATTTCTGCGAGATGTATTTGCAGATTGAGAGTGTGACCTCACGCTCTTTATTCATGTAGCCCGCAACACCAAACATGCGGCAAAGGGCAGGACGCTCGGAGTAGATGCCACAACGGCCTTTCCAATCACTTTCTTGCTCATAAAAAATGCAATGATCGGGCATTGGTTTTTCAACTCGTTCGAGCCAATCGTCGAGCTTTCCCTCGTCATAGATTTTGAGTGCCATGGGGATCATCTCCAGAGTGCTCGCATCGACTTCAGGATTGAGGCAACACTTACCGCAGCCCTCGAGGCAGGGAAGGTTGGTGGATGCTTGATAAGAAGAGAAGGTCTCCCACATGTCATCTAAAACTTTTTTTAGATTTAAAGACAATTCTCTGATATTTTTTTGGGATGTCATTTTTTTACTTTGTCCTTACAAATCCTGAGGCTACCGAGCTTTTGGAAGAAGAAATTTATCTCCGCTACGGCGAGGTTCGCAAAAGTTATTCGCGTCCTGGTTTTATGACATTTAAGAGTGAGAAGTCTATTCCTTTCAAGGCCCACTTTGCCCGTGTTTACGGAGTGTGCATTGGAAAAAAAACACGAGCGGAATTAATCTACGACCGCGCCTGGGTCTGGAAGCGCGAAGAATCCTACGAGATCCCGGCCGAACTCGATGCTCTCTCAAAAAAGACCATTTTTAAAATCGGCGAAACGGTTACGTTGATCATGATGACGGGCCCCGATGAGTATTGGGTAGGAGAGTACGAACTCAAGCGAACCCACTTTCAGACTCCGGGTGAGGTCAGCTCAATCATTGAACGAGAGGATGTTCCCTCGCGGGCCTACTACAAAATGGCCGAGCTCTTTGAGGCCTATGATCTGCCCTTTGATCATCAAGACCGTGTTTTGGAACTGGGGAGTGCTCCCGGTGGTGCGACTCTTTTTCTTCTCGAACAGGATTTACAGGTTCTCGGTGTGGATCCAGCAGAGATGGATCCGGCCGTAAAAAAGAAATTTGGATTTAAGCATCTTAAGCTTCCTTTTGAGCATTTGAATCAAGGCCATTTCAATGATGACGTCGACTGGATGGTGAGTGATGTGAATCTTCCGCCATCAGTCGTTGTGAAAGAAGTGGAGAGACTGTTGGATTTTTTAACTCCAAAAGGGATTCTTCTCACCCTGAAAATCAATCAAACTCGGGCCGTCAGCATGGTACCGGACTTCATGGACCGGATCCGTAAGTTTGGATACAAAGTGGATTTGAAATATGTTCCCAGTTTTCGTCAGGAAATTGCGCTCATTGCTTTAAAAGATCAATAGGACTTCATTATGAAATTTATTATCGCTTTGCTTGCGACACTTTATTCTTTCTCAAGTTTCGCCACGACCAGTGAAACAAATATTTATGATTTGCAGTATCTTCCTGAGAGGAGAGTTTCTTTTGGGATCACTGATCTCGCGTATGTAAATACTCAGTTTCGGCAGAGCTCGTACTCTACCCGTTCAGAAACTCTCGCCTGGACTCAAACTTTTGGACATTCATTTACCAACCGATTTTCTGCTTATGTGATTGGGGCCTGGAGTAAAGAGCGCATACAAGATTCTTACAACTACGGAACTTCTAAAGGAACCTCTCAATCCACGATTCAAGGAATCAGTGATCCGGTCATCAATTTTAAATATCGTCTTCAAGATGATTATTTTCGTTTTGATTTACTTGCCGGAATTCTCATCAACTCAGGCAAAAATGAGGCAGAAAATAATAAGCTCGGAAGCAATCGAATCAATTTTGGTTTTAACTTCGGTCAGAAGTATGAACTCATCCAGTGGATGGTGCTGATGAGTTACTACCGGCAGATGCAGAACGGAAGTATTAATGCTTACAACTATTACAAGTTCGATGCGGCCTGGCTATGGTACGTGGGACAGTACTCGTTGATTAAATTTTCGGCGACGGCCTACGTCTCAGACATTATGGGTAGAGACAACAGAAGTACGATTACGAATGTCCAGACAGGCCCAGAGTATCAGTATCTTTTCACAGAGAATTTTCTTATGCGGGCGGGGATTGCGTACTCCACTCCTCAGGTCACCAACCGCGATGCCAAGATTAACGATGCATGGATTTATTCATTCGGGCTTAATTATCAGTTCTAGTTGTGCTCTGACATGAATCCTTGAGGAAAGAATTGATTTTTTGGGTCATATTCTTTTTTAAGGTCTTGAAAAAGTCCCACCTGATTTTTTCCGTGGAATCGTTTAATAAATTTCTGCTTTAAAAGTCCGATTCCGTGCTCAGCGAAAGGGGATCCCTTCCATTCGAGAACCTTGTCGTAAAGACCGAGCATTTTATCCTGACATTTTTTTAATTCAGTCGGGCCTGGCATGTAATTGTAATGAAGGTGAGCATCACCGAAGTGGCCAAAGAGGCAATACCTCACTCCAATCTTAGAGGCCTCGCGGTAGAAGTTCAGAAGGTCTCTGAATTTATCCGAAGTAACCTGCACATCTGTTCCCACTTTCACAACCCCCATGCGAGAATTTTCTTCGAAGATCGCGCGCGGTACTCCGGCGCGAACTTTGTGGAATTTCCCCTCTGAGATTTCGAAAATTTGTTCAGGTGTTGTGAGTTCAAGGTTGCAAAGAACGTTAGCGTAAATCTCTTCAAACTTATCTGTTTTAACTTCAAGGAAGATCACATCTTCATTGTTTCCGAGCTTTTCATCGTCTTTCATGTAATTCATGCAGTTCGCATCAAGAAGCTCACACGAAATAATAGCATCCCGGTGAGACTGGACAGCGCCAAAAATTTCCATATGAGGTTCGTAATTTTCTTCCCAGCGTGGGATCAGCATGAACACATAAGTCACATCATAGTTTTCAACAGTTTCGATTTCGACTTCGGTCACAAGCCCCAGCTGACCTTCTGTTCCGATCATGAGATCGATCGCCTTCTCGAAGCGTGGGTAGGGAGCGTTCTTGAAATCTTTGTAATAATCAAAATCTTTTTTGTAGGACTCCAAATACGATGACGAAGATTTTAATTCTTCATCGCGCTTGAGTTCAAGCTCCTCTCCATTCCAGTTGAGATATTTTAATCGTACGACTTGAGAGCGCATGTTCCCGAATGCAAAGCATCTCTCTCCCGTGCATGAAGTAGCAATTCCGGCCGAGATCAACGCCAGTTGCTCAGTCGGCGAAGTCTTTAAGTTTCTATTTTTGCTTTTTAAAAACTTCTTTGCTTCTTCCCAAGAAACAGCTCCTCTTAAGACCAAATTTCCATTTGGCTTGACTTCCATGTGGGGAGGCAGTTTTGAGAGATCGCAAAGAAAATAATCCCCATTTCCTGACCACGGCAGGAGGGAATCGAGCTTATCGTAGGGAATGACGGTACTCGTGCGTGAAGAAAAATAAAAGCTTGGTTGATGCGTCTGGAGGTGGCGCTCTAGATCTGCTTGGGAGTAAAATGTTTTAGAAAGAAAGGCCATAGTCACTCGCTTTGTTGTGAATATGTTAGCCCTTTTTGCAAGGAGAGGCCATGGAAGTTGTCGCAGTTTTAGGAGCGTCGAGTGATACATCCCGCTATGCTTATAAAGCGATGCAGATGCTGGCGGAATATGGGCATAAGGCGATTCCGATTCATCCCCGTGAAGCAGAGGTCTTGGGAAAGAAAGTTATTCCTGATTTGGGCGTCCTTGCGAAAACCGGGGAAAAGGTTGACACAATTACTGTGTATGTAAATTCTGCGATCTCTGAAAAATTTGAGAAAGATTTTCTCGCCGTGAAACCAAAACGCGTAATTTTTAATCCCGGAGCTGATAGCCCAAAGCTTGAGGCGGCATTGCGACTGGCCGGTATCGACGTTGAAAACGCCTGTACTCTTGTTCTTTTGAGGACCGATCAATATTAATCGTTAGTCAGCAAGACACTTGATGGGAGAGTTTTTGCGGATGTAGTCTTCCAGAAGAGGCCAGAAGTCTGTGTCTTTAAGATTCTCTGCGTTCCTGATGATGTACTTCGAAAGACTCGTAGTCTTCATCAAGGCGTAGGGAATTTCAGAGGGGAAGGCGAGAGAGTAAAAACCCAGATTATGAATCGGACTTCCTTGAACGAGAGCATCTTTTGGTTTATGTTTTTTTGGATTGTAGGGAACCAGGCCCCGCTCTAAATCTTGCGCCATAATACCATCAACAGTAAGGCCCACAAAGTTTGCAGACGGAGAATTTAAAAGCTTCACCACTTTTTTAAGAATCCAACCATTGACTACAGCACGTGACACACTCCAACCCTTGTCACCCCAGCTGCGAAAGTGCGGAAAATTATCAACGATATCACCATATCGAATCGGGCCCGCAGGAATTTCCTCTCCCTGAAAAGTATCAAATTGCATGGAAATATCTGTATTCGCCGTCGTGCGCATGAGGCGGGCCATGTGCCGAGACCAGCACGAGCCTTCATTCTGTTGAATGCCCCCGACGTTACCATTTAGTATAATCTCACTTGTACCTATGACTTCATTCCAATCGCGTCCGAAATATTGTTCACGATTTGAAAAAGCTTCGCCCACAAAATCATTCATCTCGGCGTGAGGGGCGATGTTGGAAGTGATCTCATGCTGCTTGTAGCTCACGAGTTTTGATTCCCCTTTGCCCTTGATGTCCATGAGGATCTGGCCCACAACCGCTCCATGAGAGCCTGCCTGAACAACTGGAATAAGTTCTTGGTGGAGATTTTCCACCATCTCAGGTTCGCGCAGTCGAAAGTGGTCATGCCCTCCGACCACTAGATCAATACTGAATGTATTTCGAGCGAGATCAATATCTTTATTTATCCCAGTATGAGTGAGAGCGACTAAGAAATCGACTCCATCCTTGTGAGCTTTCTGAGCTTGGATGATGCCTGTGTTGTGAGACGGAGCAATGAATCCAAGAGGGCGAAGTGGGTATTGAAAGTGCACTTCCTGTGTCGTGAGACCAAAGATGCGAACTTTCATTCCTTCAATCTCAAAGTCTTTGTAGTCGGGCATCAGAGACCCCAAACCCATGAGGACTTTTCCCACAAGATTGGCGGAAAGAATGGGTGTTTTAAGTTTGGCCTCGATGATTTGATCCTTCAAAGCAGAGCCACCTAAAATGTAATCATGATTTCCCAAAACCGAAACATCAACTCCTAAGAGGTCCAGTGCGCGTAAGGAGTCGGCACCCTGGTTTGAAAAATAAAAAGATGACCCCTCACCAAAATCTCCACCATCGAGGTAGAGGCTTGGAATCCCTTTTTCGCGGGCCTCAGATTTAAGTTTTTCCACCATGGTTTTGACCCGTGCATACCCGCCAAGACCATTTCTCGTTCCGTTAAAAAACGAATGAAGATCGTTGGTGTGAATGATCTGGATAAGCTTAGCTTCGGCAACTGAGAGGAAAAAAAGCGGCAGGAAGAGGAGAGAGAGCATGGTTTAGTGTCCTCGGAATGAAAATTGGAGCCTTCTTTGATTAGAACCGAGGATAGGGGCAGAAAAAAGACTGTAAAAATTGCCGCGAAGACAGGACGCTCTAGAGTGGAGCGTGCTAAGTATCTCATCCTATGAAATCAGAACTTCTCCTTCCAGTCGGAAACATGGAAATGTGTTTAGCTGCTGTGCATCACGGTGCAGACGCCATTTATGTTGGGGTCCCCCATTTTAATGCTCGAGGAAGAACCACCGATTTTTCACTCTCAGATCTCAAAGAGATGATCGACCTTTGTCACCTTTACGGGGTGAAGGTGAATCTTGCCTTCAATGTCGTGATCTTTCAGGATGAGTTCCCCAAAGTGATCGAGCTCTTAAAAGAAATTCTTCCACTCAATCCCGATGCTTTTATTGTTCAGGATCTAGGGCTTGCAAAACTGATTCGTGAAATGGCCCCTCATCAACGCATCCACGCTTCCACCCAAATGACGGTGACAAATGCCGACGCCATCAAACTCGTTGATGATTTAAAAATTGATCGCTTTGTTTTAGGACGAGAAAATTCGCTGGATGAAATAAAAGTTATTCGTGAGCAGACTGATAAGGAATTAGAAGTTTTTGTTCATGGTGCACTTTGTGTCGCTTACTCGGGCCAGTGTTTCACGTCAGAGTCCCTCGGCGGGCGAAGTGCAAACCGCGGTCAGTGTGCTCAGAGTTGCCGATTACCGTACGAGCTTTATGTAGATGATGTCAAAAAAGATTTGGGAGATAAGAAATATCTCGTCTCTCCCAAAGACCTCATGGGTATAGCTGACGTGGCGGCGCTAAGAGATTTAGGAGTCGATTCCTTCAAAGTTGAAGGAAGGCTTAAAACTCCTGAGTATGTGGCCGGTGCTGCAAAGAACTACCGTGAAGTCTTAGATGGTGCGCCCTTGAATCTCACCGAGCGTACAAAAAACTTGAGCACAACTTACTCTCGTGGATTTTTTAACGGATGGCTCGGTGGAGTCGATCATCAGAATCTTGTCGACGGAACTTTCAGTGCCCACCGTGGATTATTTATTGGAAGAATCAAAGAACTCAAAAAAAATAAATTTGTTCTAGAGACCAATGAGAAAATTGAGGCCGGGATGGGTCTACTCTTAGTCGATAGAGAAGAGTCGGGATCGAAGATTTTTGCCGTTCAAAGAATCGGAAAATGTTTTGAGATCGAACTTGTGAATAAAAGCCTTGTCCTGAAAAAAGGCATGGATGTTTATCTTAATTCGAATGAAGGAAAAGACAGAGAGTATCAGCGCGGGTGGCAGTCTCGCGAGCATCAGAAACGCATACCCCTGAAATTCATCGTGCAAGGAATGAACCGTGAGCCCCTTCTGGTGAAGGCAATTGATCCAGAAGGACGTGAAGTTTACGCGCAAAGTGCCAATGGTCTAGTTGTGGCGACAGGACGTCCTCTCACTCAAGACTTTGTTCGGGATGAATTAAACTCCCTAGGAACGACGATTTATTCCATGGATACTTTCGACTGCTTTTTGGATGAAAATGTTTATCTTTATCATAAGGAACTAAAGGATCTTCGGCGGGAGCTAGTAGAGAAGATGAACGAGGCAAGGATCAGTAGACCGATGAAAGATGTTCTTGTTCCTCAGCTCAAAGAAATTTCTCATCAATCAAAGACGAGGGCGAAACTCAATGTTCTGCTTCGGACCCGAGAGCAAGTAGAAAGTTTCAAAGAATCTTTTGCTGAACTTTCGACTCTTCGGAGTGAGCTGGGTACTGTCATCCTTGATTTTGAATTCGGGAAAGATTTCGGTCCGTCGGTTTTTACGATCAAAGAGCTTGGAGTTGAAGTCGCCATAGCGACGACTCGTATTTTAAAACCACAAGAATATTATAATCTGAAGATCATCATCCGAGCAGCACCTGATAAGATTCTTGTTCGCAACCTCGGAGCTCTTGAATACCTCAAACGTGAAACGTCAATTCCCTTGATTGGGGATTTTTCCTTCAACGTCACGAATGCCTATTCTCTGGATTATCTTACGAAGAAAGGACTCGAAACCATCAACGTCTCTTATGACTTAAATTTAGAGCAGCTCGTAGCTTTGGTCGAAAATGGAAACCCAGAAAAAATTGAAATTACTTTGCACCAATATATGCCTGAGTTTCACATGGAGCACTGTGTGTTTGCGGCCTTCCTCTCAAAGGGCCATTCCTTCAAGGATTGTGGCAAGCCCTGCGAGAAGCACGAAGTGAAACTTAAAGACCCCTACGGAAATTGGCACCATCTCAAGGCCGATCAGGAGTGCCGGAATACTTTCTTTAAGGCAACGCCACAATCGGCGAGTTTTTTAGTGGATAAACTGAAAGAGAGAAATGTCGGCGCCTTTCGTTTAGAGGCGCTAAATGAATCGGGTGCTGAAGTTATGAAAAAGATTGTGACCTATCTCAAACTCATCAAGGGAGAACTGAGTTCACAGGAATCCGTCAAGGAATTATCCCTGCTGGAGAGCTATGGTCTAGGTGCGGGACAAATTCTCAGCAAAGATTCTTACAAAGACCGAAAGAAAGAAGAAACTCGCTCTCTCTAGTCATTGCTCTAGTTCTACACTCCATGGTAAAATTATCTTTATTTTAAACTTTAGAGTCCAAGAATGAAGTCTCACGCGAGCGATCCGAAATATAGAAACAAACTCATCATCGGTGCACTTGGTGTCGTTTATGGCGATATCGGTACGAGTCCTCTCTATGCACTCAAAGAATCATTTCATGCTAACCATAACCTGAGTGTCATTGCTCCGAATATTTATGGAATTCTCTCCTTGATTTTTTGGTCACTCATCATGATCGTTTCTGTGAAATACCTCGTTTATATTGTTCGTGCAGATAACCATGGAGAAGGGGGAGTGCTTGCTCTGACCGCCCTTATTTCTTCTTTCAAAGATAAGTCACCAAAGACGTTGCGTGTTTTGACCCTGATGGGAATTTTCGGAACGGCCCTTCTTTACGGGGACGGGATGATTACGCCGGCGATCTCAGTTCTCTCTGCAGTGGAGGGGCTAGAGTTTGTGACTCCCGCCCTAAGTCCCTATATTATTCCGCTAACGATTGTGATTTTGATTATTCTCTTCTCGATTCAACGGCACGGAACAACTGTCGTCGGGAAAGTTTTTGGTCCTATTACGATGATTTGGTTTTTAGTGATCGCCGTCTTGGGTGTCAGAAAAATTGTTGAGCATCCGGAAATCCTTTGGGCGATGAATCCCATGTATGCCTATACTTTTTTTAAGATCAATCAGTTCAATGGTTTTATTGTCTTGGGTTCCGTTTTCCTTGTCGTTACTGGGGGAGAGGCCCTCTACTCAGATCTTGGACACTTTGGAAAAACTCCTATCCGATTGGCTTGGTTTGCGGTCGTTCTTCCGGCCTTGATTCTTAATTATTTTGGTCAGGGTGCGATGCTTTTGTTTGAACCGGACAATATAAAAAATCCATTCTATCTCATGGCCCCAGAATGGGCCCTGTTACCATTAGTCATTTTAGCTACCTTCTCGACCGTGATTGCCTCTCAGGCCTTGATCACCGGAGTTTTTTCGATCACCATGCAGGCCGTTCAATTGCAATACGTTCCTCGCGTTCGTATCAAACACACCTCGCACGAAGAAATTGGGCAAGTGTATGTGAAGAGTGTGAACATCATTTTGATGGTGGCGTGTATTATTCTTGTCCTTGCTTTCAAATCATCCAGTAACCTCGCCGCTGCTTACGGTATTGCTGTGACGACAACGATGGTTATCACCACTGTGCTTTTCTACTTCTACGCTCGCCACCAGTGGAAGTGGCATCCCATGTTTGCGGGATCCTTGTGCGGATTTTTTCTTTTGGTAGAGGCGTCCTTCTGGGGGGCCAATCTTTTGAAAATTATCCACGGGGGATGGTTTCCACTACTTGTTGGTGTGATCATTTTCACTATCATGACCACCTGGCACACGGGCCGAAATCTCGTATCCGCGCGGATGATGGAAAAAATCAAGCCGATTCCACTCTTTTTAGAAGAAATTCGTGAGAAAAAAATTCAGCGAGTACCCGGCACAGTGGTTTTCATGACAGGACATCCGGATCATATTCCCATGACCTTACTCAACATCGTTGATCGTTACCGGTGTATGCATGAGCACATCCTTTTAATTTCGGTCAAAACCCTTGATATCCCCCACGTTCCAAAGTCAAATCGCATGCGTTTTCAAAACGTGGGACCTCAGATCTATCGAAGCATCATTCAGTACGGATTCATGGATCTCCCGAACATCCCTCTCGAACTTGAAGGACTGAATCTTAATAAAGGTGCGGTCTTTAATTCGAAAACTGCGACGTACTTTTTGGGAAGAGAGCACATCCTTGCAACCGAAAGAAAAGGGATGGCGATCTGGAGAGAGAAGCTCTTTGCACTGATGAGCCGAAACTCACAGTCAGCGATTTCATTTTTCCAACTTCCTCGCTCGAGAGTCGTCGAAATTGGTTCGATGATCGAAATTTAAGCATAAGATTTATCTAACAACTTCTCACACAGTTTTTATTCCCTTCATAGATCAATGAAGCTCCTTAATACTTAAAGAAAAGGGGTTTTATGAAAAATATTCTTATTGGTTTGGTCGGTCTTTCAATGGCAAACATGGCCTTCGCTGCTGATGTAAAAATCACGTCCTTTGTTTATCCGGAAGCTCATCAGGTTTATGCTGAACTTTGTGGTGAAGTAACCGGTGCAAAATCATTTCCGACCTACGTTAAAGTAAACGTCGATGGTTCGGCACGACGTGTTTACAACGCAGTTGCTGGTAAAGATGGG
>JBBQGK010000064.1:0-25197 GCA_038322885.1 Bacteriovoracales bacterium | reverse complement strand
GATATCTGCGTATGACTTAGCTGATCCACCGTGAAGGCGTGCCATAGTCATAGTGATCGCTGCAGTTAAAGTTGTTTTACCGTGATCGACGTGGCCAATAGTACCGATGTTGACGTGCGGCTTACTACGGTCAAATTTTTCCTTTGCCATGATAGCTCTCCTTACAAAGTTTAGAACTCGTTATAATAATATTTTAAACGTGCTTGAGTATGCTCTAGCTCGTCTCATTATGACAATAAAAAAAACCTATCAGTTCCACTGTCTTCTAGAGAGAAGAAAGTGGAGCTCTCGGCGAGAATTGAACTCGCGACCCCGTCCTTACCAAGGACGTACTCTACCACTGAGCCACGAGAGCGTTTTCCAGGGGAAAAAATAGATAAGCCCATTTTTAAAAAAAATGGAGCGGGCGAAGAGGCTCGAACTCTCGACTTCCACCTTGGAAGGGTGGCGCTCTACCAACTGAGCTACGCCCGCATAAGCAAATCAAAGAAGCAGTTCTAAAAATGGTGGCGTGGGAATGATTTGAACATTCGAAGGCATACGCCGGCAGATTTACAGTCTGCTCCCTTTGACCACTCGGGAACCACGCCATTTTACCAAATCCAGAGGATTTATAAAATATAAAATGGAGCTGCTCACAGGAGTCGAACCTGCGACCTACGGTTTACAAAACCGTTGCTCTACCAACTGAGCTAGAGCAGCCCAAAAAATACTACGATAAATCGTGAGTCTGGAATTTATAATGTTTAGCCGAGGAATTTTCAAGAACTTTCAGTCTAAATGCCAAAACATTTTTCCATGGCGATCGCCGCCGCAGATGCAACATTGAGGGATTTTATCTGTCCCTGAGAGGGAAGACTGAGGTTTTTTTGCACTAATCGAGCGACAGCGTTAGAAAGACCAGTTTCCTCGGCTCCAAGCAGCAAACAAATTCTTTTTTGAGCTCGAAGGTCGGCCGTGGTGAGATTTTCCGTAGAATGTTCAGATAAACCTAGAGTCACAAAGCCTGCATCGTTGAGCTGGCCAACAGCTTTACTCAAAGAACTGATGCGAATGAGATTCACATATTCGGTCGCACCAGAAGCAATTCGATAAAACGATGGAGTTAAACCGAATGATTTTGCAGATGGAATGATGACGGCAGTGACTCCGTAAAAGCATGCTGAGCGAAGAATGGCAGCACCATTATGGACGTCAGTGATTTGATCGAGGGCCAGAAGTCGAGCATTTGGATCACGAATAAAATCTTGAAGTGTGTAAGTTTCTAGAGGAGAAGTGACGAGGAAAATCTGACCCGGAACACGAGAGAATTCCACATCGAGTTCGTTACATAATTTCTTCCCGGCTTCCTGGAGAGCGTGACTTGCGAGCATCTCAATTTTCACGCCTAGAGTTTTAGGATTGATCTGGTGCTTGCGCTGAAGCTCCATGAGACCTTCATCTGTCGCGACAAGCTTTATGTGCGTGCGACGATCGTTTTGAAGAGCGGCAGCGATGCTATGAAGTCCAAAGATGAGGTCGAATTCGTTTGCTACTGCCATTTGCCTAACTCTCCGAGTTTTTTCTTCAACGTCGATACGAGATCTTGTTTTTGAATTTTTAAAGTTTCACCAGTCTTTCGCATTTTAACTTCGATTTCACCAGTTGCATTGAAATCACGCTCTCCGATGACGACTCTGATCGGAAGGCCAATCAGATCTGCATCCTTAAACATTTGACCTGGGCCCAACATGCGATCATCGAAGAGAACTTCGAGTCCTGCATTCTTAAATTCTTCCCACAGACCCTCCGCGACGGCTTTAATTTCCGGGGTTTTCCCAATGAAACAGAGGTAAACGTCGTAGGGAGCAATGGCTGCTGGCCAGATGATTCCGTCTTTATCATTGTTTTGTTCTATCGCTGAAGCAAGGACTCGGGTCATGCCGATTCCGTAGCATCCCATAAGTGGTGTGATGCCCTTACCTTGTTCGTTTAGAACCGTAACTTTCATCGCCTTTGTATACTTGTCGCCGAGTTGGAAAATGTGACCGACTTCGATTCCTTTTTTGAGAACGATTTGGTCATCCCCTATGTAGTCGCCTTCTTTAGCGAGTCTCATGTCGGCGCGGAAATTCTTTGGTTTTGTATCGCGAGATGGGACAAATCCTTTCATGTGATGATCGGCCTCATTAGCACCAACAACATATGAGGCATTCATATCGATGGCCTCATCGAAGATGACTTTAAAGCCTTCTGCGGTCGTCGTAGGACCCATGAAACCTTTCACAAGTCCGAAGCGATCGAGTTCTGCTTGTTGAGCTGGACGAATGTGTTCAGCATCAACTTTATTTTTGAATTTTACTTCGTTTAAAGAATCATCTCCGAGGAGCATGACCATGAAAAATTGATCCTTACCCTTAATCAGGGCGTGCATCACAAGAGATTTTAGGCTCTGGGTGATAGGCATGCCGTGAGCAGCACAAACTTCTTCGCATGTTTTTTGATTTGGAGTCGCAAACTTTGTGAGTTCTGCGGCCGCAACAACTATGATGTTCTTTCGAACTGTCATGGCCTTTTCAATATTGGCCGCAAATTTAGTGCGGGGTACAGTGACGACATAGTCTTCTCCGTTATCAGCAACGACTTGGAATTCGTGAGTCTTTGCACCACCCGCGGCCATGTTTCCACCGTCTGCTTCTACGGCGATAAAATCCAGTCCCATACGAGTGAAACTCTTCTCATAGGCACCAAACATTTCATCGTAGAACTTATCCAGGGAATCTTTATCAGCGTGGAATGAATAACCATCTTTCATGATGAATTCGCGGGCACGCATCAAGCCAAAACGCGGGCGAATTTCATCGCGGAATTTCGTGTTAATGTGATAGAGGCAAACCGGAAGTTGCTTATAAGAGTTTACGGTGCGGCGGAAGAGATCTGTAACCGTTTCTTCATTGGTAGGAGAGACGCAAAGTTCGCGTTCAGCGCGATCTTTCATCTTGAGCATCTGACCGCCCATGGCATCCCAGCGGCCTGATTCTTGCCAAAGTTCAGCGGGAGTAATCACTGGCATCAGGACTTCAAAACAATTGATCCTATCCATCTCTTCGCGCACGATATTTTCGATTTTTTTATAAGCTCGAAAGGCCATGGGTTGAAGAGTGTAGAGTCCTGCTCCGGTTTTATAGATGAGACCAGCTCGCATCATCAACTGTTGCGAAACGACATCTGCATCATTAGGAGTTTCTTTGAGAGTTTGCCAGTAACCTTGGGACAAGCGCATGTGAGTACCTTATTCGGCGAAGAGTGAATTTTCGTAATAATCTTTAAGCTCGAGATAAACATTGAGTTCGCACGATGTATCGAGGAGAACTCCTACTTCCACGAGTGGACTCGTATTGTTAACGGGGATAATTTCTTGCTCAGTAGTCATCTCTGGGCCCGGACATTTCTTATAATCAAAAATATAGAGAGCGAGAGAAGCACCAGGGATAGAGAGAGGGATAAGTGCTTTCAATTCAACTTCCTGACCCTTGATGATGTCGAGGATTGATCCAGATCTTTCAGTCTGTTTGAGCTGGAATGACTGGGTGAGCTTGTAGGTTTTTCCAACCTCAAGGTCTGACCAGTCTGTGGCAAAAGCTTGGGTCGTGAGAAGAATAAGGGCAAATAAGTAACGCATAAATCCTCCGTAATTTGGATTTATGTTAACGAAAAGCATACGAATTGGGAAAATATCAGTTAGAAACAGTGATGAATTGGGGAAGTTTGTGGGCCTCACGCACCTCAGCTTTGAGCGCCGAAGCTGAAACGATCTCGTAAGCTGAAGGGGTTTCCAAAAGTTTACGACACAAAAGGTTGTGCAAATTGTGTCCTGACTTATAAGTCGAAATTTTACCCGCGATCTCAAAGCCCAAAAGACTCACGTCACCAATTGTATCGAGAATCTTGTGGCGAACAAATTCATTCGCAAAACGCAGACCTTCAGGGTTCATGACTTTATAATCGTCGAGAACAATCGCATTATCGAGCGAACCCCCCTTAATGAGACCTTTGCGCTTAAGCATGTCCACGTCTTTGGCGAAACCAAAAGTTCGGGCCTTGGCGATATCGTTGATGAAGTTTTCGCAAGAGAATTCAAAGTTAAAACGTTGAGTCTTGATCTGGGGGTGAGCAAAAACGATTGTCGATTCGATCACCAGATTATTGCTCGGCTCAAATTGGGCCCATTTTCCATCTTTTTCAACACGGACAGTATCAAGGATCACGAGAAATTTTTTCGATTTATTGAGATTTTTGAGTCCGGTTTCTTTCAAAAGAAAAACAAAAGAAGCACCGGATCCGTCCATAATAGGCACTTCAGGACCGTCAATTTCGATAAGGCAGTTATCAACGCCTAAACCGTAAAAAGTTCCAAGTAAGTGCTCAACAGTATGAATGGCACCTGCACCTGAACCGAGAGTCGTTGCATTTTCTGTTGTTCCTACGGTCAACGCATTGGCCTTCATCGGGGCAGAGCCGGCAATGTCAGTGCGAATAAATTGGATACCGAAGTCGGCATCTGCAGGGTTCAATTTCATAGTCACTTTACGTCCAGAGTGGAGTCCGATTCCGGTTACTTTCACATCTTTCGCAAGGGTCCGTTGATAAATCATTTCTAACCTTATAAAAAGCCGTACTTGTTAAGTATAAACTAATCTGATGGATTTGTACGATAGAAAATTGTGCAAGTCGTATAAGACCAGACTGAAACAGTCAAAGATCCATGAATAAATGACCGATTTATTGAAGATGTGAAATGGCCTGGTCTGACAGAACTCTTCCTCTCGGGGTTCTGAGAATTAAACCTTGTTTCAGAAGGTACGGTTCATAGACTTCTTCGATCGTTTGCTTATCCTCACCAAGAGTGGCGGAGAGAGCATCGATACCAACGGGTCCGCCAGCGTAATAGCTCTTCATGACATTCAAGATTTTTCTATCCATCGAATCTAGGCCCAAATCGTCGATATCGAGAAGCTCGAGAGCAGCTGTTACTTCTCTAAGTTCAACTTTATTTGTTCCACTCACAAGAGCGAAGTCGCGCACGCGACGTAGGATTCTATTGGCGATGCGAGGAGTTCCTCGAGAGCGTCGGGCGATCTGATTTTTGGCTTCCGTCGATAACTCAATACCCATTTTCTTCGAGTTGTTGAGGATGATAATCGCTATCTTTTCAGGCTCGTAGTAATCAAAATTTAAATGCGCCATAAAACGATCACGAAGTGGATTTGAAAGTAATCCTGAGCGAGTCGTGGCACCAATTAAAGTAAAGGCCGCGAGATCAATTTGCATGGTGCGAGCTGATGCGCCCTGCCCGATCAAAATATCGAGACGAAAATCTTCCATCGCGGAATAAAGAATCTCTTCAACAGAGATATGCAGGCGATGAATCTCATCGATAAAAAGAACGTCACGTGGTTTTAAATTTGTGAGAACGGCAGCGAGGTCGCCCTTCTTTTCAATAGCTGGACCTGAGACTAAGTGAAGCTCAGAACCAAGAGCTTTTGCGATCAGCATGGCGAGAGAAGTTTTGCCTAAGCCAGGGGGTCCTGAGAGGAGAACGTGGTCCATCGCCGTTTTTCGAACAAGGGCTGACTTCACCATGAGATCGATGTTATCAACGACTTTTTTCTGGCCAATAAACTCGGAAAAATTTTGCGGACGAAGGCGATTTTCTTGTTCGCGATCATTGGGATTGATACTTCCGTCCACTACTCTCTCAGTCATATTATCTCATTTCTTTTAAGATCAATTTTACAAGATCTTCAGGACGCTTGGCCGATCCGTCTTGAAGGTGACGCTGAATCATAGGGAGAATGTCGTTGTCTTTGAATCCAAGTCCCTGACAAGCGGCGAGAGTTTCTTTCACTAAATGGGCATCAATGAGATTTTTCTCAGAAGGTTTTGCCCCGGACTTGATCGGCATTTCTTTGGTCGAGAAACCAATTTCAAGCTTGGTTACTTTATCTTTCAAAGAAAGAACAATTTGTTCGGCACTTTTTTTACCAACACCAGGAGCAGATTTCAAAATATCGACATTCTCGAAAGTAATGGCGCTAATAATTTGTTGAACACCTAAGTGAGAAACAAGAGCGAAAGCGGACTTGGGACCGATCCCATTGACATCCAAAAGCATTTCAAAAAACTTTTTTTCTTCAGCTGATTCAAATCCAAAAAGAGATTGAGAATCTTCGCGGATGATGTGGGAGATATAAAGAGCAGTATCTCGATTTGGCACCATCGGTGTTGCAGTGTGGACTTCGTAACCCACACCTTGTGCTGTTAACACAATGGATTTTAATGAATCAGAGTAAACAACAGTTCCAGAAAGATATCCGATCATAGATTGGGTTCCTTAATTTTATGCGCGAGAGCTGAGGCAAGTCCGTTCCCCATCTTCTTACTGACTTTCTGCTTGGGATTTCTAAGCTGAACAGTGCCGTGATTGAGAATATGGCAAAGAGCAATCGCGACAGCATCACTTTCATCGTGAGTTTTAAAATCAATCACGCCAAAATATTGTTTTAAAACTTTTTGAATGCCTTCTTTGTCAGCATGACCGTGACCCGTGACCGTCGATTTCACCAGATTGGGTGAATATTCAAAAATTTTTTGGTGATATTCCTGGGCTAATGCGGCCAGCATGGTGCCGCGGGACTGGGCGAGCTTGATGAGTGCGGCCGGACTTTTTACAAAAATCAAGGACTCTAGTGCTATCTGATCAGGCTTATATTCTGTGAGAAGCTTTTGAGTTTTTTCGTAGATGTCTTTTACCCTATGCAGAAACTCGACATCTGAATCGAATTTCAAAATGCCAGATGCGATATAATTAACTTTGCGACCATCTTTTTGCAGAAGGGCATATCCAGCAGTGACTGAACCGGGGTCGATGGCGAGTACTATCATACAGAAAGTGTACGTAAATTTCGGACCAGAGTCTAGTTACTAGTTAACAGAGCGAGTTTTTAGAAAACTACCGACGTAAAAGACGAGAGAACCTAAACACAATTGCGCGAGTTCTAAGCGGCCGTAGTCACCTTCACGAATTCCCGAGATAAAACAAAGTCCCACAGCAGTGAGTCCGAAAAGTTGCATACCAAGTGCGACGTAGAAAAGTGATTTCATGCTTAGAGAGATACTAAAGCTATTTTAAATAAGAAAGGACTTTTTAGGTACCAGATATTATAGTTGTGGCAAAAATATGAATGCACAAATCCTCACCGCCGCCCCAGTCGTCGAGCAGACGAAAAACGAATTGAAGTCGAGATGTCTCGCCCTCAAAAATCGAGGGATTACGCCGAGTATGAGCGTCGTGCTGGTGGGAAATAATCCCGCGAGTCTTTCGTATATCAGAAATAAAAAGAAAATTTGTGAAGAAGTCGGAGCGAAGTTTACGCTCGAACAGTTTGATGACTCGATTTCTGAAAAAGAATTCTTGGGCCACATGCAGAGGCTAAACGCTGATCCACATACTCATGGAATCATCGTCCAACTTCCGGTGAGTGAGTCTTTAAAAAATTTAAATATGCCGGATATGGTTGTTCCTGAGAAAGATATTGATGGGTTTCATAGTAAAAATACCCGTGTGCTCTATCTGGGATCATCGGATTTGAAATTGCTCCTGCCTTGCACGCCGAAAGGTGTTGTGAAGCTTTTGAAGTACTACGGTGTGGAGATTGGTGGGAAAAATATCGTGGTCATGGGAAGAAGTTTGATTGTGGGGAAACCCCTTTCGATGCTTTTAACAAATCTCAACGCCACTGTTACGGTTGTTCATTCGAAAACAAAAAATATACGTGAATTTACAAAAATGGCGGACATCGTGATCGCGGCCATTGGTAAGACTCATATGGTGGATGAAACTTATTTTGATCCAGCTCGAAAAACAGTGGTGATTGATGTGGGAATGAATACGCTCAATGGAAAACTCGTTGGTGATTGCAATCGAGAGAAATTACTCAGTGTTGTTGGAGGCTTGAGTCCAGTACCGGGCGGAGTGGGCCCAATGACAGTTGTGAGCTTGATAGAGAACCTGATGGTGGCGGCAGAAAATCAATTGAAAGGACAAAAATGACAAATCTTTTTAGAACTTCTCTCTATGATGAGCACGTTAAGCTTGGCGGAAAGATGGTCCCTTTTGCTGGTTGGGAGATGCCCGTTCAATATACATCGGTGAAAGATGAGGCCCTGGCCGTGAGAAACTCTGCTGGAGTATTTGACGTGAGTCACATGGGGGAATTTTTTGTCGAAGGTAAAGAAGCTGAAGCTTTTGCAGATTATCTCGTTACGAATGATATTCTCGGCGCAGAGACTGGAAAGGCCGTTTACTCTCCCCTTTGCCGGGATAACGGAACAGTGGTCGATGACTTAATTGTTTATAAACTCAATCCAGGTCGAGTGCTCATTTGTGTGAACGCTTCGAATATTGATAAAGATTTTGAATGGATGAAATCAAAACTCACTGGCTTTAACTGCACCCTGACTAACAAATCAGCAGAATATTCTCTCCTGGCCCTTCAGGGACCAAAGTCTTATGAGATTTTAAAACCACTTTTAAGAGAGTTACCTGATCTTGAGTATTACTCAGTTCATGAAACTCAAATGGGAAATAGCCCGGTGATCATTGCGCGCACTGGTTACACTGGTGAAGATGGTTTTGAGATTTTTGGATCTCACGACACGATTAAAACGCTTTGGCAGAAATTCATGGAGAAAGGTGTTGTTGCTTGTGGCCTCGCTTCTCGCGACGTTTTACGCCTCGAAGTTTGCTACCCTCTTTACGGCCACGAACTTAACGATGAAGTGAATCCATACGACGCGGGCCTTGGTTGGACTGTGAAAGGTGCGAAAACAAAATTTGTTGGCAAAGAGGCTTTAAGCAGCAAGCCAGCTAAGTATAAATTAGTGAAGCTTGTTCTCGATAAAGGCATTCCTCGCGAGGGATATCCTGTTTTAAACGCGCAAAATGAAGTTATTGGTGTTGTAACGAGTGGAACAATGTCTGTGGTAACAGGTAAGGGAATTGCCTTTGCCCGCGTTGAACTCTCGAAAGCACCAGCTGATGAAATCTATAACATCGATATTAGACAAAAAGCTTATCCAGCCCAATTAGTAAAAAAACCGTTTGTAACCGGAGGACATAAATAATGAGCACGAACATCCCAGCAAATTTAAAGTACACAAAAGAGCATGAGTGGGCACTAGTTGAAGGCGACACTGTCACAGTTGGCATCACTGATTTTGCACAAGGAGCTTTGGGAGATATCGTTTTCCTTGAAGTCCCACAAGTTGGAACTGAACTTAAGCTTGGAAGTACCTTTGGTGTAGTTGAATCCATCAAATCTGTGAGTGATCTCTATGCTCCTGTTTCAGGAGAAGTTGTTGCGAGAAATGCAGATCTTGAGGGGTCTCCTGAGAAAATTAATTCTGATGCGTACGGATCGTGGCTAATTAAAGTCAAGATGAAAGATAAAAATGAAGCTGCAAATCTTTTAACAGCACAGCAGTATCAAGATTTTTGCAACACATCTCACTAAGTAAATAAAAGTGTCACGCTGTAATAATGGCGTGACACTGGCCTTCAATATAGAAAATTATTTGGCCCATCTCAAAAGTAAAAGCTTCTTAAAAATTCATCCTAAAATTTTTATTCTCTCTTGAATTCATTCTTTACGAATTAATCGCGTTTGGTGATACTGCCCCACCAACACGATCGCCTCCGGGTTTAAGGAAATTTTTTAATGGAATCAATTCAGCTTCTCAATACGGCCATTATCAAAAGCAAAGAAAAGAAAGTTAACCACTCCTTCGAAGAAAGATTAAACCAAGTATGTAATTCACCAGTGATCGAAATTTTAAATAAATGCATTTCTCAATACGCTGAAACACAAAAAATTTCACGCGACCAAGCGGCCCTTCAAGTTGTCGAAGCGATCCGTGAACTCGATTCTATCTGGTCTGATTATGTTGTAATGGAAGGGATCGATCGTCTCAAGACTCTGCTCAAGACTCACTAAGATTTTACGACAAATCCCCATTCAATTGTAGCTTTCCCATTAACCAAAAGTTCTGAGGGTGGATTTGGGAATGGTCCTGCTTGATTGAAAGATTCAATTGCAGCATCATCAAGCTCTTTAACACCCGAAGCCCCAAGAACTTTAACCTGAACAATTTCGCCTTTCGCATTCATCGTGATCCGAAGAGACGTAATGAGATCCTGTGATGCCGGGATACGACGACCTGATTTAAATAGAACGGTCGCTTTTTCCTGGATACTTCTTCCCCAAAATTGCTCGAGCTTTTGACGGATACGGTGATAAAAACCAAAAAATTTGTATTCTACGGTATTGAGATGAGTAAAATCTCCTAACGTAACTTCTTCGACATAGTCATTCGTTGCAGACATGCCACTGGTTGTTGGGTCCCCGTTCTCCATTCCACCTTTCATTTCTACACTTGCGGGCCCGCGACTGATTTCTTTAGGAGAAGGCTCGGAGGCAAGCATTCCAATATCTGAAAGTTTTAGATTTTTGAAATCGGCTTTTTTAGGATTTGAATCACCTTTACTTGCCGTTTGCGTGACTGTGCCATTTCCTTTGGCAGCTTTTTGGAAAACGTCCACATTCCGCGCCATGGTCTGGCGGTCGAAGTTTCTATTCTTGTCACTTAAGTAAGCGGGATCAGCTGGCTTTTCTTTTGAAGCTGAGTCTTCAGATAAGACGATTTGTTTTTTATTTTTTGAAAGAGCGAGCTCTTTCATCGCCTCTGAAATGAGTTGAACGTTGATGGCCCCTGTTTGAGGGGTCGGTGCGTGCCTCACACTAAAGAAATCCTTTCTGAACTTCACAGCGAGGAATCCACTATGGAGCAGTAGGGCACCCAACAGGATATAATAGAACATTTTTTTTTGATCAACAAACGATGGCATAGGACCTCCGTAGAGATCCTTTCGGTGGCCTGAAAAATTAACTTACTGATTGGTGAAGTAGTCTTCGTCGTCGGTTGTTTGTGCCCCTTGCTTCTGATCTTTTTGATCAAATGACTGGGGCCCTGAAGTTGCATCAAAACCTGCGACAAAGGATTCCATGAATCCGCCCCCAGCACCTGGAGGTATTGGTTTTCCGGTCTCTTTGTTCACCATTTGGTGGCTAATACCTTCTGGAGCAAGGAACTCGGGTGCTCCGTAACGTGGGATCGCCGAGGCCATGTACTCGATCCAAATTGGGAGCGCCGTTTTTCCCCCCGTTTCTCCGTTTCCAAGTGGCCTGTTGTCATCAAATCCGGCCCAGGCCCCAACCACGAGGTTGGCGGTGAAACCTACAAAAAGTGAATCGACATAGTTATTTGTTGTCCCTGTTTTCCCGCCGACATTGGGATTGAGTCTTCCGGCCGCCGCCCCGGTGCCATAAGTGGCGACCCCTTTAAGAAGGTTTGTCATGACGAATGCCAAACGTGGATCGTAAACTTGAACGCTCGTTAAGTTATTTAAAAATGGGTTTGATGATTCCGGTTGAGGAGCTGGAGTTCCATCTGGGCCCGTTTCTGCTGCGGCTAAAGCGGGATCTTGTCCCCAAGATTTATCTGCATCAGGAATAGGATAGCTCTTACCGGTGCGGTCCTTGATTGAGATAATGTGGTGAAGTCGAATGGCTTTACCGCCGTTAGGAAAAATAGCATAGGCCTTGGTTAATTCAGCAAGGCTGATTCCAAATGATCCTAGCGACAAGCTCATATCTTTAGGAAGATCAGCTTCGATGTGAAAGCGCTTAGAAAAATCCGTGATTTTTTTTACACCTAGATCTTGCACAAGACGAATCGTAGGAATATTTCGACTGACCTCTAAAGCATGACGTAAAGTCATGGGTCCCATGAATTCACCGTCGTAGTTTCTTGGTTTCCAATTAAGAGAATTATCCACTCCGCCGAGTGCTTGAGGAGTATCCATCAAGATTGATGATGGATTATAGCCATTTTCGAGAGCATCAGCATAAATGAAGGGCTTAAAAGATGATCCCGGTTGTCTCGATGATTGGATGGCGCGGTTAAATTGAGATTTCTGAAAATCAACTCCTCCAACTAAAGTTACAATTTCACCAGTGTGAGAATTGATGGCAATCAGAGCACCTTCGGCTTCAGGTTCTTGGTCCAGCGAGGCCTGAATAAATTTCTGGCGGGTAAGCAGACTTTTCAAAGTCGGGTCTTTATATTTTTTAAAAAAATCTGAGCTACTAAGTTGATCGAGACCCACAGAAGGGCTAACCACAGTTGCTAAAACAAGGTCCCCTATCTTCAAGATCTTTGAAGGAGTTTTCTGAGGGTTGAAATAAACTGGGTGTTCTCCAAATTTTCTCTCGTGTGCCCAGTCAAAGCCAGATTCAGGAATGATCGCGCGGGTTCCGGCGATCTCAATCAAGATCGTTCGCTTGAGATCATCGACGTTAATGACAACTCCTTGATAGCTTTTACCGATTTGAAGAAATTTCAAGA
Source organism: Bacteriovoracales bacterium (assembly GCA_038322885.1). GTDB lineage: Bacteria > Bdellovibrionota > Bacteriovoracia > Bacteriovoracales > Bacteriovoracaceae > Peredibacter. Next base: position 12,693 of record JBBQGK010000064.1, on the reverse strand, counting down.
ATGGATCAGTCAGAGGATTTCCAATATCGACGAGTGATTTAAAACGTTCATTCATCAATTCTTTTTCGGAATCATAAAACTCATGATTTTTAGCGAGGGAATTATCCTCCTCATGGAACTCATAAACATTTTTTCCTGCCTTCACATACGTGAAGTAGGAAGACTGCTCACGCAAAATACTCTTTCTCTGCTCGGTCAGAAATTCCACAATCTCTTCAGCTTTCGTGAACTGTTTTACGGGACCCTTAAAGCCCTGGCGTTTATCGAGCTCTTTAATCTTCTCTTTTACGGCCTTTTCGGCTTTAAGTTGAAGAGGCCAATCAAGAGTTGTCACAACTTTAAACCCATTATTTAAAAATTCATCCACTCCAACGGCCTTCATGACTTCCTGACGAATCCAATCTGTAAAATGACCGCCCTTCACATCATTTGATTTACGGATGCGCATCTTGATATCTTCATTTAAAGCACTCTGATATTCAGCATCAGTTATTTTTTTGGTTTCATGCAAACGTTTCAGAACATAATTCTGGCGAACTTTCGCGTACTGGGGGTTCACATAGGGAGAATATTTTGTCGGAGCAACGAGAAGTCCCGCAACAAGTGCACACTCAGCAGAAGTTGCCTGCTCGAGGTCTTTATCAAAGTAGCCACGAAAGGCTGCCTTCACTCCATAATATCCTCCGCCAAGATAAACCTGGTTAAGGTAGAGAAAGAGTATTTCTTCTTTCGAGAATTTTTGTTCAATCTTACGAGCAAGAAGAAGATCTTTGACCTTGCGGGAAATTGTTCTCTCTTTCGTGAGGAGGAAAGACTTAGCTACTTGCTGAGTAATCGTCGAGCCCCCTTGCACCAAACGACCTTCTTTCATATTCACTAAAAACGCCCTAGCGATTCCGTAGTAATCAATCCCTTCGTGTTGATAAAAGTTATCGTCCTCGGCAGCGAGGAAGGCATTCACAACTTTCTTGGGAATTTTCTCGAATGGAACCACGACACGAGTTTCAGTTCCCACATCTAGGAGGACCTCGCCTTCTTTAGAGACAATGCGAGAATTCATCGGTGGATTATAATCTTTTAAAGAATTGATTTGCGGCAGATCCATTGAGATGTAAAAAAACATTCCCAAGACAGAGCCGATACCTAAAAGACAAAGCACGACGAGGACCGCGAGGGTCTTGATTAAACGTTTCAAGGAAGTCCTTTCACTGTTACGAGTTCAATACATTTTAATGGAAATTGAATTTAAAGAAAGATCTACTCTTTATAATCTATTTCTTTGAGGCTATCGCTCAGGATCTTAATCTTTTTCTCTGCGGCCTCAAGCGTTTGCCGACATTTTTTATAAAGTTCAATTCCTTGTTCAAAACGCTTCAGGCTTTCATCTAAATTCACATCACCTGACTCGAGCTCTCGGACAATTTTTTCTAATTCATTAAGAGAATTTTCAAAGTTTTCTGTTTTTGAGGCCGCCATGAGATAGTCCTGTTGTCGTTTTGACACATTTAATAAGCGGATGTTCTCATAAAGCAAACTTCCAGACAAGGTTTCACGCAGTTAAGCGTACGGAGTAAATTGCCTATGCTAGGTTTCTGTCAGGTACATTGCTAAAATTTGCCTACAGGGGCATTTTTTTGCCCGCTCCCCATCAGGAAGATAAGGAGTTCATGAGTAATATTTGGGTAGGGCTATCTGGACAGATAGCACAACAAGAAAAAGTTGAAACGATTGCCAACAACGTGGCAAACGCGAACACTGTTGGCTTCAAAAAAGATCAACTCGTATTCAGAGAACATCTCACGGCCTTAACTGGTGCTGATCAAGACATCCATATTCCACGTAAAGAATTTTCTCCTGATGATTTTTATCACACGCAAGGTGCTGAGAACGCCATGGTAAAAGTTGATGGAAGCTTTACCATTCACGAACAGGGTCAGTTCATTCCGACTCAAAATCCACTCGACATTGCTCTCCAGGGGGAAGGATTTGTGGAACTACTGACTCCAACAGGAGTTCGGTTTACGCGCAAAGGGAATTTCAATATCAATAAAGAGGGCGAGCTTGTCACAGAACAAGGTTACCGTGTCTTAAGTGCACTCAATGCAAGCCCTGAAGCACTTAGGGATCCTGCATCAGTGGGAAGTTTTCCAAAACCAGAAGACAGAATCATCCGTGTTCCTACCAATCAAAGACTCACCATCAATCTTGATGGCGATGTGATGACAAAAGATGGAACGATCTCTCGCCTCTCAATTGTTGAATTCCAAGACAAACATGCGCTCCGGAAAGAGGGAAATTCTCTCTTTATTACACCGGACGAAAACAATATTAACCGTACGACTATCAAAACCACCGTCAATCAAGGCTTCCTTGAAGGATCGAACGTGAATGCGATTGAAGAAATGTCGGAGCTCATCAAGGCCCATCGTCATTTCGAATCGATTCAAAAAGCGATCAATGCTTATGACAGCATTTCAGGCAAAGCCGCGAATGAAGTTGGTAAATTTTAAGTTAGGAGGATTATGATCCGAGCACTTCACACAGCTGCGACTGGCATGGCCGCACAAGAATCTAACGTGAACACAATCTCAAACAATATTGCGAACGTGAACACGACTGGTTTCAAGAAAGCGCGCACTGAGTTCGACGATCTCCTCTACGAAACAATCCAGGAAGCGGGAGCGAAATCTTCCGGTACAACAGAGTACAACGTGGGTCACCAGGTTGGTTCTGGTGCAAAAGTTTCTGCTACTCGCAAAATCCACTCGATCGGTTCTATGCAACAGACCAATAACCCTTATGACTTAATGATTAACGGCGAAGGCTTCCTGGGAGTTATCGCACCAAATGGTGAGATGAAATACACACGTGATGGAAGTTTCAACGTTGATGCTCAGGGGAATCTTGTTTCACGCGCTGGACACAAAGTGTTTCCAGGAATTGTTGTTCCATCAAATACAGTGAAGCTCAATATTGCTGAAAATGGTTTAGTCGAGGCCTGGAATCGTGAAAGTCCTGAGCCCTCAGTACTAGGTACAATTCCTGTTTTCTCATTCGTAAATCCAGTAGGACTTAGCTCTCAAGGTGGAAACCTATATGCAGCTACGAAAGGTTCTGGTCAAGCGATTCAAAACGTGGCGGGAGAGAATGGATCTGGTGTGCTCTCACAGGGAGCTCTCGAAACTTCAAACGTCAACGTCATGAATGAAATGACGGATCTCATTAAAGCTCAACGTGCGTACGAGATGAATTCAAAAGTCATGGGTGTAGCTGATCAGATGCTACAAACCGTGAATAACATCAGGTAATTAATGATTAAGTATTTATCTTTTCTCGCTTTTCTTTTTTGTTTTTCATCTTGGGCCTGCGAAGTAACACTTCCGGGGCTCATGATCGTGATGGGAGAAGGGCAATCCACGAATTTTTTCACCCAGAAAAATTGTTCTGAAGCCACAGTGAGTGATCTCTATCAAGTCATCACGACATTAGATGGAAGAATCTCGTCTGCACAGCTTTCTGAAATGATGTCTTCACGTGGGCACTCTGGCATGCAGTTTACCCCTTACATGATTCAAGTGAATCAAATCAAAAGTATTATGCGCGAGCAGCTTAATTTACCAGCTGGAATACAGGTTAAGTCGACACGCTCTGTAAACATGGGAAACATTCTTGCTCTCGCACCAGGCGATCAGCTCTCTGTTTCGTGTGATGCTTGTCTCTACGGTGCTCAACAAGTTGTTAATATCGATATCAAAGGTTTTGACGGCACCCAACGATCTCTTATCGTTTCGGCCGACTTCTCGAAAATGGTGAAAGCTTACCGCACCCTTACTTATCTCAACTCATTTTCAGACGTGAATGAACAAACTCTCAAAGAAGAGTATGTTGAGGCCATCCCTCAAACCGACCTTGTCAGTGACGTCACTCAACTCCGATTTTTTAAAACCAATAAACCTATTAAAAATGGTGAACTCCTTCGTTTCTCTGACCTCAATGCCGTTAATCTCGTAAAAGCTGGGCTTAAAACAGATGTGATCATTGAGAATCAAATGGTGCGAATTAAAACTTCCGGTATTAGCCGAAATAACGGAACGCTCGGTGAACTCGTAGAAGTTTTCCACGCTCAAAAAAATAAAAAGTATCAGGGTAAAGTTATAGACGTTAACAAGGTGCTAGTTGAACTATGAAAAGCTTAGTGATGTTTTTTCTCCTCTTTCTCGTTTCATGTGCCGGTTACGTTGGTAATGTTCATCGTGCAATCGATCGCGAGGATAAGCGTGGACTCCCCAAAAAAATTGCTGTCGATAATCGTGATCACTTTGCCAATTACCGCCGTCAGCATCCAGAACGAGATAAACGTCCCATAAAAGAGCCCGTGACTTTTTCTTTAAACGGATCCGGTCCGGGTCAAGGTCAGGTTCGTCCGACCGTAAAACGTGACTATCGTCCTCAACGTCATAAAGCGAGTGACTTCACAGATCACGAGGGTGATGGAAGTCTATGGGCCAACCAAGGGTCCTCGTCGTCCCTTTTTACCTATCAAAACGATAAACACACAGGGGACATGGTCATCATCAATGTTTTGGAAAGTCTTCGGAATCAAATTTCATCTGAGTTAAAGCGGACGTTCCCGGATAAGCCTAAAAAAGAAAAGGCCGGGGATAAAAAAGACGCGAAAGCTGGGGATAAGGCAGTAGCCGCGGCTCCTACTCCCGCCGCGAAGGATGAGCACGAAGTAGAAGTTTATGACAAAATTTCCGGAACTGTGACCGAAGAAATCAGTAAAGATTACATACTTTTGAGAGGTCACAAAGAAGTGATCTTTAAAAAGGAAAAAAGGGCCATCGAAGTACAGGCGCTTGTGTCGCGCAAAGATATCATGGAAAATGATTATGTTAACTCGGATAAACTTTTAGAGTCCCGAGTCTTCATTTTGAATAGGGAAGAATAATGATCAAGTTTTTGCCGATCCTTTTGCTTACTTTTACTACTGCAACTGCTTTTGCCTCAGCTAGCAGAATAAAAGACTTAGTGACTGTTAAAGGTGTTCGCGAAAATCCACTGATCGGTTATGGATTAGTCATTGGTCTTAACGGCACTGGTGACGGTGGCGGTGAAATAACAAATACCTCTCTCAAAAAAATGTTTCAAACTCTTGGTTTAAATCCACAAAAAGAAGTGACCTCTAAAAATGTAGCTGCCGTTATCGTGACAGCTAAACTCCCCGCTTTCGGTCGAGTTGGTCAGCATTTAGATGTGACTGTCTCTTCTATTGGAGATGCTTCTTCGCTCGCGGGTGGAACCCTTCTTGTGACTCCACTTAAAGGCGGAGACGGACAAATTTATGCCGTTGGAAATGGTCCTCTTTCTATCGGTGGTCTTGAGGCCGGAAAGAAAATGGCAACCACTGGACGTATCCCTGAAGGTGGAACAATTGAAAAAGAACTAGAAGTTGCTTTCAATGAAAAGAAAGCTCTTCGCATGGCCTTGAATAATCCAGACTTCACCACTGCTGCTCGCATTGAGCGCACCATCAACCAAGAACTTGGTGGTAAGTACGCAACAGCATCGGATGCAACAACTATTGATGTGATCATCCCAAGCTACTACGAGCGCAAAGTGGTTGAGCTTCTCGCCAATATCGAAAATTTTAAAGTTGTAGCCGATGTTCACGCAAAAATCGTGATCAATGAGCGCACGGGTACATTAGTGGCCGGTGGAGATATCGTTCTGAAAAAGTCAGCTATTTCCCACGGTGATCTAGTGGTGGAAGTAAAAGGTGGATCAGATGAGTCAGGCAAAAAGGCACTTCACGCTGTTGAGCAATCAACAACAATCAATGACTTAGTTAAGGCCCTCAACGCCCTCGGTACTAAGCCAGAAGACCTCATTTCAATCTTCCAAGCCCTTAAGCAAAACGGTTCTCTCGTCGCAGAAATCGAACTCATCTAGTTTCTTTTTGACCCCATGGGGTACAAATTTCCTAGGGGAGATTTTCCCTAACACCCCAGTCTTAAAAAATGCTAAACTTTAGGTAGAATCTCATCAGGATGATGAGGTCGAAACACCAGGATGGTAAGAGTGCAGATCAAGCCTACAATTCAGGGCCTACCCACACAAAAAAACAATCCTGTTAAACCGTACGAAGAAGTTGCTGAAGGCATGGAAACAAGCTTCACTTCTCACCTTCTAGAAGAAATGAGAAAATCTGTTCATAAAGAAACTCCGGATTCTTCAGCGATGGATTACTACAATTCAATGCTTGATTCCGAAAGAGCCGAGCTTATGGCAAAATCAGATACAGGTCTTGGAGTGAAGAAAGTCATCCTCGACCAGATTGTCCCGAGTCACTTGAAACAGTATTTAAAGAATGCGCACCCGGCAGTTCGTCAAGGAATGACGGACACCCTGAAGGAGAATACAAATGAGTAGCATCGACACACGTTCAACGTTTTTCCCCCGCGGAAGAGACATTGAAACCGGCTCAGCAAAGGGCGGAGCAAAAGTAGATGGCACACGCAACACGACGGAGCGTGCTTCAGATCTTCAGGAAAAAACAGCAACAGACGCGAAGGTGTCTATACCTGAAGGTGTAAAAGATTTCTCTCGCATTAAGAAAGCTGCGATGTCTGCTCCCGAGCAAGACAACTCTGAAAAGATTGCTCGCTTGAAAGCACAAATTCAGGCCGGCACTTACGAGATGGATTACGACGGTATGGCAGATAAAATTCTCACTTCGGAGTTTTAAGCATGGCGATGAATTCTGACATGAAGATGCTTCACTATCACAACGTCGTTACTATCTGGGAAGGCTTCTGCCGTCTTCACAAAGATCTTTATGATCTGACTTGCGAAGAATACTTAACGTTGCTTGAAAGTGACATTGATAAGATCGAAACGATGATGCCATTAAAAGAAGAAATCATCTCCAAAATCAACGAACTTGAAAAAGAGCGCGCTAATCTCATTGATAGATTAAACGACTCCGGTCTCGCTGCGACTCCAATCAAGCGCGCTGGAGATCTTCTCGTCGCCTTTGCTGAGATTGATAAAGCCGCAGGCATCCCTGCTCTTCAGAATCTCAACTCACTTTTGATTGATATCGTGACTCGCATCCAAGACCAAAATAAAAAGAACCAAGTGTTCTTGAATAAAGCTCTGATTTCGATCAGAGAGATTAAGCAGGGGTTTTCAGGGAAGAAAACTTACTCAACATACGGTGCAGACGGTATGACCCGTCAGCTAGCGAAATAAAGGGACAGGTACCTAGGATTGGGTTCTGACTTATTAAATATTGGTAAATCAGGTCTCTTCACAGCGAAGCAGTCAATGGCTACGACCTCTCACAACATTGCCAACGCCAACACTGAAGGCTATTCACGACAAGAAGTTAAATCTGAGACAGGTCCTGGTCTCGCAGAAGGTGACTACGTTGTAGGAACTGGTGTTGAGGTCCAGAGTATCCGTCGTCAACATGACGAACTCATCGAGAAAAAATTAAATCAATCACTCACAAATTCTAAGTTTGATGAAGAGCGCTCTCTCCAACTTGGTCACGTTGAAGAAATTTTCAACGAGGTCAACTCTGAGGGCATGAATAAAATCATGAACCGCTTCTTCAATACGTTTCGTGATCTCTCAAATCAGCCAGAGAACGAAACGATCCGAAACTCTGTAAAAGAAAATGCCAAGATCGTTACTGGCGACTTCCACCGTATTCAGGACAATCTTGATTCAGTTCGTGCCAACATCAACAACAAGATCCGCATGTCGACTGACGAGATCAATGGACTCACGAAAACCATTGCAAAACTCAACAAAGAAATTAACGTCCAGGAAGTATCGGGTGGCATGGCCAACGATCTTCGTGACCAACGCGATAAAGCGATCCGCACTCTCGCAGAATTTTTCCCAATCTCTACCTACAGCGATCAACAGGGACAATTTGTTGTTAACGTTGATGGAGTTGGTTCATTGGTCTCCGGAGCTCTCGCACAGGAGCTTTCAGTTGGATCAGTTCTCAAAGATGGAAAAAATACGTCTGACAAAGGTAACGTTGAAGTTTTCTTCACTAACCGTCAGTCGCTTCATATTTCTGATGCCCTCAAGGGTGGTACTCTTGGAGCGCAGTTAAAAACTCGAAACGTAGAACTTGTGGGCCTCGAAAAACAAGTTGATGAATTGGCCCATGGGCTCGTTCTTTCCGTAAATGCTATTCACCGTCGCGGATTTGCAAACTTCCCTGTCCCGGTCGATGCTCAAGGAAATCCTGTTCCCAATGCGGCCGCTCAAAAAGTTACGGGAATCAACTTCTTCAAAGAGCCCCTTGATCTCACTCGCGCAGCTGAATACATCAACATCTCCGATGATATCGAAGCTGACCCTAATAACATCGCTGCTGGACTCGAAGCCAATAAGCCAGGAGACAACAGAGTTCTTCTCGCAATCTCAAAACTTCAGCATGAGAAAGTTTTGGGCGGCGGAACTACAACCTTCGAAGAACAATACTTAAAGTCAGTCGGTAATATCGGTCTACAAACCGGTAAAGCAAAAATTGATACTGAACAATCTGCGGGAATTTTAGCGCAGGCCAAATCATTTAAAGAGCGCCTTGCCGGTGTTTCTCTCGATGAAGAAGCCGCCAACATGGTCCGCTACCAAAACGCTTACGAAGCATCAGCTAAAGTCATTAAGGCTTCAGATGAAATGTTCCGAGCGGTCTTGGGGTTATTATCATGAGGCATGAACTATGAGTCGCGTTTCAGAAAATAGCTCGATTAATTCCATTAATTACGCCGTTGGTAAGACCAAGGGCCGTCTGGAAGATTTGCAGATGAAGGGTTCCACCCTGAAGCGCATCTCTAAGCCTTCTGATGATCCGATCGGTAACACTGAACTTCTTGCGATCCGTTCGCAAAGTATCGATGCCGACCAGTACATGCGCAATTTGAATTATGCTCAAACTCAACTCTCCTACACTGAAAACGTCTTGGAAGAGATGACTGATATTCTCTCGAAAGCAAAAGAGCTCGCCGTTGGACAGGCCTCGACTCTTTACGGACCAGAAATCCGTCAGGGTGTTTCAAAAGAAATTCACCAACTCCGTCAGCAGATTCTCTCGATCGCTAACAAACGCATCGGAAATCGTTACCTCTTCTCTGGCCAAAAAGTTCTCACACGTCCCTTCGACCAGAACGGCCAATATCAGGGCGATAAAAATAAAATCAATATCGAAATCAATAAAGACGTCTACGTTCCCATAAACATCAATGGCGACGAACTCTTCTTCACGAAGGGTCTTCAGAAAAAACCTGCGCAAAAAGAAGACCTCGACCTCAAACTCGATGTTGATTTGAACGGCGACACTTCGATGGTGAGAAAGCCAGCTTCTAATCAACCGGAAGAAGTCACAGTGAGTGTATTTGACGAAATGCGTGCCTTAGAGAATGCTCTCCTCACCGACAATCCACAGATCGTGCAGAGCTTGCTTGAACGTTTAGATTCGAGCCTGGAGAAGATGGTGGCCTTCAGGACCCAAATTGGTGCCCTCACTAACACGGTGACCAACGCAGAATCGAATATTGAAAAAACCAAACTAGTTAATGCTTCTCACAAAACGAGAATCGAAGATGCAGATGTTGCAGAGCTGTTTACCGACCTTCAAAAGGAACAAACGGTTCTTAAGGCTGCGTATAAAGCTAGTTCAAATCTCATGAACACCAATCTTATGGACTTCCTACGCTAAGAATTTCTTACAAACTCTTAACATTTCTTGCAAATTTCCTTGAGATTTCCTCAAAAATGTAATAAACCACAGACCGAAACATAAAACTTTATTGAGTTTTTACATTCTTGACACTGAAGACAGGGATCATTACATGCTCGTTCTGACACGGAAGCTAGGGGAAAGCATTGCAATCGACGACAATATAAAAATTGTTGTGGTGCAAATTAAAGGCAAACAAGTGCGCTTGGGAATCAAGGCTCCAAAAGAGACCAAGATCCATCGAGAAGAAGTCTATCAGGCCATACAGGACCAAAATACTGAAGCGGTGCAAGCTAGTATGTCGGACATCGCTAGACTGGGCGAAGAATTGAAGAAGAAATAATTTTCCCCCCTTGATCATTATAGCCGTTGACTGATACCATCATAGTGTTATGGTTAGAATACCTTACCATTTCTCTTTTGGAGGAAAACAGTGAAAATCAAAACCACCAGATTTGGGGAACTCGAAGTTAACCCAAGTGATATTGTAACCTTCAACGAAGGTCTTCTCGGTTTTGAAAATATTAAGAAATATTTTGTGGTTGATCCAGGTGATAGCACTCTCATTCTTTGGCTTCAGAGCACAGAAGATGAAAAAGTGGCGTTTCCAATCATCGAGCCGAAAATTTTCAAGCCTGATTATATCGCGAAGCTTCTCCCTGCTGATTTGAATGGTCTCGAACTTGAGTCAATCCAGTCTGCAAAACTATATTGCATACTTACTATCCCTGCTAACGTGACAGAAATGTCAGCGAACTTGAAAGCTCCGGTAGTGATCAATTCTGCAAAGAAAGTGGGGAAACAAATTGTTCTTCAAGACAGCAAACTTACTGTGAAGCACGAAATGTACCGCGAACTCAAAACTTATATTGTAAACTTCTCTTCGGATGATGCTCGACGTACAACTTTTGAATCCAGTATTACTATTGAGTCAGGAGATCTTCGTAATACGAACTCTCCATCAATCACAAGAACTCTCGAAGCCTAGTCATTAATTTAAAGATTGATAAAATAAAAAAAGCCCTTCAGAGGGCTTTTTTTATTTCTTATAAACTCATATTTGTTTCAGTGGCGCTCTTGGAGAGATTCAAATACATCATCGCTTCTGGATGATTCGGTTCTCGTCCAATAACATTCTGCCACTCGGCCTGAGCCTCAATGATATTGCCATTTCCGTAATAAAGAAGTCCCAAGGCAATTCTCACTGGCATGTAGCCTGGATACTCATTTTTTAATCGTTTCAATTCTTCGAACGCTTTCGAAGTGAAACCTTTTTTCGTATAGGTCTTGGCCATTTTGATTCGAATCTCAAGATTATCAGCATCAAGAGTAGCGGCCTTGTTGTATTCAAAAAGTGCTTCTTCATAGCGGCCATAAGAGGCATACATTTCTGCTATCTCATAGTGCTTCAAAGAAAACTTACGGTTGAGATGAGGATCTGCAATACCTTGACCTGAAGTTGATTTGACCTGATTGTTGGCCTTCTCAAAGATAGCCTTAGCGTCTTCGTAGCGACCAATGTCGTTGTAAATAACAGATAAAGAAATCGAAGCATCAGTATGGGCAGGATCAAGCTCCAAAACTCTTTGGAAAGCCTTTATCGCTTTACCAAGCTCACCCCTGACGTGAAAGACGTTGGCGAGAAGAAAGAAGGCTTCAGTCGCATTAGGGTTGTTCTCGATGATTTCGTTAAGAAACAAGCTGGCGGTCTTTAAATCGTTCTTCTGAAAAGCGTCTTTGGATTTGCGGAGAAGATCGTCGAGTTTAGCATTTTCCAAAGGGAACTCCGGGTAAATGATTATATTTTTTTAGAACACTTCTCTTTTACTAAGTTTATTTCGGGATGGAACTCTTTATCAACTAATTCGTAATACTTTTCCACATAATCTATACAAGCGTCCCATTCTTTAAGCTCATGACTAGCTAAAATCGTGCGAACCATGGCGTGGTTTCGCAATTTTTGATCTTCTTGGTAGGTTTCGATCATATCAAGATACCAATAGCGAGCTGCTTTAAACTCGTAAGTCTTGAAATAAAAATCGGCTATGTACTGATCCTTCTGCCGGAGCATTTTCTTAGCCGCTTCAATTCCTTCCTGCGCTTGGATTCGGTAACTTGAATCTGAATATTTCTGTACTACTTCATCGAAGTATTTTATCGATTCAACGGCGGGCTCCAGATCCCGATCAATCGTATCTGGGATTTGTTTAAAATAAGATTCGGCAATTCTGTAAACGACATAAGGAATTTTTTCGTGCTTTGGGTGAAAATCTCTAAACAAAAGATATGCGGCTGCCGCTTCGATGTAATTATCCTGAAGAAACAATACATCTGCCTGCAAGAGCTCCGCGGGAGTGGCGTAAAATGAATAAGGATGCTGAGTCTTAATGAGATTTAGTTTTTCTGTGGCGAGAATAAACCGATCGGCCTTCATCAACTCCTCGGCTTCTTTATACAAACTCTCCGCTTCTGTTCGACCTTTCTTTGAGTCGGAAGAGCATGAAAGGGATAATGTAAGAATCAAAAGCAAAAATATTTTCATAATTGTACCGACAGATCTTTATAAATTTCTTTAAAGAGGAGTTTAAAGAATGCAATGAAAGGAATAATCACAATCATGCCTACGATACCACCAAGCTGAGAGCCTACGATGATACTGACGACAACAACGATGGGATGAAGGTTAACAATTTTAGACACGAGAAGCGGAAATACCAGCACCATATCGATGAGGTTTGCGATCCCATATATAATTGCCATGGCCGCCATCGAAACATTGGGGTCTTTGGAGAGAAGGGCCACAAAGAAGGCTGGAATAAATCCAATCACGGGGCCAATGTAAGGAAGAATATTAGTCACCCCGGCGACAAAGCCAAGAATAAAGGGGTAAGGAAAACCGATAATCCAGAGTCCAATCGTAATTAATG
>JBBQGK010000063.1:0-25868 GCA_038322885.1 Bacteriovoracales bacterium | reverse complement strand
CGATGAAAAATTCATTGTCGCTATTGGTATGGGAAAGGCCCACGGCAATGGCGTCTTTTGGGCAAAGATCCATACAACTCGTGAGAACGGCCTTGGCCTCACCCTTGTGGCCATTTTCCTTGATTATTTCTTTCAGGATTTTCTGCAGCTCTCGAGCAGGATTATCATCACTATCGGAAAGTTTTTTTCCACACTTTTCACAGATAAGGATCAAGCCGCTCGAAAATGGGGTCTCGGCCGACTCAAAAGAAATTTTATCGCTCATCATGACCTCGTTTCAAATTCTAACTAGTATAAGCCTCAGATAGTGCTTAATTCGATTCCAGCCGGTTTCATTTAAACTCCGGAGTGCCATTCTGCCCATAAAAATCGTGATCAAGTGCTTAAAGTTACGAAAATAAAAATTGGCACGACACATGCTTATAGGACTTAAGAAACCAGACGGCAGGAGGCCAAAATGGAACAGGGGACTTTTGAAGGAATACGAAATTTTTCTCACGGCAACTTCGAGGACCAGAGCAAGCAAGTAAATGCAGCACTTAGCGCTCAAAAAGATCTCGACCAATTCTTTCAGCTGATGGATGAACTGCGATCAGAGCATCTGGATATCCACCGCTCTAATCGCAGACTTGATGCTTTTTTATTTTATCGAAGCTCGAGACTCTAGACCTACATCGGACGAAATTCAAAGCTAAAGATTGAAGCCGAAACTTTCAACATCGTTTGATAGGGCAATTTGATCTTTAGCTCTTTGAGTATGGCCATCTTTGCCATTCCCGGAGCTGCTGGCCCCCAAGTCAATGTGGAGACACGTGCAACATAGGAATCCTGTCCGAGCTTACAGACCACACCCGTAATGTCCGCCCATGATTGACCACTCTTACTTAGCTTAAGATTAATCACTCCAGATCCTTGCGAAAGTCTCAAGTCCAAAGGATTCTTTTTGGCAGTCTCAGTCCAATTGATGGGCCCCGCTGGATTTCCAATTAAGTCTCGAAGCCCACTAATGGTACTTGCACATTCTTCAGCAAAGCTCACTTGAGAAGAGAGAATCAGGGCTAACAAAATAATTTTTTTCATGGTTATCCTCTGTTGAGAAACAAATCATAAGCAGTATTTCGTTTCAAATGTTGGAACCGGCTAAAATTTATAGTCGGCCCATAACCTTTCAATAAGTTGCTTAACCACATACCCTTGAATTCTTATGGAGGATGGGGTTGAATCGACCTATGAAAACCCTCATTCTCGCGACTCTCCTCCTTCCTCTCACCCTTTTGGCCTGTGGTGAAAAAGAGATCAATGTCTCCATTCCGGGAGTGAAATACACCTGCGACCATTCCATCCCAGAACTCGGTGAGGCCTGGCACGATCCTCGTGGTCTTTTATGGGGATCAGTTGTGAAAGGAATGGATTTTCAAACTTCTAAAACTTACTGCGAAAGTTTTGGGGCACGTTTGCCAACGTTAAAAGAATGGCAGGCCCTCGCCTTGGAATTAAATTATGTTGAAGGTAGCCAGAGAGTTTTTACGATTCTTTCAGATCTTCAAGACCAATGGTTTTGGACAAATGTCGTTGAAGAAAAAAGTGCAACCTCGATTCAATTCCTCAGTCTCGCAAGAAATGTTTCAACCGCAGATTTTTCCGTCGCTGATAAAGGGATCTCCCTTCGCTGTGTTAAATCCATTGCGATTAACTATGAAATGTTTCCCGAAACCCCACCCCTTCCCTATCAGGAAGTAGAGCTTGATTTTTATCGAGAAGAAGACCTCTACGGTGAGTTTTCAAACTTCGCCGCTTTCCCTGTCTTTGTGGACGGCGAGTGGTGGCCTACAAGTGAGCATTATTTCCAGACGCAAAAATATCAAACCGATGCCTTGAGAGATTGGGTTCACTATGCCCCTTCTCCTATGGAAGCCGCTAAACGTGGTCGAGACCCGAAGATTCCAAAACGAGAAGACTGGGAAGAAGTGAAGATTGGATTTATGGAGAATGCCTTGCTTGATAAATACTCGCGCTATCCGAATTTAAAAAATCTTCTGATTCTCACAGGCCACTCTCAAATTTTTGAGCATACCGTTAATGATTGTTACTGGGCCGACTGTGGTGACCGTACCGGAAAAAATCATCTAGGAGTGCTCCTGATGAAAATCAGAGACCATTTATTTAATACAAAATCGCAATCTCGGGATGATAACTACTTCTGAACCGGCTTATATTTCATGACAACTGGGTTTGCTTTTCTCTTCTCTACATTGCGAGCTTTTTTGGCGAGTTGAATATCAGCGAATTCCAAATCTTTGTTGGCATTCTTTTTTGAGTTTTCAGAGAGTGGTCTTGGACGAGATTCAGGCTTAAGCGGAGTTGCTGGCTTGGCCTTAAGGGTGCGACCGCTGATCTTTTGGCCATTTAAAACTTCTATCGCTTTCCTAGCTTGCGCCTCAGTCGCCATTTCAACAAAGGCCATCCCGCGAGACTGTCCGGTCGTTGGCTCAACGATAATTTTGATATTCTTGACAGTTCCTAGCCCCATCAACAACGACTTAATCCCATTACGATCAGTCTCATAATTGAGGTTACTAAGGTACACGGTACTATTGGTGTTCATGGGAGTTGTATTCATGGCTTCGAAATAGCATCGACTATGGTCTTCGTCCAGTGATCCTGTCCAAGATTACATACTTAGGCGAGAAAACTATGCTGGGAAGAGTGACGGCGGTGGATGAAGTTGAAGGCCACTCGCATGAGGGCATCAAGATTTAAGGGCTTATCCAGGTACGCATCAGCCTCAAGCCCATGGACAAGGGACGATATATTTCCACTCGCGGTGACAAGGACCACAGGAATATTCTCTATCCGTGAGTCGAGACCCTTAGCGAAGGCGAACTCCTGGCCATTCATGTTCGGCATCATATAATCCAGAATGATTAGATCAGGTAAGAGAATGTCCGGAGTATTCTTTAACATTTCGAGCCCTTCTCTGCCATCTGGGGCACTCATCACTCGGTATCCTTCGAGTTCAAAGAAGGTTTTGAAAAGATCAGAGATGTCGATATCGTCATCAATGATCATCACAGTTTTTTGACCAAAATCTTTCAAAGTTCTTTGGGACTTATTCATACTCAAGGGTTTTGCAAGGCGCTTGCCACGACCAAGCCCATGAATGCTCGAAGAGGAGTGGAAAATATTGGGGCAGAAATGGATAAGAGAAGGTATGCATACCAAAAATGATAAAAATATAATTTAGAATTAGGCAGAAATCACGTTGCCGATATTTTTTTAATGAAGAATTCTGTTTTTAGAAGCTTCCTGGACGCCAATAAAATTTCCCGCAACTCTAAGGACGTGATCAATATCCATAGGCTTTTCAAGGTAAGCATTGACATGAACTTTTTTCATGACGGACATCAAATCCCCATTGGCAGTCATCAGGACTACGGGAATTTTTCTCAAACGTGGGTCGTTTTGTCTCGCTTGGCTAAATTTTTCCCCATTCATTATGGGCATCATGTAATCGAGCATGATTAAGTCTGGTAGATCCGATTCTGGCATCGTCTTAAGCATATCTAGAGCTTCTTTACCATTCGAGGCGGTAAAGACATCAAAATCCTCCATCTCAAAGACGTCTCTGAAGCGATCTAACAGATCGGCATCATCATCAATTAATAGAACGGATTTTCTAAACTCATTAATTTCTTGGCTTTCTGTATTGTTCATAAAAACTCCTACTTTTATGAATGCAACCTTAGGGCCAATTGCCAACGCAAAGAAAATAGTGCCTAATGAAAAGATGAAAACTCTTATCATTACCCTATTCTTTGTTTCTAATCTTTTCGCTGCAGACGTAAATAAAGGGAAAAGCTTTAAGGAAACTGTTAATCAGGGTGCTGACAATATCGACCGTGAGACGCGCAAAGTGATTAAAAAAGGGAAGCAAGTTTGGAACGACAAGGTTATCAACGCTCCATCAAAATCTTCGAAGTAATAAACTCACAAATTCTGTCTCTTTTTTTCTAAATAACATAGGTCATGTTGAAACAGGTAAGCCTCTTGTTCAAAACTTATCGCGCGGTAAGCTTGATCATGCCCATGACCACTCATGCGGAGTACAAAATATTCTTTCAGGTAAAAAAAGTAGAAATTAAAGACGCCGCATCTTTTGATCTGATTCCAGTGGATCATTTCGTGATTGAGAAGGAAGACATCAGGATCCTTAGGGGCAAGAAAGATAAACGGATAAAGTACAATTCCATTAACCCTCAAGATTTTTGCGATCAATGAATTTTTCACGATCATTTTTCTAGACCAATAAATCCTTCAACGATCGCCTTTACATCGAATCGCGCTTTAAGAAGTCTAAGCATAGAAAAGAGACCAAGGAGTTTTCGGTCTAGGAAGATGAACTGGTGAGGGGGTGAATCAATACGAGAAGTTTTTAAGAGTTCAGTTGCTTTCGGCAGAATCTCATCCGGCAAAGCAGTTGACGCCCAATTAAAATCTGTCGAGTTCAGAGGACTTGCTGCCAGCTGACAGTATTCCCAGAGTAAATCCTGATTGAGTTCAATTTCATCAGAAATACTCCAAAGCACCTCAAAGAATTTTTTTCTTTCGCCATGGTAAACCATGCGGATGAGCTCACGATACTGAACCAACGTTTTTTCTGGGTAATAGAGAGTGGCCCCAAAATCGATGAGAACGAGCTCGCCTTCTCGGTAAATATAATTTCCGGCATGGCAGTCTGTCTGAATCAGATCTCCTTCGAAGATTTCTTTGAAAAATAAAAAGAAGAACGAAGCCCCCAAGCGGTTTCTTTCATCCTGATTAAGGCTCATCTTATCAAGTTCCGAAAACGAAAGACCTTGAATGAATTCCGAAACGATAACTTTATCATCAGAGTATTCCGGATAGATGTCTGGTACATGGACACCCTTGACGTTCTTCATGATCTCTTTGTAGTGAACATGCTTCTTGCATTCCATTTCATAATCCATCTCTTCCATTAAAACTCGTCTGATCTCTCCGTAAATGGCGTCCATGTTTATTTTTCGTGGAAGGAATTTACCCAAGTTCAAAAAAGTTTTTATCATCCTAATATCTAGGTCGATCGCTTTCTTGACCCCGGGGTATTGAATTTTAAGCACGACTTCCATAGAGCTCGCTTTATGTGTCGCGCGGTGAACCTGGCCTATGGATGCCGCGGCTATCGGGATTTCCTCGATCGTAAAATCATTTTTAATTTTATCAGAGACGTAAGGTGAAATCTTATCCCATCCTAAAAAATGCCCCTGGGACTGAACTTTTTTAAGAACTTCATTTACTTCAGGAGGAAGATAATATTCACCGTAAAGGGTTAGGATTTGAGCGGCCTTGAGAAAACTCCCCTTTAACTCCCCAACCTCATTCACAAACTGATCGATGCTTTTTCCAATGAGACTTTTAAACATCTCAGTTGGATTCTCATCACCATTTATCATTGAAGGAAGCATTCTTAGGGCAGATCTCGCCGCAAAAAGACCACGCCCAAGAGTGCTGTTTTTGATTTTATCAATGCGTTTCATGCAGACAGAATACAACGAACGGGAAACTTTCCCCACCTTTTACAGATGGGGAAATGAAATTAATATCGTGGTAGTTGTGGGTTGCGTTTTGAAAACATGCGGTAAGCAGCAAGAATGACCACTGCACCAATAACTGATGCAATAAATCCAGCCGGTGCACCTTGGGTATACATTCCAGTCTGGAATCCAATGAAATACGCTAGGTAGGCCCCGGCCACACCAAGAAGCATCGTAACGATAAAGCCTCCGGGGTCTTTCCCAGGCATGATAAGTTTTGCTACCGCTCCAATGATGAGACCAATAAGTAGATTGTAAATCATAAAAGCTCCTTAGGTTTTTGGTTAAAAGTCGTGCACAAGTAATGCAAAACTATCTATCTTTGGAAAAAATATGCAACAGAGGTGCCACTTCGAACTTAATATTGTCTAAAGGTTGATTGAAATAAAACGATCTAATGCTACAACTAGTGTTATGAAATACTTAAAACCCACACTTTCGATCATCCTACTTATTCTTCTCGCGATACTATCCTTCGAAGTATTCGAGGCGTCTCGCCTCAATCAGAATAATAAAAAAGAACAAGCAGAACTTAATCACTTTAAGTATGGGCTCTTCAGCGTGGATGCTTGGAAAGAACAGTTGTCTCAGATTATTTCCGAGGAGATTGATAAACTCTACCTTACGAGAAAAACTGAAACCACCTTAAAGTCTCATCTAGAAAAGCAGCTAGAAATCCTGATCGACAAAATAAATGAAAGAGTCAAAAAACAAAACGAGAAGACGGCGAACGGTCGCTTCAAGCAATCTCTTATTAACTCCTTTGTGGATGTCGAAGATATTAAAAAAGGTATTCCTGAATACTCTGCCGCCATTCTCTCTGAAATGAGTTCTTCCAAAACAGAAGCACAAATCAAGGGTCTTCTAAAAGAGCGCATAACTGGCTATATGAATCAAACTCATGATGTGGGACCTAAGACTTTGCGAGAAGAGATTATTGAAAAATACTCTCCAGACGAAGCCGAGGCAAAAAGTATTCTATCAAAAAATACTCAACGCACAGAAAGTCGCATAAATGAACTTTCCTGGTTGATCATCCTTATCTCAGCTATCCTCTTTTTGATTGAGATTTTTTCTCCAGGCAAGATGGGGCAGCCTCAATATTATTTTTTAGCGCTAACTCTTCTCATTCTGCTCATAATTGGCGTCACATCTCCCATGATCGACATGGAGGCGAAGATTTCGTCTTTTAGCTTTGTGCTTTTTGATCACCCGATTAAGTTCGAAAATCAAATTCTTTATTTCCAGAGTAAAAGTGTGCTCGATGTTTTCCATATTATGATCACCCATAAAGAGCTCAAGATGAAGTTTGTCGGAGTCCTCATTGTGGGCTTCAGTGTGGTCTTTCCACTTTTAAAAATGCTCTCCTCACTTGCCTATTATTACGATTTTAAAAAGGCACGCCAGAAAAAACTCATCCAGTTTTTTGTTCTAAAATCCGGTAAATGGTCTATGGCCGATGTCATGGTAGTTGCCATCTTTATGTCCTTTATCGGATTTAATGGTATTTTGAACAGCCAACTTGATCAGATGAAAAATTACTCCGAGACAGTGGATTTGATTACCACCAATGGTACAAGTCTTCAGCCAGGTTATTACCTTTTTCTAGCTTACGTACTTTTTGCTTTAATCTTCACGACTTTGCTCAAATCCAGAGCTAAGTAGAGTGCCATGATTCTTAAGGCACATCATATTCTTGTCTCCCATGAGTTCGAAGCTAAAGATCTTTTGAAAAAACTCTCAGATGGGGCGAAGTTTGAAAAATTGGCGCTCGATTTTTCAATTTGTCCCTCAGCAAAAAATGGAGGAAACCTGGGGGAGTTTCCAAAAGGAAGAATGGTGCCTGTTTTTGAGAAGGCCCTTCTTAAGCTTAAGCAGGGTGAGATTTCGGGGATTATTCGGACTCAATTTGGATATCACATCATCAAGCGAGCTTAGCTAAAACGAAAAAAATCTGAGATGCGTTGGCAAAATCTTTCTTTCTCATTTCCTTCTTCTAGAGCAAATATTCCATCTATCGGCGTATTGAGTGCATGAGCTATTTTAAGACCCAGTTCAACGGATGGATTTTTACAACCCTTCTCAATCGAGATGATAGTTTGACGTGAGCAACCAACCATTTCGGCGAGCTGTCCCTGCGACAAATTTCCGTTAGACTCACGGAGTATCTTAAGATTATTTACGAGCTTCATTTCTAAAATGTAAACTTAACTTTACATGCTGTCAACTAAACTTTACACTCATCAAATGAACATTATTAAAAAATTCCTCAAGCTCTCTCGTCTAGAATGGCCCCTTCTTTTAATGGGGCTCTTATTCCTCGCCATTTCAAGTGCTGCCCTCCTCGCCTACCCACATTTTATCAAAGGGATCATAGATCAGGCGATGACTCAAAAAGATTTAGGACAACTTAATAACGCTGCACTTTTCGCTCTCGTTGTTTTCATCATCCAGTCTGTCACCTCAGCACTTCGGTACTACTACTTCACTCTCGCAGGAGAAAAAACAGTGAAGCGTTTGCGCCAGCGACTGTTTTCCCAAATACTGGGTCAAGACATTACTTTCTTCGATGGACAAAAGACCGGTGAACTACTTGGACGTCTCGGAAGCGATACGGCCCTTTTACAAAATGCCCTCAGTGTAAATATCTCCATGCTCGTTCGCAGTTTTGTTCAGGCCGTCGGCGGAATCGTGATGATGTTTTTGACGTCACCGGTTCTCACGTCATTCATCCTTCTCATTATTCCCCCCTTGGGCTTTCTTGCAGCAAAATTTGGTAAAAGAGTAAAAGCATTCTCTCGTAAAACGCAAGATGCTCTCGCCATCTCAAGTGGTGTGGCGGAAGAAAGTATCGGAAACGTTAGAACAGTTAAAGCGTTTGCCCAGGAAGGATATGAAGAGGGCCGCTACAACGATCGCCTAGAGTCCTCTTTTAATTTGAGTAAAGATAAGATAAAAGTCGTCGCTAATTTTACTAACATGGTAACGATCGTAGGTTTTACAACCATCATCTTTATTGTCTGGTATGGCGGGCGATTGGTTATCTCTGGAGACTTAACAGTTGGAACGCTGACGTCATTTTTACTTTATGTCATAACCGTTTCATTTTCTGTCGGTATGATGGGAAGCCTTTGGACAGATTTTATGTCCGCCTTCGGAGCTAGCTCAAGAATTTTTGAACTCCTGGAGAAGGAAACCGAAGATTTAAAAATCGGATCAACGATTTTCCCAGAGGGAGATATACTTTTTGATAATGTCACCTTCTCCTATCCATCAAGGAAAGAGTTCCCAGTCTTAAAGAATCTCACCTTTTCACTCAGGCCTCATGAAACCGTCGCGGTCGTGGGCTCATCTGGTGCAGGGAAATCAACATTGGTTCAACTCTTACTTCGCCTCTACGAAGTTGACTCAGGTCAAATGCTCATTGGAGGAAGAAACGCTCAGGAGATCTCTTTAGAAACCATTCGGACTTCAATTGGTCTAGTCTCTCAGGAACCAGTTCTTGTGTCTGAGTCCCTGAGAGAGAATATCCGGTACGGTAAGCCTCATGCAACCAATGATGAGGTCGAAGCCGCAGCGAAACTTGCCTACGCTCATGATTTCATTAAAACATTCCCGCTTGGATACGAAACATTAGTGGGTGAAAGAGGAATTCAACTCTCCGGTGGACAAAAGCAGCGAGTGGCCATTGCTCGAGCGCTTTTAAAAAATCCTAAAATTCTGATCTTAGATGAGGCGACAAGTGCACTGGATTCAGAAAGCGAGCATCTCGTTCAAATGGCCTTAGACCATGAACTCGGGAAACGTACGACTCTTATCATTGCCCACAGGCTCTCTACGGTTAAGCGGGCGGATAAGATTCTTGTGATGAATGAAGGAAGAATCGTAGAAACCGGGACCCACGATCAACTTTATAAAAACAGCGAAGGCATCTATCATAAGCTTGTAAAAAAACAATTCGAACAAACAAAGGAAGTTCAATGAGCAGAAAAACTTTAGATTCAAGTCGAGTAACACCAGAGGCGGCCAAGGCGATTGAATCGTATTACCAGAGCGCGGTAGACGAAGTTTCTAAGGCGATCGAATCCAACCGTGTCGTGGTTGTAGGCATGTCCATAAACCCATTTGTAAAGAAGGCCAAGGCTGCCCTCACAAATGCAAAAGTTGAATTCAAGTACATTGAGTTTGGGAGCTACACTTCCAAGTGGAAAGAGCGTCTTGCGATCAAAATCTGGAGTGGTTGGCCGACGTATCCACAAGTTTTTGTAGATGGAAAATTAGTTGGTGGTTTTCAAGAAACAAAAAAAGCCCTAGATGAAGGGAAAATCAAGTAATTTATTTTCCGGCTTCTAAGATATTTTTGTGTCTTAGTTCTTTGATGGCGATGTGGACTTGATTAGTCCTATGAGAGTTCACTCGCCATACTTCTCTTTGCTCAATAGTGAGAGATCCCTTGTTCTTGGCGAAATTCCTGTGCTCTTTTTTAAGTATCTCAAGTTCCCTCAGATAAGAATCAAGAGCAGCACGGTCTTCAGTCGTTAAGTATTTTCCATCTTCCATTATCGGATCATCATACGGATTGAATTGTTTCCGTCAATCTCACCATCAAGATAAAGATCAACGTTCCATGGAAAATAAAATTTAACAAATCTAGTTACGTATTGCTGACCATTCCAGTAACTTTGAGATGTTTGAAGACCTGGCTCAAAGTAAAAAGTAAGATGATTTTCTTGTCTCTTTTTGAAAAGAACTCTTTTATCTAGATCCATAGATACAACCATCTCGGTATCACTCATGGCCGTAAGCTCGGTCTTTACCCCTTCTTTCTGCCAAGGCCATAAAGAACTGTTCTGCATAGCATAGGCTTGTGCCCATTTTGCATCGATCTTTTCTGCAACCACTTTCCCACCGGCACAATGACCATATTGAGTCAAAAACTGAATATGAGCATGTTCGGAATCTTCAGAAACTGTTTTCACCTGATACACCCAGTTCACTCGGCTCGCATTTTCAACGAGACAATCGATCGGTCTTTGAGGTGTCACCATCACGATCGTGACAGTTTGAGCGAACGAATAACTGGTAACAATCACCAAAAAGAGAGCAACTAAGAAAGTTTTCATTGGAAGTCCTTGTCATATTTTTTTTGAATCATAGGCCGGTTTTAAATAGGGAGGTGATTTTTAGAATAATTTACATGGCAAGTTCATGCCACGTCGTGCAAAGGCTTGAAATTAAGCTCTACAAGACTTTTAAAACCCATCTCAAATAGATATCCTTCCACGAACAAAAGGAAGCTTATGCCATTTACCCAAGAAACCTTTCGATATTTAGAGCAGGCCCGCAAGAATCAAATGAAAGAGGCCTGGTTTGATAAAAATGAAGAACTCTACTTACAAAGTGTACGAAGACCCATGTCGGATCTTGTGGTAAAAATCTGGGAGCGCTTTGATGATGAACTTCCGCGGATAAAAGTTGATCCAAAAAAAATCACTCGTCCCAAGAAGGCCAAGAAAAAAGACCGCCCAGGCGAACCCATCATTAAGAGTCAAACTTCCTTCTTTTTTACAGAATCAGCGACCTCACGGTTTGAATGGAATCCTGGAATTTATTTTCAACTGAGTCACGAAAAAGATGAAAATCTTTTGGGCATTGGGCTTTATATGGTTTCGAGTCGCCAGATGAAAAAAATGAGAAGGGCAATCGCCGATAACTTCGAAGAGTTCGATGCCCTCATGTCAAGCAAGACCTTAAAGAAGACATTTGGTGAGCTCTCAGGCGAGGTTTATACCCGTTTCCCTAAAGAGTATGATGAGCATGAACCATACTCAAAATACATAAAGCACAAACAATTTTTCCTTGCCAGGCACTACACGCGATCAGAAGTCATGAAGAAAAACTTTCAAAGTGTTGTGCTGAAAGACCTTGAGACAGTATTGCCGTTTTTTTTATGGGTGCGAGAAAAAGTAGGAATCTACACGAGGTAGGCTATTTTCCAAACTTTTGAACAAGAATCTCAAAACGTTTCTTTAAGATAGCGCAACTTGGAACATCTTCGACAAGACCATCGGCCGCGAGGGAGAAGACCTCTGCTTCGGCTTTGTCACCCAAAATCTCTGCAAGAATTTTTAGTTTTTGTTTCTCAAACTTTTCAAAGTTTTTCTCATTCAGATTACAGCACGTATTAAAAAACTCCTGAGACATGGGACATCCAGAAATTTTACTCCAGGGCCCAATCTTTAAGACCTCTACCATCTTCGTAAGTTTTTCAAGCTTAGGAAGCTGACTCTTAGCAATCACTTCGGCCTCTTCTACTCGTCCTTCCATAATATGATCAAAGAGACCATGAAGAAGATCTTCCTTATTTTTAAATTTTAAATAAATTAAGGGACGAGAGATGCGCGCTTTTTTAGCGACATCATCCATTGAGGTTTTAGAATAACCAAAATTTAAAAAGCAATCTAGAGCGGCATCCAGGATGTCCTTTTTGCGGTCTTCAATGTTGGTAGCGAGTGCTTTAGCCATGTGTAATTGTGACACTCTTTGTAAAATCTGTCAAACTGAAAACTTTAGACATATTGACAAAATATAGAAATTATGTCAATATGTAACTTATGACAATTACCTATACCAATTTAAGACCTGAAGCTGGACCTGCTAACATGGGAATCTTGGAGGGACTCTCTGTGATGAAGAAAATACTCTTCGACCGAGGGGCGAGAGTTCCTCAGAGTAAGCTACCTGAAGTGAAACCTGATCTTTTTAAATTTCTCATACGCTCCGAGGAATTTAAATTTATCTGGTTCGGTCACTCTACCCTTCTTTTCAACCTTGATGGACAGATCATTTTGATTGATCCCGTTTTTTCCGGATCCGCCTCTCCCTTCTCTTTCCTTTTCAAAAGATTTCAACCACCAGCTCTAAAGCTCGCGGAGCTACCTCATATTAATACGATCCTTCTTTCTCACGATCACTACGATCATTTGGATAAAGAGACAATTAAATTTTTTAAAGATAAATCCGTTAATTTCATTGTACCACTCGGTGTTGGTGACTATCTTGAGAAATGGGGGATCAAGGTCAGTCGCATTCGTGAGCTAAGCTGGGGAGAATCGACCAAACAAGGAACGATCGTATTTACCGCCACTCCAGCTCAGCATTTTTCTGGTCGTGGACCATTTGATCGAAATAAAACTCTTTGGGCGTCATGGGTTATTAAAGGCGAGCATGAGAATATTTTCTTCAGTGGAGACTCTGGTTATGATGCTCACTTTAAAGATATCGGTAACCGCTTTGGACCATTTCAATATGCCTTTCTTGAAAATGGACAATATAACGAAAGATGGCCTGATGTTCATATGCAGCCTGAAGATACCATCCAGGCCTTTGTAGATCTGAATGCCCAAACGCTTATTCCGATTCATTGGGGGATGTTTGATCTCTCACTTCATCACTGGTCTGAGCCCATTGTTCGTCTCTCTAAATTCACAAAGGCTTGGCATATCCCGATGATCACTCCCCGTTTAGGAGAGGTCATTGAAACCTTCAATTATAAGAGTGAAGACTGGTGGGAAAATCTTGAATTAAAGGAATCTCGCATTCAAAATTATCCCCTCCAGGAACTGGCAACGAAATGAAAACTTTAATTTTTTCCGTCTTAGCTCTCTTTTCTTTGACCGCAATCGCGAGTCCACCTGAAGGACACTTTCAAATTGATACCTCACACTCGACTCTGTCACTTCAGGAAAAAGAGCAAAATATCGCCGGATATATTTCTATCCAGCCTGATTTTAATCAAACACATATAAAGCTCGAATCTGGAGACAGTACATTCGAGAGCCAGGAAATTTCTGGAAACCTTCAAAGCTTTGAGGTAAAGGGTCGACTCTACACCTCAGGCAAAATTAAGGATGTCACTTTACATGGTTCTTACTTCGGGATGATTGAGAAAGAAGAGGGGTTTCAAAAAATCGCGCTAAAGCTTTCACATGATAACTGTGTCATCCGCGTTTTTGCCTTGAAACCAACAAGAACCGCTTCAGCTCTTTATAAAGAAGTAGGGAAAATTATCCAATGAAAATAAAAATTCTGATTGTCTCCTTTATGCTTATGGCCAGTTTCTTTGCAAAAGCAGAAAAGACTTATCGTCACGATCATTCTGCCTGCTTGGTTCAGGGGGAAAAAGTTGAATTCGAAATTCGAAGCAAGATTGAATTCATCAACAGAGAAGACGCAGACTATGGAGAAATAATCATCCTCACCCATAAAAAGAAAACGATAGAGGTCGTTCTTAATGACAGCGGTATAGGTCGGTATCGTCTTTTTCGAGGGGAAAATGACAATTGTAATAAGATTCTTTCCATGAAAGGAAAAGAAAATGAAGCGACGTTTTTCTTTCTAAAAGACAATCGTCCCTTTCCCGATACGGTCATCGTTCTTTATTACAATCTAAAGACTCAGGAAGTTGATTTTATGCCTTCAAAGATTCAGGCTAAAGTAGGTCTTTTCTCAGAAGGAAAAGTTTACTTAAAACTTGCCTCTAGTGACACCTCTGAAAAATTCTCGACTGTCGTCATTAATGGACAAAAATTTAATACCTTTGAAAAAGTCCTTGAACCTTGGATCTCGTTTGATGGAAAGAGCTTCAAGCTTGATCGTGATATGACATACGCGCGTTTTGAATATAAAGACCTGCTCAAAAAATCAAGTCTTAATGACCTGAATGAATTTAAAGAAAATAAATACCAGATTGCAGCAAATCCTTCTCTCAAACAGAGTTGTATCTCCATCAATAATAGCGAATGGACTTGCCGACCTCCCTAGCTGTCTCCTATGATCTTCGACCATGTACTTGCTTTTTATATTCATCCTCTCATTACCAATCTTTGCCTCTGAGGAAGATTTTACCCTCGGCAGGATAGATGTCGTTTCACGCCGACCTCAGGTTGGAGAGGTCGAGAATGGACAAGTCGGATCTTCTGTTGATCGCAA
Organism: Bacteriovoracales bacterium; assembly: GCA_038322885.1. Taxonomy (GTDB): domain Bacteria; phylum Bdellovibrionota; class Bacteriovoracia; order Bacteriovoracales; family Bacteriovoracaceae; genus Peredibacter. The sequence goes on along the minus strand of JBBQGK010000063.1, from coordinate 11,265 downwards.
GGAAATGCAAAAATATAACAAAAATAATGTAGGAGATGCTTTGAACCTACTTTCTGGTATTGCCCTTTCGACCAATGCTAGGAATGAAAAAATAATATCGGTTCGTGGTTTTGATTCCAGACAAGTTCCACTTTTTATTGATGGGATTCCAGTCTATGTGCCTTTTGATGGTTACGTGGACTTCAACCGCTTCACCACGAGTGACTTATCTAGTATCCAAGTAGCGAAAGGATTTAGTTCCGTTGTATACGGAGCGAATACTCTTGGTGGGGCGATCAATTTGATCTCAAGGAAACCCGTTAAACCACTCGAAGCCGATGTCTCAATTGGTACGGGTAGTGGAGATGAGACACGTGCAAGTACGAACCTCGGAACAAATCAAGGGAAGTGGTATCTTCAGGTCGGAGCTTCGACTATCAAGAGTGATTATTTTCCTCTCTCAAATGATTTTAATAAAACTCCGATTGAAAATGGAGGAAGAAGGGATAATTCTTACCGACAAGATCAAAAAATTTCAGCAAAAGTAGGGTTCACACCCAAACCAAGCGACGAGTATGCTTTAAGTTATTACAAACAAAATGGAGTGAAAGGCCAGCCACCTTCAACGGATCCAGCAAAAGCTCGTTACTGGCAGTGGCCATTTTGGAACAAGCAAAGCTTGTACTTTATATCTCAGACTCAGATATCTCCCACCGAATTAATCAAGACAAGATTATACCACGACGAATTTGATAACCAGATCAACACCTATACCGACGCTTCCTACTCTACTCCAGCGACTTCAGGATCAAATAGCGTGAGCACTGGTGAGAGTATCTATCATGATCGAACAAATGGTGGTTCCATCAGTTTAGAATCATTTCGCATAAAAGATCATAATCTCACCTTGGTGACATTATATAAATCTGATGAGCACCGAGAACTGGATGCCAATAAACAGAAGATTACTTTTTTTAAAGATCAGCTCGTGACCTTAGCCGCTGAAGACTCGATTAAGTTTAACGATAAAACTTCTCTCATGCTGGGTGGTTCTCACCATGAGCTGAGACCAGAGCATGTATACAGTATGGGAAATGCCTATATCGTTCCTCATTCGCAATCGGCCAATGAAATACAGAGTGGCCTTTTTTGGAATAAATTTTATTTTACGGCGGCGAGAAAAACCCGCATGCCGACCCTCAAAGATCGCTACTCACAAAGACTAGGCACATTTATTCAAAATTCTAATCTTAAAGCTGAAAATTCTTTGAATTATGAAGTTGGGTATAAAACTCAAAGCTGGAAAAATAGTAAAATTGAAACGGCGTTATTTCTGAATGATATTTCACATAAGATTCAATCCGTTGCTAATGTCCAAGGAACTAAGTCCCAAGTTCAGAATATTGATAAAGTCCGAATTTATGGAATGGAGTTCGGTCTAAAGAGAATGGTCAGCAGTAAAGTTGAGGTCGGAGGAAACTACACTTATACATATATTAAAAATCTTCACGATAACTCTACCAAGATTACCGACATTCCTCGCCATAAAGGTGTCTTGAACGCGACATACAGTCCTGCCCCTCGTTTCACAATCATCCCATTTTTGGAATATAACAGTGCTCGTTGGAGCTCAAACACAAAGGAGGTTAAGGGATTCACAACGGTAAATTTAAAGTCTGGCTATGCCGTTTTTAAAGGTCTTGTTATCGAGGCCGGAGTCAACAATATCACAGACAGAAATTATTCTCTTTCTGATGGGTTTCCTAGCCCCGGGCGCATGTACTTTACCAATGCCAATTTCGAGTTATAGGGTCAATATATAAGTTACTAAAAACAGGGGTTAAACTTTTCAAAATCAAGTTTCTAAGAAAATAGCCGATAAGATTTTATGTCTCATTCTTTAAAAAAAATCTTCGTCGTCGACGATACTGCTTTCATGAGGACCACCCTCGTTAAATATCTCATTGAGCTTGGGTTTAGTCGTGAGAATATTACAGAATTTGAGAACGGTCGTCTTGCACTCACTGCTTTGATCACATCCGAAGTCATTCCCGATATTATTTTCTCTGATTGGAACATGCCAATTATGACTGGAATTGAATTTTTAAAAGCACTCAGAAAAGAAGAACAATTCAAAAATGTTCCCGTCGTTATGATTACAACTGTTTCTGAAAAAGATAAAATTGTTGAATGCCTTCAGTATCGCTTGAGAGGGTATCTTTTGAAGCCGCTAAATAAAGAAAAGCTTGAAGAAACTGTGAAAAATATTTTTGGTGAAGAAGACGCAGCCTAATCGACAGTCACTTTAATTTTCATTTTGGGATGAATTGCACATTGAACGGTGTACTCACCAGGTTCTTTGAATTCTATCTTTCTGTCATTCACCTTCCCTGGACCTTGTAGCTTTACATCGAAGACTACTTTCTCCTTCATGACCCCACTCACATTGTGTGAAACTTCATCTCGGTTTATAAACTCAATGGTGTCACCTTTCTTTGCTTGGATCGATGTCACTTTATGTTTTTCCTCGATTCTTGGATCTTCAAAAGCTTTTTCTGCATCTGCATCGGTTAAATCTCCCATGAAAGTCTTATCGACTTGGACCATGCGAATATTTTTCGCGAATGCGATGGTGGCAAAAAAACAGAGGAGAAATATTAATAAACTTTTCATACTGATCCTAAGGGTGGAATGATGAGTTCAAAGGTTGTCCCAATATCAACTGCTGAATTTAGATTTATAGAGCCACCTAAACTTTCAAGAAATGATTTTACCGCATCCATCCCGATACCTCTTCCCGAGATCATCGAAGCTGAGTCCTTAGTGGAAAGACCCGATTTAAAGATAAGATTCATCTTCTCAGTCTCTTTAAGGTTTTTTGATTCGGATTCACTTAGCAGGCCTTTTTGGATGGCCTTCTCGAGAATCTGGTTTCCATCAATCCCTTTACCATCATCTGCGATTCTAAAACGGAGTGAATTATCTGGAAGTCTTTTGCAAGAAATATGGATGCTACCAGAAGGTGATTTATTCTTAAGGGATCTCTGTTCAGTCGTTTCAATACCATGGTCGATAGAATTATTCAGCATATGAATGAAGACATTATCAAGCCTCTGAACCTCACGAAAAGTTATCTCATCTGAAGGATCAAAAATAATTTTAAAGTCCTTATCTTCATACGTTTGCGCCAACGTAGAAGCATGTACAGAATATTTTGAAAAAGCTTTTTCAATGGGAAATCGATCGAGAGCTTGCATCGCAGCTTTTAGCTCCGAATTTTCGAGTTCGGAAACAAGATTAGACAACTTTATCATCTTGTTCTCGTCTACATACTTCATCGAAGACTCTTCCTGGAGATCGAGTATTTGAACGACATCGAGAGTTTGTTCTTCGAAAGTCTTAACAAACTTATCGAAGAGAAGTTGATCAAAATCAGTCTCAAGGATGTGAACCATAAGTGCAACCTGATGGTAAGCATAAATACCCAAAAGACCTTTAAGAGAATGAAGATCTCTGTTGAAATCATCACCACGATTCTTTGATTTTTCTATAAGTGATCGAACTGAAACTAAGAATTCTTTAAAGCCTGGAACATCAGCTGATATTTTCGAGACTCTTTCCACTCTCTCTGCCTGAATAATTCCCTCTGCCTTAGCATTTTCCTTTTCAGTGATATCTTCCGTTATCATAATTACTCGTTCTAGCTTTTTATTAGGTCCGAGTTTGGGCCGATAAGAAAGTTTTATGATCTGATCAGATTCTTCTTTTTTGATAACGATCGTTTGAGGCAATAAGAATGAAGCGGAATTAAATGGTAAGAGTTTTTCGAAGAGAGCGGTCAGTATCCCTGAGAGATCATTTACTTTATGTCCATTGTCGCTAAAAAATTCCTCGAGATTTGAATACTTTGAAAAGTTTTTAAAAAGAGTATCAGTCATCTTTGAACGCTCAGATGAGATTTGTCCGGATGGATCAAAATAAAATAGCCCAAACGGTAAGGCAGTTAACAGGGTCGACATATTGTTAGTTTTATCTTCAATGGTATTGAGCATGAAGTTGAAAGAATTTGAGAGTGTTCCAAATTCATCCTTGCCCTGAATATCTGATCTCACTGCAAAATCTCCTCCTGCAATCCCTCCACAAACCTTTTGCAACTTTCGCAAAGGAGTAATGATTGATAAGGATATGAGGATTGATAAGATAAAACTCAGGCTCAAACAGATAGCAAGAGTCAGGATAGTTCTTTTAAAATTATCTTCGATTTTTGCTTCCGACTTTAAGCGGAAGTGGTAACCAAGTTCTGATGCATCATCGTAGATAGCAGTCAGCGATCTATAAATACTTTTTCGCTTTCTATCCAACCGCCACTTTTTTTGCAGACTCATCAAATCTGGAACAGCTTTCTGAAATTTTGATTTTTGGCCAAGAAGGATAGTTTTTAAATTCTCAATCTCCGTAAAATTCTCTGTTACTTTTGAGATAGCGTCGTGGCTTTTGGAACTAAATGATCGCTCTTCAACGACTTTGAGATCATCCTTTAAGGTCTGAAATAGTTTTTTCGCCTTAGAAACATGAAGATCAAATTCATCTTTGTCTGAGGATAGAAGAGCATCCTGGACTTCGTGATCGTACTGAGAAAAATTAAATTTGGCAGATTGGGCAAAGGTGGCGGCCATTAAGGCCTTGTCGTAAGTTTGGTTTACGAGGAGGCCTAAGTCCTTGATGACCCTTAGCCCGATTAAACCAGAGATAGCGTTGATCACAACAATCAAGATAATACAGGTAAGTAGCTTGTATTTCAGTGAGATGTTATTAAGAACCATTCGCCCTTTTACTTATTGATAATGTCTTTATGCATGGGAGCAAGCTTTGCCAGAAGTTTATTCTGAGCTCTTTCAGGAATTTGGTTTTTCGTCATCGCCTTCTGAAGGGCCTCGACTAGTCCAAAGAAGTGAGCTTGGTTAATCTCGTGACCTTTGTGGGCACGTTTCATGTTTTGACCAGTATATGTACAAGGACCTTCGAGTTCAGCACAAAATTGTTCTACCAATTTTTCTTTAATATGGGCCTGATCGGCTTTTTCAAAGAATGGCTTCGTATGTGGATCCGCAAGAAGATTGATCATCGTATCATCGACGACTTTTACAAGCCCTGCCTTTTCTCCAAAAGCGACATACTCAGCTGACGTTTGTTCAGCGAAAACAGAGAAAGACATTAGTGAGAGTAAGATTAAAACTTTCATGCACATTTCCTTGAATTAAAATCCGAGTTGAAGGGAGCTATAAACCCCACTCTGATGGTCTTTTATGGCAATATTCCCAAGCATCGTATAGGCAAACGTGAGAGAAATATTTTTTGTCGGGGCCCATGCGAGAAAGAGATCTGACCAATTCTCTTCCTTTGCGACTTTCAGATTATTTGGCTTCATCCTATACTCCATCCCTAAGGCGATATTTCGGCGGAGAAGATAAGCAAGAGATCCTTCAAAAAAATATTGCTGACGATTATGTGAATCTCCACCAAAACCAAGAAGCCCCATTTGATTGGCCTTGGTTCTTCGAAGAGTTGCGCTTACAAGGAGACTCTGAGAAAGGATGATTTTGGAAGCCGCGAGGTAATAATCAACTCCACGCTCTTCGGCCGCACCGAGAGAGCGAACGACGGAGCCTTCCTTGTTTTGTTTCATCAATGCACCAAAAGAAATTTGCGGAAGCCACGAAGCTTGCTCAAGGACACCATCACCAATGAGTTTAATTTTTACTCCAAGAATATCCTGACGAATTTTGAAATCACGTCCTAATCCAAGTGTTGCTCCTACCCGCTGAGTATCAAGAGTCTGTCTAGCGGCCGAAAGCTCAACTCGATCAAAAATTCCGACTGAGGCCCCATAAGATTCAAGTTTATAATCTGAAATATTTGTATTGGTGTAGTAGGAACTTCCTCCCACCTGGTCGCGAGTTCCATAACCACCGATGAAGGCCCAAGGTGTAATTCCACCACCGGTAGCTCCTTCAATTGAAGACACTCCACCAGTCAGTAAAAGTTTTCCTGAAGTCTCAAGAGCAAAGGCAGATTGGGTGAAAGAAAAGACCAAAAAAGTGATAAATAAATTTCTTAACATGTGTAATCCTCAATGAATCTATTCTCCGCCTAAACTCAAGATGGTTCAATAACAGAATGATTAAACAATTCCTTATAAAGTACCTGACCACTCTTCTTGGTTATGAATTCTTGCAAGTCAAACAGTATAAATTTGTGTTCCAATATACCTATGAAAAAAGCCACACTTTATCGAATGGTGATCCCCAATCATACTTGCCCTTTTGGCACTAAAGCGAAGTACCTTTTAGAGAGTCAGGGGTATGAGATTGATGATCACCAATTGAAAACCAGAGAAGAAACAGATTCTTTTAAAAACGAGCATGGTGTTAAGACGACTCCACAGACTTTCATCGATGGTAAGCGAGTGGGCGGATACGATGATCTGAGGGTCTACTTTCATAAAAGACCAACACCAAAAAAAGGTGAACTCTCCTACACTCCTATTTTCTCCCTTTTTGGAATGACTCTCTTGATGTCTTTAGGGATTGTTTGGTCCCTTCATCAGAGTTTAATGATTGGGCCAGTCCTTCACTACTTTGGAGCCTTCAGCATGTGTGCGCTGGCCCTCCAAAAACTGCGAGACCTCTATTCATTTAGTAATGGATTTTTAAATTACGATTTGCTCTCAAATAAGTTCGTGCCATATTCTTATATTTATCCATTCGCGGAAGTCCTTGTAGGTCTCTGCATGCTTGCAAATGTAATACCTCTCTTGTCTGCACCCATTGCAATCTTTATCGGTCTCGAAGGTACGATCTCGGTAGTGAAAGCGGTCTATATTGATAAACGAGAACTCAAATGCGCATGCATGGGCGGAGATAGTAACGTTCCCTTAGGTTTTATTTCGTTAACCGAAAATCTTTTGATGGTGGCGATGGGGATCTGGGGTTTCTTTTCAATTTAGTCTTAGATGACATAACTATTTCAGCCTTCTAAGCACGACAAAGACTGCACCAATCATCATTAAGGCAGCAATAAAAAAAGGTGCGCCAGGAAGATGGAAATTTCCCTCTTTAATGAAATAAGCAAACGATAAAGTAAATATCGCTGGTCCGATGAGTTCTGCTATTCCTCTCAAACTCCCGATAGCTCCTTGCAAGAATCCTTGCTGATCAGATTCCACTTCCTGAGTCATCATGCCTTGAATGGTTGCATTGGCCATTCCCCAAAGTGCAAGAAACGGAACACTCATCCAAAACCAGGCATCTTGAACGGCAAAACCTGCGATGGAAAATCCGATCACTCCAAAAATAAGTCCAAGCAAAAGGGCCTTGCGTTCTCCATATTTTTTTACAATGGGTCCCACCAACACACCTTGAACAAGTCCGTTCGAAACTCCCACGAGCGCAAGAATGAGTCCTACGGTTTTTGTGGTCCATCCATAACGGTAGGTCATATAGATAACCATGACACTTGGAAAGATCACGTGTGAAACGCTCAGGAGAAAATTGACTTCAGAAAGTGAGTAGAGTTTTTTAGTTGATGTTAAAAGTTTCAGCGATCCAACTGGGTTTGCTCGATTCCAAGAAAAGGGACGACGATTTTCTGGTTTCAAGGATTCTGGTAAAATGAAAACACCATACAGAGCATTTAATAAACTTAAACCACCGGCCACTGCAAAAGGTAGCCGTGGATTAATTTCACCGAAATACCCACCGATCGCTGGTCCTAAAATAAATCCCACACCAAAGGCCATACCGAGCAAACCAAATGCCGAAGATCTTTTTTCTGCTGGAGTGACATCCGCGATGTATCCACTAGCTGCCGAAATACTTGCGGAGGTAATTCCAGAAATAACTCTTCCGATGAAAAGCCAGCTTAAACTTGGGGCGAGTGCCATGAGAATATAATCAAGGCCCAGACCAAAGTTTGAAATCAAGACCACGGGTCTGCGACCAATTTTATCCGAGAGCACACCCAAGATCGGTGAAAAAACAAATTGCATCAAGGCCCAGGCCGTACCAAAAATACCGATCATCTGGGCCGCACGAACCGTATCCCCTCCGACAAAATCTTCAATAAGTTTTGGCAGGACAGGAACAATGATTCCCAGAGCGAGCATATCTAGAAGAATTGTAATAAAGATAAAGAGAACAGAGGCATGCTGACGGGTGAAATTTTTCATATCCTTAAGAATACCAACTAACACTTGGCGCAAGAAAGTAAAATACTTAACACTTACTCGCGAATCAAGTAATTTCATTTCCATGTTTAAACAGAAATTAAAAAAGCCAGATGGACGCTCCCTTTACCTCTACGCTAATCATCCGATTCAGGACAACATTGAGGCCTGTAATCCTATCAATGACGGGGCCCAGGCCAATCCCCATATGCGCTGGCATCCCCTTCGCGAAGAATGGGTGGTCTACGCAAGTCATCGCCAGAATCGCACGTTTCTTCCCCCCAAGGATTATTCTCCGCTGAAAGTTATCACTGATAAAAATAATCCGACCGAAATGCCGCTTGGGAATTATCAGGTCGCCGTTTTTGAAAATCTCTTTCCCTCACTCACGATGAGTAGTGACGCAAAACCAGAGATGGCAACAAAGACCACACCTTCGAGAGGAATTTGTGAAGTCGTGGTGTTCACGCAAGATCCGGATTCAAACCTTGGAGCTCTTCCCCTCTCACACGTTAAGCTGATCCTAGAAGTTTTAGGTGAAAGAACAAAGGAAATTGGATCAATCCCTGAAATTAAGTACGTCATGCCTTTTGAAAACCGCGGAGTGGAGATGGGTGTGACTCTTCATCATCCCCATGGCCAGATCTACTCCTATCCTTTTGTTCCACCGGTGCAGGAAAAAACTCTTAAAGCGATGAAAGAATTTTATCAGGCAAATAATCAGGGTCTGTTTTCAAAAATCATAGCTGACGAGAAAAAAGACAAGAGCAGAATTATTTTTGAGACTGAGCATTCGATTGCTTTTGTTCCGATCTGTGCTCGCTACTCTTACGAGACTTGGATTGCGCCTAAGCGGAATGTCTCTTTTCTCTACGAACTAAGTGATGTCGAAATGAAAGATCTCGCTCTCACTTTGAAAACGACTCTGCTTAAATTTGACGGTCTTTGGAATAAAACGTTCCCCTACCTTATGACTCTGTTTCAGGCACCCACTGATGGCGAGAAGCATCCATACGCCCACATGCATTTCCAGATCACTCCACCCTACCGAACCAAGGATCGCCTAAAATATCTGGCCGGAACGGAACTCGGTGCAGGTATTTTTATTAACGATAGTCTCCCTGAAGAAAAGGCGCAGGAACTTAAAGTTGTTAACGTTGAGGTAAAAGATGAATAAGACATATACAGAGAAAGCTCACGGACGTGTGAACCTCATTGGTGAACACACTGATTATAATGGGGGCTGGGTTTTACCAACGACGATCTCTCAATTTACGGAAGTCACTCTCGATACGCGCGAAGATGACATGGTCTCCGTCGCAAGTTCTGCAGATAAAAAAGGACTTGAGAGATTTCTGAGTTACCGTTTGGGCGAAGAAAGAAAAACCTCAACCTGGATAGATTATCTTCAGGGCTCGACTAAACTTTTGCGCGAACTGATGGAACAAAAAGCTGAGAAAAATATTTGGGGTATGTCGATTAAGATACGCTCAACCATTCCTGAAGGAAGTGGACTTTCAAGCAGTGCTGCTCTAACAGTAAGTTTTTTAAAAGTTATGCGAACGGCTTTTGATCTGAATGTTACCGATGTTGAACTCGCCCTCCTCGCCCAGCGAGTAGAGAATGAATTTGTTGGTGCCCATGTGGGGATCATGGACCAGATGGCCGTCAGTCTCGCCCGCACTGGTGAAGCATTGTTTCTTGATACGAAGATGCTTTCATTCAAACAGCTAAAGCTTCCCCTTGATAAGACTGATGTTCTTATTATTAACTCCGGCATCTCTCACCGCTTTGCTGAAGGCGGAGGATATAATGAAAGACGAGCTCAGTGCGAAGAGGCCTGTAAAATTCTGGGCATAAAAGAACTTCGAGACATATCAATTGATGAGCTCAAAAAAAAGAATCTTCCAGATCTGTTGGCAAAAAGATCAAAACACGTAGTCACAGAAAATGCACGGGTATGGGAGGCCGTCGACTGCTTGAAAAATGAAGACATGGAAAAGCTCGGCAAACTTTTTGGTCTCTCTCACGCATCGATGCGGGATGATTATGAGGTATCCATTCCCGAAATTGATCTTCTAGTAAAGCTTTGTGAAAACGACTCTGAGGTTTATGGAGCTCGTTTAACTGGAGGAGGATTTGGAGGGTCAATCGTCGCTCTGACCAAAAAAGGGTCAGCTGCAAGGATTGGTAAGAAAGTCGTCGAAGAATACAACCGCCTCACAGGTGAAACGGCGACAATTCTCTCATAAGAAATTTAAGTACCTAAAATCTTGTGATCATATTTCTTGGCAATAACCCCCTTAAATGGGAATAAAAAGTCCTGCACATTTAAGGAGAATACTGATGTTAACCAACCGTTATTTCGCTCTGGTTTTGCTCGCTTTGATTTCCAATATTGCCTGGTCAAAAACCACTTTAGGAATTCACGGCCCAGAGAGAATTGGTGTTGTTCCAAATCGTCCCTTTCTCTTTTTAATTCCTGCGACTGGCGACTCGACACTTCGTTACTCCATTCAAAATCTTCCGGTAGGTCTGAGTTATGATGAAAAAACTGGCATCATTAAGGGAGCAACAGCAACCGAGGGTGAATTCACGGTTCAGTTAAAAGTCACTGATCAATCAGGGTCGATGACAAAACCCGTAAAACTTGTAGTTGGAGCGAAAGCAGTCGCACTTACTCCGATCATGGGATGGAATCCTTGGTATGTGTGGGGATGTACTGTTACTGATCAAAAAATTCGCGACGCCGCAGACATTATGGTTTCTTCAGGTATGGCATCTCACGGGTATAACTACATTAATCTCGATGATTGCTGGCAAGATAAGCGAAACGCAGATGGAGAGATGGTTCCAAACTCTCGCTTCCCAGACATGAAGGCCCTTGCCGACTACGTTCATTCAAAAGGACTTCGAATCGGTATGTATACTGGTCCTGGGAAAACAACTTGCGGAGGTTACCAGGCGACTGAAGATCTCGATTTCGATAAGGGCATAAGCTTCCTCGAAAAAGACGTTCAAATGTATGCTCGATGGGGTTTTGACTTCATCAAGTATGACTG
>JBBQGK010000062.1:0-25872 GCA_038322885.1 Bacteriovoracales bacterium | reverse complement strand
TCAAGAGCGATTTTTTGTACTTGTGGTTTTTGAATGCCGTAAGCGTTTTGAGCACCTGGTTTTTTTACCATGTTTTTCTGAGCAACAAAATCATCCATGCTCATCAGATTCTGTTCAGAACCAGCAGCGACTTCCATTCCTGCTACACCGGCACCAGCTGCAGCAACGTTCGGAGTCTTTAGCATAGCCTGCAAAAGATCTTCCTGAACTGGAGCTTCAGCAGGAACTCCGTTTAGAGTCGCTGGATCAACTTCGCCATTGGCGAGTTTTAAAACGGCTTCATTAGATAATTTTGGAGCGACTTCAACTGATTTTGGATCAATCGCTTGGTCGACATTTTTCGTCATCTCAGGATCAAAGATTGCGGGCTGAGTTTCAGTATCAACAGCTTCTGAACCTGGGGCGCGTGCTGATTTCTCAGTTTCGCTTTCTTCAAAAACTTTACCTTCTTTACTCTCTTTGCTTTCAGATGATTCTTTTGATTTTTTCGCAGAGACCTTTGGGGCTTTCTCAGATGACTCACTCTTCTCAGACGCCGACTTAAGTTCTGACTCGAAATCATTTTTCTCAAGAGCTGAATCAAGATCCTTTGCTTTGTACGACGAACTCTTCGAATTTGAAGATGCACTCGACAGAGGCAAATCTGCCTTCGGTGCCTTCGCTTCGATCGGTTTGTTGTACGCTGACTGGATCATTGGTTCCTTCAAAAATAAGTGGTCCTATGGATATTATTCCACAATGCACATAGGTTTTTGAAGCCGGGCAATAACTTCCGAAAAAACTTTAGTTATTTCATGATTAAAACTTCATCAGGCAAAGTTTGCCTCTTTTTTTGATCCGAGAGATAGTAGAGGTATGACAAACAACTGGCTTGGCGTTCTTGCACAATTTGACTGCTTCCCCCATTGCAGCTGCGAAGTCATGCGTGAGGGTTGTATCATTTGCCAGCCCTATGCTTTTTGGAGTTCGATCTCTTATCTCATCGCTGCCATCGTGATCTTCTGGATTGTGAAAGATAAAAAAGACGAAGAACTTCGTCTTTGGTGCTTCTCTTTAGTGATTGTCTCCATCGGAAGTTTCTTCGCTCACGCGAGCTACACGAGGCTCGCCATGGCGATGGACTTCGCGAGTATCTTAAACCTCCATTTACTCTTTATGATGAGACGCTTTGTCTGGAGGAAAATGCCAAAGGTGTCTTCTTATCTTTGGGTCATGGGCATTCTCGTGGTGCTGGTGGGCCTTCTCTATTATCTTGGTCGTTGGGAGCAAACCTTCGTCGCCTTGGCGATTTTTGCGGTCTGCGCGACTGAGCTATTAAGTCGGGTAAAAATCAGGCTTCATAAAAGAGACCGTTATTTTTTCTACTGTTTCACTCTGATGTTTGTGATGTATTGGCTTTTTCTCTTAGATGAGACTGAGTGGCTCTGTTCACGCTCACCGATTCCCCCGCATACGGTATGGCACATCGGAAGTGGTGTCTGTGCAGTGTTTTTTAGCCGGTGGTACTTTAAAGATCGACTTGATATTGTTGCGCCTACTCCTTAGGAAAAAACTTCCCAAAGATGCTATGCAATCGTAAATGGATACAAAATTGATATCCTAGAATAATGAATAAAATTATTTTTGCTATTCCTTTAATGTTCGTCTCTTTTTCTCTCTTTGCCCAATTAGACTTGAGTGATATCCCGCACTCGGCGGATGAGGCCCGCAACACAATCGAACAACGTCGCCTGTTTGTTTTTAATCACTATGCAGCTAAACCAATGGCAGCGCCGCCAACTTTTCCTCAGAATGGAGTTCATGAATTTTTCCAAACTGGTCTCTCAAAACTTGCTCTGAAGATTGACTTAGATAGTGTGAGTCTCTCAATCATGCGAGAAAGCTTTGTTCCTTGGCTTCCAGGTACTGAGATCGCTCTCGCTGGCTCAGTATGTAAGCGTGCTGGAGATTATGACTTTACGATGATGGGTCTACTTCACATGGCGTACCTCGATGAAGTCGCAGGTCAAACACTCCTGTCAAAAGAGGCGCGCTTAAAATTACGAAACGTTCTCATTACTCCTCAAGGACCTATTCCTTATACCCACTTTAAGCTCGGAAACTGCCTTCCTATAAAAATAAAAGACACTGAAAATCACATCCTCATGACCAACACCGCAAGGTACCTTCACAATCAACTCCTTCTTAAAGATTCAATTGAAACCGGAAAAAGAAACGACGATTTTGATAATGAAAAGAACGGGACGAATGCCTGGATGCTCAATCATCTCTCTCAATTTCTCAAGCATGATTTCGATGAACTTAATTCTAGACCTTACCAGGGTCATGCTATTACGCCCATCGCTCTCCTCTATAGTTATGCTGAAAGCGCTGATGTGAGAACGGCCGCTCAACTTGTGCTTGATTACCTCTCCGCAAAGAATGCGGTTCAGAGCATGGGTCTGAGAAGATGGAGTCCTTTCCGTAGGCGGACAGAGCACCGGGAGCCAACTATTTTTACAGATCAGGATAGCGGAATGTTTTGGTACTCATTCCACGCCGGCAATCATGACTTCACCGAGATTGCAAAGACCCAGGGAATTCCTAATGTAAAAGTGGAAGATCACCTCTACATCTATGCTGCCATTGATAAATATAAAATCCCCGAATCTATCCATCGGGTTTTTTATCATGAAACAAAATCTTTCCAGCGAATAAAGGCCCGAGACCCTGAGATCTACTTCGCTTCAAAAAATTTCCTTCTCAGTGCAGGTGGACGTCACAGAAATGTTTTTGGATATTTTACATCTGAGAATAACGTCTGGGGAGTGGCGACAAATATCATGCCCCGCTCATCAGGCGTTGGGATGAAGGATGTGTTCCGGCTTAACGGAACCACCAAGAGGAGTAAGAGAAATAATCTATGTGTCGTTCCGAATTTTGCCTGCGGAACAAATTTTGAAGAAGCCGACGCTTTCAAAGGGAAAGCTGTCATTAAAGGAAACTGGTCATTCTATAAGACTGCAGATTTCAATCTCGCCGTTTACAAAGATGATCCGTTTGCTCTTTGGGAAGTTCAAGAGCCTTCGAATTTTGAAGTTTTTATGGATCAGGTTTTAAAAAATAATCCTATCCCGTTTAACGTTAAAAAGCCGAATCTCTTCAAGACAGTTGATGGTCACAATGTTGAGTTTGACTGGAGTATCGTCAAACCAGGCCTCTCTCCAGTGCTTTCATACGATGGGGTGGTCGTTGAGAAAATGACAGACAAGTGGCCTTTCGCTTCGGGGGATTTGATTCGATCCTCTGGTGATGGATTGGTAGAGATTCATAGCTTAGACGGATCACAAGTCCTTAACCTCGATTACCGAAATTCGCTTTTGCCGAAGAGATGGGTTGAGAATAAATAAGTTAGTCTGTAAGGAGATTCCGCGCCATTTTAATAGGAATTGTCAGGTTTATGTTCTCACTTGATGAGATCAATTCATAAAACTTATCCACTCGTGAAACAGATTCTTTCCATTCTTCTTTCGTGTTTTTATTATGAGGATCGAGTAAGGTTGTTCTTCGAGTTTCTAGGAAAACTTTGATCCATTCAACTTCGTTTTGTGGGGTAAACTTCATCTTGTCATTTGTCCGTTTGATCAGGGCAGAAATACTATCCTCAGCAGATTCACCATGGGATTCATCGCCGTGTTGGATGAAAGTATCAAAAAAAATGGCTTTTCCAATAGGGGTATTAAGCCCAAGTGTTTCGGCTTTTTGAAGCGCAGGTACGAGATACAATCTATTAACGAAGTCATCCTGAATTTTTCGAAAATATGGATCTGCTGAAGTTTTCCTCCAAACTATTTCAAAATTTTCAATACCAGAGACGTCTGGATTGGGATTTCTCGTTTGGATAAATCTTAAATTTATTTCACGAAGTCTTGGTAAAAAACTACAAATTTGTTCAAGAGATTTTTCTTCGCAGTACGATTCAACGACTAAAATGAGATCGCCTGTACCGCTACAAAACCCGACCCGACCTGCAGTAAAACCTCTTCCGTCATCCAGATTTTCAATGTAATCATATTGAAAATTTATCTTGGAATTTTCAAAGTAGGATGTCAGCTGCTGCATTCTGAGAATTTGAACTTTTGAGAGTCCGAAAGAGTTTGATTGATCACTTAGATGCTCACTTACCTTCTGGATTTGCGAGACTTTCGGTATGGTGAGTCCAGGAATCGGCAAACATTCAGGATCCGTGAGCGAAAAAACGGCTGCCATTGGGAAAGTGAAAAACACAAAGAGAAGTTTGTAGAAAATTTTAATTTTTAAGAATTTTTTATACACCATTCCCTACTTACTTCTTCATCTCCAAATACTGCTTCTGAAGCTTCGCCGAAATATCTTTATCCATAAAATTGAAAATCTTCGAAGCTTTCTTAGCGTCGAGCATCTGAAGGATCTTAACCGCAATATCAGGTTCCTGAACTGAAAGAATTTCAGCGGCTTTCTGAGGCTTCATCCCCGAGATCGTCTCGACAACCTGGCCAATCCTTGCACGCTTTTCTTCTTCGTTTTTATCGACACACCCAATGAAGGCTTTTTGCTTTTCAGCGAGCTCCATGTAGCGTTTAGAAATATCTCCCTCAGAAACGCGTAGGGAATCGGTTCTTTTTTCGAGCTCGATCTCGCGGATATTGAGCTTCTCTTCTTTATCCATGATTTCTTTAGTAAGTTCAGAGACGGATTTATTTTTTACTTTGTCGATTTGCTTACGGACTTCTTCAGCGACTTTTTTAACAAAATCTGTTTCCGTGAAAGTTCGACCCGCTGGTCTTGGAGCAGCTACGACAGGTTTCGAAGGAGTTTGTGAAAAACCCTTCATTGCTACCAAAATCATAAACATAACGATCCAAATTTTCATCTCGTCTTCTCTCTATTGTGATTCATCCAGTTTTGTGTTTGTTCCTCAACTTTCTGATCAATTTCTTTATTCGTGGCCTTGCGATATTCGATGTAGTCTTTTTCTTTGAGATTCTCAATGACTTTGAGTTCACCTCGGGCAATCGCGAGCTCTTGTTTTTTTTCTTCGATCGACTTTTCTACTAGAAGTTTATCACGTTTCAAGAGTTGAATATTTCTTTCTTTGCCTTCAACAAGCATCGGAAAGGCCTGCAGCTGACCTGCTCTCATTCCCGTTTTAAGTCCAGCTTCTTGAATCGTGAAGTATTTTTCGATATCAACCTGATCATGCTTTAGCTGATCCATGATCTTATTAAGTTGGGTCAAGAGTTGTCCCAGCTCCATTCGGCAGTTTTCTTCTTTGAGCTTTCTGACTTTTAATACCGGTTCAAGCCGGAAGACATATTTTTTCATACGTAGCTAATTTACTTATAGTTTGGATCCGCAGCTTTCTCTGCCTTGCGGGCAATCTCAAGCATGCGATCAAAAAGTTCATCAATCGTGAAGGCCTCTTCCACCTGCTGCCTGAGAAGATTGATAATGTCGTCGTAAACTGAAATCGCCTTATCTACTTTCGGGTTAGATCCACGAGCATAGGCACCGACGGTGATGAGATCTTCAGATTCTTTATAGGCCGCAAGTAAGTCACGTAAGTGTGAGGCCACAATTTTATGCTCTTTTCTCGCTACTTTTGGCATAACCCTTGAAATCGAAGCAAGAATATCAATCGCTGGGTAATGATTTCGAGAAGCAAGCTGACGAGATAAAACAATGTGTCCGTCAGAAATACCTCGAACAGCATCGGCGATGGGTTCATCCATATCTCCGCCTTCAACGAGAACAGTATAGATTCCTGTGATCGTTCCGACTCCTGCTTTCGTACCCGCGCGCTCCATGAGTTTTGGAAGTTTTGCGAAAACACTTGGAGTGTAACCCTTTTGTCCAGGAGGTTCACCGGTTGAGAGTGCGATCTCTCGGTTGGCCATGGCAAATCGCGTGATCGAATCCATCATAAGAAGAATGTCCCCACCTTGGTCGCGGAAATATTCAGCGATCGTCGTTGCAGTATAGGCGGCCTTCATACGAATCAGTGCTGACGTATCAGAAGTTGCCACAACGACAACTGAGCGCTTCATACCTGCCTCACCCAAATCACTTTGAATGAATTCTAAGACCTCACGACCTCGCTCTCCGATGAGGGCGATGACGTTAATGTCTGCATTCGTATTTCTCGCAATCATTCCCATGAGAACGGATTTACCAACACCAGATCCCGCCATGATCGCCAGACGCTGGCCTTTTCCGGCAGTGAGAAAACAATTGATCGAGTTAATCCCTGTATCGAGAGCTTCGCGAATAGGTGGACGATCAAGTGGATTTATTGGTGTTCCGAAAATGGATCGAGTTTCAAAAGGACCCTCGATTGGACCTTTGCCGTCCATAGGATTACCCTGGAAATCAATAACCCGACCAAGCATGGATGCCGATATTTTAATTTCTGTGACAATTTCTTTTAGGTGAATTCTTGTTTCTGAGTTGATGCCTGAGATTTCATTGTAGGGCATCACCATACAATTCTGGCCTTGGATGGCGACGACTTCACCTAGGCTCCGCTCACCATTCTCTGCCACAAACTCAACGTTCGAACCGAGCACAGCACGAGGCACAGCGGCTTCATAAACCATTCCCTTAGAGCCCAGAATTTTTCCGACTTTTTCATAGGGGATTCGACTCTGGATGTGACGGAGAATCTGGCCAAACTCCAGCTGGTCACTCATTTGGGATCACCTGCTCGAAGATCTGATCAATTGACCTGAACACACCTTCTAGAGACCCATCGATCAGAGCATTGTCCGACTCGAGAACAATTCCCGGATGGACCATCTGAGGAACAATTTCTACGCGAATATTTTGCAGCTGCCCTAGTTTGCTTTCTACAAGCTTGATCACTTCCGGCATCTGTGCGAAATTTTTCTGACCGACCTTAACGATGATATTTTTCCTGGCATTGAGTTCAAGAATAAGTTTTTCTAGGAGCTGCTCAAGGTACAACGGTTCATTGATTTCTTTCATCACGATCCACTTGGTGAACCTTTTGATGAACTCATAGATGTCTTTACGGTTTTTTGCATAGAGGTTTTCAGATTGTTTCTGAACTTCGAGCAACTGAGCTGAGAAATCACTTAACTTTTCATCCAGGGCTTCTTGAAATTGCTCGAGAGATTCAGACTTCCCTTCAAGACGACCTTTCTCCAGGCCTTCCTTGTAAGCTGCTTCAAATGACTCTGTCAGACGACGTTCAACTTCTTCATTAATCTTTTTTTCTGTGTCACTCTGTTCCTGTCCAGCAAGACCGCGAGACTGACGAACTTTCTCATCGATTCGAAAATTATTTTTTTTCTCGAAGGTTCTTTCCTGACGAACTACTTCATCGCTCACACGGCCTTTGTCTTCACCCGAACCTAGGTTCTGAAAACTGAAGGCTTGAAACTTCGAACCACCCACTACGTGATCTGAGTTCAGATCCGAGAAAGAGAAGTTTTTTATTTCTGCTTGCCGCTGTTTGCTCATATTCTACTTTACCTTTATACGAATGAATCGCCTTCACCACCGCGAGAAATAAGCGCCTTACCTTTGGCTTCAAGGTCTTTAAGCTGCTGCACGATTTCTTGTTGAGCTTTCTCCACATCGGAAATCTTCGTAGGCCCCATGGCATCCAAATCTTCTTTGAGAAGTCCCGCTGCTCGAGCTGACATGTTCTTGAAGAGCTTGTTGCGTACTTCGTCCGGAGCTGTCTTGAGAGCGGTAACAAGTTTTGTATTGTCGACCACCTTGAGGAGCTCTTGCATACCGCGATCGTCGACGTAAACCAAGTCCTCGAAGACGAACATGAGTTTTCTGATCTCTTCTGCGAGTTCCGGATCTTTTTCTTCCACGCGCGCCATGATGTTTTTCTCTGAAGTCTTGTCCATGAGATTGAGCATGTCGGCGATCGGCTCCACACCACCAAGTTGTTGCGTATCGATCGAGCCAAGAGTTGAAAGTTCTGTTTTGAGAACATCGTCGAGTTGAGCAATGAGTTCTGGCGATACGAAATCGAGGTTCGCCACACGAAGAACAACCTCTGCCTGCAACCCTTCCGGAAGCTTGCGAAGAACATCTACTTTCTTCTCGACCGGTAAGTGAGCACAGATAAGAGCAATCGTTTGTGGATGCTCGTTGATAAGGAAGTTGGCGAGAGTTCTTGTATCCACAAGCTCGAGAGACTCGAGAGTGTTGTTGCTTCCAACATCCACGATCTGGCCCAAGAGTTGTTTTGCGCGGTCTTCTCCGAGTGTACCCAAGATGAATTCGCGACCTTTGTTCTCCGAGAAAAGAAGTTCCGAATCTTCGTTCAAAGAAGAATAGAATTCTTCAAGAACTCTTTTCACCATCCAGATGGGCGACTTCGTAATCGTCGACATGGAATTAATCATTCGTTTAACGTCGTTGTCCTTCATGTGTTTGAAGATCAACTTTGTTGTCGTCGGTCCCAAGGAAGAAAGCAGGATCGCCGCTTTCTCTTGTCCTGATAAGAGGGCAAACTGGACTTCAGGGTCTAAACTTGCATTTTCTTCAGCCACACTCGACTCCTATATAATTAAGCAATCTCTTTATTTGATTCAGCTGCATGAATCATGTCATGCACAACCTGTGCCGCTTTGGCAGGGTTAGCTTCTACGAGAGAAATGATTTTTTCACGAATCATATTCCCTTCGATCTTCTCTGGATTCAACTTGTCATCCAGGGTTGGCAATACATCTTCAAGTCCAGGAAGGCGTTGGTTGGCCTGGATCTTTTCAAGTTCTTCAATCGTCTTAGGTAAGAAGTCTTCGATCGACTCCACCGAGTTCTCTGTGAGCCACTGGATGAAAGGACGAACAACCATGAAGAAGAAAAGAGAAATGATCGCACCGATCAAAAGGTATTTCACGATATTCTTCATGAGTTCGCGGTTCTCGCGAGCTCTCATGATCGCTTCCATTTCTGAAAGATCTTCTGTCGCAAACTCCATGTTCTTAATCACGAGTTTATCGCCACGCTGGGCACTAATGCCGAGTGAGCTAGACACAATTTGTTGGAAGTTCTGGAGTTCTTCTTCCGACCAGGCCTGATACTTTGACGTTGGAATTCCTTCGTCATCTAAAACGGCCTGACCTGCTTTATCCCGGATCGTAACTTTCTTTCCATCCACCATGACGGCCACAGACATGTTCTGAATTTCAGCAGTTGGCTTTTTTGATTTTGTGATCGTTGAAGGAACCGCCATGTTTCTCGTCACGAGTGACTTATCAACATCGTTACGGGTTTCCGGAATACCTGGTTGAGGTGCTTCACCCGGAAGGTTAGAGCGTGCTCCCGGAATCCCTTGTGGTGATGGACGAACCCCCACCATTTTTGATTCGTTACGAACTTCAGAAATCACGGCCGAGTTCTCTTGATCGTAAGCCGTCTGAGTTTCTATCTTTTCAGTGAAGTCCATTTTGATAGATACTTTTGCAATGACTTTCCCTTCGCCGATCACGCGCGAGAGGATTTCTTCAACTTTCTTTTCGTATTGTGAGTTTAAACGAGTTTCAAGCGCCATGCGGTTAGCTGTTTCTGTCGACATGCTATCGCCATCGTTTTCAGAGAGCTTCTTACCGCGAGAGTCGATCACCACAACGTTAAATGAGCGCATGCCATCCACTGATGAACTGATCAAAGATTGAACACCTTTGACCTCATCGCTGGTCATCGATACTCCACGTTCAACATCGAGAACAACGGAAGCACTTGGCGGTTTTCTTTCAGATACAAAGGGAGATGATTCAGGGATTGAAAGGTGGATACGAGCGCGTGTCACACCTTTGATGTGCATGATGGTTTTAGTAAGTTCGCCCTCGAGAGCGCGCTGCTTATTAATTTTTTGAACAAATGATGTTGTACCGAAGGCCTGTTTGTCGAAAACTTCGTAGCCAACAGTTCCAGTGAAGTTTACACCTTTTTTCGCGATCTCTAAACGCCAGATATCAACCATGTCCTCAGGGACCCTGATGGATTTTCCATCGTCTCCGACTTGATAAGGAATTTTTCCTTCTTCAAGCATACGAGCAACAGTGGCCGAATCTTCTTTGGTGAGATCGGTATAGAGAACTTTATAATCTGTCTTTCCAGACCAGATGATAATTCCTGCCATAATGGCAATCAGAATTCCTGATATCGCAACAAGCCCGAGTCTTCGGTACATGTCGAGTGACTTAAAAAAGTCTAATAAGTTTTGTACTACACTATTCAAAGAATCCTCCTGATTCTATGGTCATCCAGTTCATCCTAAACTAGATTTGCATCTTCATGATCTCACGGTACGCATCGATGACTTTGGTTCTCACCTGGTTCATCGTCCGAAACGCGATGTCTGCTTTCTCGACCGCGAGCAGAGTCTCGTGCAAGTTTTGGCTCTCGCCACTTGCTAATTTTTCCATCGCCACGTTCGCTTCATTTTGAATCGAATTGACCTTGGAGATTGAATCAGAGAGAAACTCACCGAAAGATTTATTTTCTCCAGGTGCACTCACTCCACCATTAGGCATTTCAATATCAAAGCTCTTGTCGTTGTCGACCGATCGTGACCATCCTCTTGCATCACTTGTGCCAAGAGTATTGGCGAAGCTTCCTAAGTCCTTAATGGCCATTAGTTACCTCTCCCAATTTCGAGCGTCTTTTGTGCCATCTGTTTAGTCACGTTCATGGCCGTGATGTTTGATTCATAAGCTCGCTGAGCTTCCATCATATTTGCCATTTCGGTCATGGTATTGATATCCGGCATGGCCACATATCCTTCAGCATTTGCATCAGGATGAGTAGGATCATGCTTATAAATCACTTTATCTGTATGAATCACTTCCGTAGCGTGAACCGTCTGGGCGTTCTCAGCAAGCTCTCCTTCGAGAATTTCTGAGAACTCACTGCGAGCTGGTTCAGAACCAAACACAACTTCCTTGCGACGATACGGACCGCCTTCGGCAGTACGCGTGGTTTGCGCGTTGGCAATGTTCGATGAATGGGCCTCAATTCTCTTCCTCTGAGCGGCAAGCCCAGAAGCACTAATTTTAAGACTTGAAAGCAAATCCATTCAGGACTCCTTACTTCTCAGAATTGATGGCGTATCTCATGATCCCCATCTTCTTGTTAATCAACTGAACCAAAGTGTCGTACATCAATTTGTTTTCGTTCATGATCGCCATCTCGGCTTCGACGTCGACTGTGTTTCCGTTTTCAGAAACAACACCATTTGGATTGTCGTAGATTTCAGGTTCGAGGTTATTAAATCCCCCGTTCCCCACGTTATGATGTCTGTCATCACTGACATTCATATGCATGTTTCCATCCACATCCAAAGCGCGCGCAAGAGCTTCTTCAAAGTCCAATTTCTTGGCCTTGTACCCAGGCGTGTTGGCGTTAGCGATGTTACTCGTAGTGAGCTCTTGTCTCATCTCCCGAAAATTCAACGCCGTCGTCAGCGCTTTAAGTGTTTTGTCGTTCACGTCCATGTCAACTCCAACATACTTTTAAAAGCTAAAAGCCCTAGCGCAAGTTCACAAAGTAAACTGTGCCTTCAGTGCGATACTCATTAATTTTGTTACGAAGAGTACGGATAGAAACTCCGAGGATTTTAGCCGCTTGAGTTCTGTTCTCAGAAGTAAACACGAGAGCTTTCTTGATCAAAAGTTTCTCAGCATCTTTGAGAGACATAAGTTTCAAACCATCTTCATCCATCTCGGAAGTTGTGAATTCCACTTTACGCTCGCCGGCTTCAATCGCAGCGATGTTAAGTGTGTCGCCTTCCATGTTAGAAAGAGTCTTGTGGATGAATGAGCGGAGTTCAGAGAGATTGTGATTCCAGTTGTAGTCAGAGAGCTTGCGAGCGGCCTCAGAGCAAAGATTGATGGCACTGCTGCCTTCATTTTGAGCAGAGTATTCAGAAATAAAGTGCCGAGCAATCAACTCCACGTCTGTCCCTCTTTCACGAAGGGCGATCATGTCGATCGAAGCTCCGCTGAAGTATGTATAAAGAGCGCGAGAGAACTTACCAGCACCAACAAGTTTCGAAAGATTCTTAGAAGTCGTCGCAACAATGCGGACATCTAATTCATAATCTGGAAGCTCTTGAAGAATAGTATACAGGCGTTTCTGAAAACTTTCATCCAGTGCATCAATGTTGGCAAAAATAACCGTACCAGAATTGGCAACTTCTAGAACACCACGATTGAAACGTCCTGTTTCATCATCACGGTATCCGAGAACGATTTTTTCAACCATGCGAGCATCATCACTACAGTCCACGATTTCGATTCGAGCATTTTTACGTGCCGAATTTCCATGGATGTAAGCACCTAAGGCCTTCTTTCCTGAGCCGGCCTCACCGGAGATCAGAACAGGAGTCTTAGTGACAGCAATGTTACGAGCTGTCTCAAGAGCGGTGTTAAATTTAGGGTGATTCCCTACGAGTACTAAACCTGATGATAACATTAGACCTCCTGTCCGTTGTTAAGTGTGGTTCGCGGTTATAACTTTTTTTCGATCAATTCCAATGTCACAAGTTCACTCCGGCACATTTCCTTAATGTGAGAAGGAACATCTTTATCTGTCGTCAATCGATTAAGAACGTCTCTGCCTTCTGGCAATTTCGAGTTCTTTATCAATGATACACCATAGAGGTAACCGATGCGGGACTTGTAAGGAGATTTCACAAATTTCTCTCTGAAACCTTTTGTCATCTCTTCCAATTCCTTCCAGTCGGGATTCGCGTCCCCCGCGTATGCTTCGATACGGAGGTAGTTGATTCGCTCCGATATATTCAATATCGGTGCCGAAGTTGAACGGTCGACATCTTCGGCCAATGCCTTCACCACAGTCTTGAATCTTTCTTGGTCTTTTAACTGATAGAGAGACTCCACATAACCCATGAGAAGGTCAGCCGTTTGCCTCGGAGTGAGTTGATTTCTCGGGTTCTGTCTGACCAAAACTTTCTCGAATTCGAGGATGGCATCGGTGTACTTTTTCTCATGAAAGAGGATCAAACCACGATAGTATGCATAGTTGATTGAGTCCCTAAGTGACACTGGATATGAGGCCAGCTTGAGACCAGCTTCTGTCCAATTTGCATCCACCACAAGACGAATAAGATTAAGTTCTTCAATCATCTGATCGAGATCTGTTGTTTTTACACGGTCAACCCAAACCGGGAAATTTCTAGCTTCTTCCCCTCTCACACTCTTAAAACTCGTCAGAGCACGATCATAACTCTTAAAGAGACCAAGCTTAATAAAAGATCCGCAAACGACGAAGTTCATATAAAGATTCTTCGCCACTTTGTTCTCGTACTTGTCTTTGTAGACTTCCCAGAGTTTCACGACTTTTGCGTAGTCTTCCTTGAGATAAGCTTCTTGCATAAGACCAAATACAATTTCCGCTCCGTCCCCTTCATATACTCGGCGCTCTGCTGGCTTCATCGCATCGAGAGGAATCGTTGTAAGGTACGAGAGAGCATCATCAAACTTCTTCTCGACGATGAACACACGAAGGCGAACAAGCCAAAGAAGTTTCTTTAAATCTTTATTGAGGGCCTTCGTTTCATCCGGAGATTGCTCAAGAAACACTTCTGTTTCGCGGTCCCCATCTGAGAGCTTGAGCTTACGATCAATTCTCATTCCGACATACCTGAGTTTTGCTTCATAGCGAACTTCAGCAGAGGTTGAACGATCAATGGCATTTTTATAGAGAACAAGATTCTGGTCGGCTGGACGATCTAAAAGTTCGTAGGCCATTGCCAGTCGAAGCCGAGCATAAGGAGCGTTCAAGAGATAGGAATAAGTTGTTATGAACTCATCATAAACTTTCAATGCCATCTCGTAGTCGGCGTGCCGAAAGAAACTTTCCGCCACGTTATAAAGAATTGCAGGATGAACAGGTTTCGTGAGAGATTTTTCAACCGCTTTATAGCGAGAGAGAATTTCTTTCGATCTGCCTTTTGAGAGCATAGCATACGTTAAATAGGCCATTCCCATTTGCGGAGGCAGAATGGCGGAGAGCTTTTTATCGGAGAGAAATTCTTCAATTTTGTCGGCCTGTTTGAGTTCGGCAAGTGCATGAAGAATCGTGAGAGCACTTTGAATCACCATCGTCTGGTCAAACTCTCCCCGGGCCTCAACAAAAAACTGCTTTGAGAGCTCGAGGGTGCGAACGTAATCATGCACATCCACATTGTATTGAACGAGGTAACGAAAGATCGCCGACTTCAAATCATAATCGGTCGTGAGATCCTTGATGTTATCGAGCATCACCATCGCCGACTGAGTAATACCCCGATTAGGCTTGGCGAGATTCCCGCGCAAGAGGGCGTTGGCCTTGATGAACTCGAGCATGACATGGTTGGAGTCACGACCGTATTTTTTCTCATAGAGAGTGAGTGACTTGTTTAAGAGTCCCCACTTCTCTGCGCGATAGAAATTGATGTTGAGCTGGAGGTGCGCCTCTTTTGGATCATCCAGATTTTCGCGATCTTTAATCGTATAAAGCGAATCCGGAATTTTGGCGGCCAGGTTAATGTCTTTGTCTAACTGAGGAATCATTGGAGCGTAATCCCAGATGAAACTTGCTCCGTAGCGGATGTCACGATACTCAGGATTTGGTCCGGGTTCTTCGACAATTTCCTTGGTCACTTCGACGATAGGAAGTATTTTGCTGTTTCGATTTAATAGAGGATTTGTTGGAGGGAGATCGGAAATATTTGCATTCAGAAGATTTGTCTTCTTCTGCTTTTCCACTGGCAAAGGCAGAGGCGCTTTGAACTCAGTCGGAGTAGACTTCTCCGATACAAGATCTGCGTTAATCCAGAAATCCAAAATGTATTTTTTGTCGGCATCACGGTAAAAAGAAAAGAGTTCAACGGTCGGATCTTTCAATTTAATGATGACCGTGGCTGGAGTTGCTGGAAAATTATCTTTAGAATACGAGATGCTTTGAATGTATTGGTCATTCGGTTTAATTTTTGCGAGCTCACCCGCGAGATTTTCAAACAATTGAAGGTTTACTGTTTCAAGATGAAGATTCTGACCGCGCTTGATCACATTAAATTGATCTCTCGGCACCAAGAGATTCCATCTCAAGTGAGTCTTGAAGCTTTCCTGATCAATTACGTCGGCCAAAGCCGAGAGAGTGCCGCAGACGGCAACCACATAAAAGAGAGTAATAAGGCGGGCTAGCTTGAACATTTGTGAAGACTTCCTGTCTTAACGCATTCGAAGAGCCACATCATGTGGATCTTTTTTCCTACTCTAAATCAGTGTAGCCTAGATTTAGAAATCCCAAAGACAAATTTTACCCATGGGCAAAAAAGTCCAGTCCGAATTTTGACACTTTCACAGTATCCATTGGGTTATCAATATTTTAAAATAATTTCACTATTACCTGTTGGAACCAGTTTGCTATGAGATTCATTCTTCTTCTATTTTTGTCGAGTTGTTCTTTATTCTTCAATTCAGAAGGACCAAAGACGGCCAAGGACAAATACTACACCATCAAATTCGACTCGCCTGATTGGTCTGAACTGAAAAAAGAAAATCGATCCGATTATGTTTTCGAGAACAAACTCGATGGCCGCATTCAACTCTCAAATAGTTTCTGCAATGAGTTTCAAGATCAGACTCTAGAGAGGCTCGCGCATAAAACTTTCCGCGCCATTGGTAATTTCCAATCCAAGAAAGGTGACTATACTACCTTCAATAATCGCGAAGCTTACCGCCTCGAAGGCATGGGCAAAGTAGACGGCGTCGATGTCGAGCTCCATCTTTTAAACACACGTCGTGATAATTGTTATTTTGATTTTGTTGCCATCACTCCCATCGAGAAAACCGGCGACCGAGTCGCAGACTTTGATAAATTTTTAAGTTCTGTGGTCTTCAAATGATCAGCTCCACTAAAGGCCATTTAAGAATTGTTGGTGAGGTGACCTGGCTCTTCAAAGAAACGTTGAAGAGTACTTTCAGTAAACCTTTTTACTGGGGACGATTCTTCGAGCAGATGATTGAACTCGGTGCCGGTTCACTTTCTATTTCAATCGTCATCGGCTTCGTGACAGGTCTCGTGATGACTCTCCAGTTCGGCTACGGCCTGGAAAAATTCGGAGGGGCCCTTTACGTGCCTGCCATCGTTTCACTTTCTCTCGTGCGCGAGCTCGCTCCTATCTTTACCTCTCTCTTGATCGCCGGACGAATTGGATCCGGCATGGCCGCTGAAATAGGTGCTATGAACGTGACTCAACAAGTGGACGCGATTCGCGCCCTTGGTACTTCACCAATCCGCGTGCTCGTCGTTCCACGAGTCATCGCCAGTGTGATCTCACTTCCGCTCCTCGCAACTCTCTCGGCCTTCATGGGAATCTTAGGCGGTCTCGTGATCGCTCAACTTGAATTTAGAATTCCTTCCGGTTTTTATTTCAATAAAGTTCTCAATACGATCAAGCTCGCTGATATCTTCGGGAGCATGGGCAAGTGTGCAATCTTCGGACTCGTAATCTCTCTCCTCGCCTGCTACCGGGGGTTTCAAACTCACGAAGGAACTCAAGGGGTGGGAACCGCCACCACATGGGTCGTGGTACGAACCTCCATTATCATTCTCATTTCCGATTTCTTTTTAAGTAAAATTTTAATCCTTCTGTTTGATTAATATGGAAAAAATCCTCACCGTTAAAAATATGGCTAAAGCTTACGATGGAAGACCCATCCACCTGGATGTCAGCTTTGATTTAAACCAGGGCGAGATCCTGGGACTCCTTGGAAACTCAGGGACAGGAAAATCTGTTCTCTTGCGCTCCCTCATTGGTCTCGAAGAAATTGATAAGGGTGAAATTTCTTATCGCGGAAGAAGAATTGATAATCTCTCGGAGAAGAAGCTTTTTCCCATTCGTACAAAAATTTCTTACTCCTTTCAGAGTGGTGCTCTGTTTGATTCGATCTCTGTTTTCGAAAACGTTGCCTATCCCCTCTTTGAGCACACAAAAATGAAAGAGGAAGAAGTCTCGGCGAAGGTCATGGAGATTCTCCGCATCGTGAAGATGGACGAGGCCCGAGATAAGATGCCTTCTGACTTATCGGGCGGAATGCAAAAGCGTGTTGGGCTCGCGCGCTCAATGGCGCTTGATCCAGATATCCTTCTCTACGATGAACCAACCGCGGGCCTTGATCCAGTGAACGTCGAAATGGTTCTAGAAGTCATGAGAGTTGCTCGCGCTCGTGGGGCCTCGGGTATTTTTGTCACCCACGATATCCCGGCCGCGTCGCGAATCTGTGATCGATTTATTATTTTAAAGGATGGTCGCCTCGCCTTTGAAGGTACCTGGAAAGATATTGAGAAAAGTAGCGACCCATTTGTACAAAGTTTTATTACCGGACACTAGGAAGTCATTATGAAAATGAGACAAAAAGATCAAAAGAACCTCCTCAAAGTAGGAGTCTTCGTCACGGGGCTTGTGATCGTTCTTCTCGTTATGGTCGTCAGCATCGGAAAGCAGAACTCAATTTTTAATCCCAAAGTTGATATCATGGCCCGGGTAGGAAACGTTTCGGCGCTCAAGGTAGGTTCATACGTCGAACTCAAAGGAATTCAAATTGGCTCGGTCACAAAAATTTCCATTATTTCAGAAGACGAAGTTGAGATCACCATGGAAATCCTGGCCGATCAGCTTAAGTGGATTAAACAAGACTCAAGAGTTTCGATCTCTACCGCCGGACTCGTGGGTGATAAGTTCGTAGAAATTTACAAAGGTACCCGCGAGACCGCGATGTTTCGCCCTCACAAGGATATTCTTGTGTCCGAAGAAAACTCTGACTTCAAAAAAATTCTTACGAAGGGCGATACCATCGCTTCAATCACAGAAAGAATCATGGCGAAAATCGATGGCATCCTCACGGGCCTTGATGATGGAAAGAAAGTGGTCGAGATGGTGAACTCTTTGAATCGAGCTTCCGGCCATTTGGATCAAGTTATGTCTGAAGTTAAACAAGCAAATGCTGGGCAAGCCGTGAAAAATGTAAATGCAGCAATGGATAGAATGAATAAGGCGGCCGGATCTCTTGAGCGCATCCTTGCTCGTGTCGAGAATGGCCCAGGCAGTGCCAACTCTATGATCTACGATGAGGGCTTGCACGAAGATCTGAGGGCCCTTCTAGGCGGAGCAGAACGCAATAAGGTGATTAAGTATTTTATTCGTGAATCGATTCGAAACTCTGAGCAGAAAAAGAAGTCAAACTAGAACTAGAGCGAAAGGTATCGAAAGCTCACAAGTAAAAGTGTGAGCATAATCACGCAAACCCATAATACTGAATTGGTCTTAAGATTATCCATAGAATAGAAATAGGCCCATTCTAGGTTCTCGTCAAAGGTGCTTTTTGGCTCGGTTATAAAGATGACTTAGAGGTAAGATAGCCCTTATCTGGCCTCGCTTCTTACAGAGTTCGCGGGATCAAAGTGACACTCGATCAAAAAAAAGGCTCCCGAAGGAGCCTTTTCACTAGAGTTCTAAATTCTTCTTCTTCATCTTCTCAATCAACGTCGTCCGGTTCAAAGTTAACAACTTCGACGCCTGGTTCTTATTCCCACGCGTCCTCGTCATCGCCTGAAGGATCAACGAATCCTCAATGTCGGATAGGATTTGTTTCAAATCCACGCCCGGCTCTGGCAAATCAAAGAGTGTTTTATAGTGATGGGTCGCCAATGGATTTGATCTGAAAATTTTCGCTGGTAAATCTTCCGGGAGAATTTCATTTCCTCCGCGCAAGATCACCATCCGCTCGATCACGTTTTCAAGCTCACGCACGTTTCCTGGCCAGTCATAACCGATCAAGAGTTCCATGGTCATCGGAGCGAAGCTGATCTCATTAGAGCGATCTGCCGAAACAAAACGGTCCAAGAAGTGAGCTATGAGAAGAGGAATATCATCACGGCGCTCTTTTAAGGCCGGCATTTTTATCGGAATCACATTCAGGCGATAGTACAGATCTTCGCGGAATTTACCATCGGCCACGGCCTTCTCGAGGTCACGGTGAGTGGCCGCGATCACGCGCACATCAATATTCACAAGTTCTTCTGATCCCACCGGTTCCATCTGGCGCTCTTGCAGAACGCGAAGAAGTTTGACCTGAAGAAGAGCAGGCATGTCACCAATCTCGTCCAAGAAAATGGTCCCACCTTGAGCGAGCTCAAAACGGCCTTTGCGGCTCGAAATCGCTCCGGTAAAAGCACCACGAACATGTCCAAAGAGCTCACTCTCGAGCAGATCCGCTGGAATTGCGCCGCAATTGACGGAAATGCGATTTTTATCCCCACGTATAGATAAGCGGTGGATGGCAGAGGCCACAAGCTCCTTACCCGTTCCAGACGCTCCCATAATGAGGATCGTTGAATCCGTGCGAGAAACTTTTCCGATGCGATCGAAAACTTCTTTCATCACTTTCGAGCGTCCGATCATGCCTTCGAAAAAATCCTCGGCCTGAGGACGATCTAAACGGGTACGAATTGATTTCGGACGGTCCTCATCAAAAACACTGCTGCCTTCTGAGAGAATATCTCTCGGAAGATTGGCGTGAAGTTTTGTTTGAAGAGCGTCTTTAACAAGTTTTTTAAGATTTTCGAGCTCAAACGGTTTTGTGAGGTAGTGGAAGACACCTTTTTTCGTGGCAGCAATCGCTGTCTCAATCGAGGCAAATCCCGTCATCACAATCGATACAAAAGAGAAGCCCTTGTCCTTCAAGATATCGATCAAGAGAAGTCCATCAGACCCCTGCTCAAGACTGATATCTGTGACCAGACAAAATGGGACATCCTTGGCGTGATTGCGGGCGAAGTTCAAAAGGCAATCCTCTGAACTGTGATAGAGCTCGACGTCGAGCTTCAAGGTCTGCTCGAGGTACTTTTTAAGTGAGAGGCCTAAGAGCTTGTCATCTTCCACAATAATAACTGGTGGAAGAGCCGCAGCTTTTGACCCATCAAAACTTTGATGAAGGTAATTCATGTCGTCCATTTGTTCCTCCGGAAGAAGCCTTAATTTACTAAAGCCCAAACGGTGGTGTCAATTTTTAGACTCGAATTAAATTGAACAATATCGTTAGTTTAAGAAGGGGGTGTCAAATGTAAGACTTTGTTTTTTACTCGCGGTGGAGGTGGTACTTTTTGATGACTTGGACAGATTTTTCAGGTCCACCGGCCCAAGCATAGAAACTCACAGAGAAAAATCCGACTAAAAAGATCACTAAACAGAAATAGGCTTTCTTTTTTTTCTTTTTGAGCCACAAAACATAACCAAATTCTGCTGAGAGCACCATCAGAGGTACGGCCCAGAAAGGAGTGTGGCGAGCGAGGAAGTATATTTCAAGCATACTTCCTCCCTATCGGTTGTTTAGAACATGCTCTTAAGCTTCTCGACCTGGTCAAGTTTTTCCCAAGTGAAGCCAGAACCTGAGCTTCTTCCGAAGTGGCCATAGGCAGCTGTCTCAGAATAGATCGGACGCAGAAGATCCAGGCGCTGAATGATCGCCTTCGGACGCATATCAAAGATTTCGTTGATCGCAGCTGTGAGTTTTTTCTCATCAACTTTTGAAGTTCCGAAAGTATCGATCAAAAGTGACATCGGTCTTGCGACACCAATGGCATAGGCGACTTGAACGAGAGCGCGGTCAGCGAGACCAGCGGCCACAACGTTTTTAGCAATGTGACGGGCAGCATACGCTGCTGAACGATCGACTTTAGAAGGATCTTTTCCAGAAAACGCCCCACCGCCGTGAGCACCGTGGCCACCGTACGTATCAACGATGATTTTGCGACCCGTGAGACCTGCATCTCCCATTGGTCCACCGATAACAAAGCGGCCAGTTGGGTTGATGAAGTATTTTGTATTCTTATCGATCAAGTGAGTTGGAACGATCTTTTTGATCACTTCTTCCATCACACCTTCTTCGATTTGTTTCTGAGTCATGCTCTCAGCGTGTTGAGTAGAAACCACGATCGCATCGATGCGAGTGAGTTTTCCGTCTACGTACTGGGCCGTCACTTGAGTCTTCCCATCAGCGCGGAGATCTTTCATTGTTCCGTTGTGGCGAACTTCTGCGAGTTTCTTAGCAAGCTTGTGTGAGAGATCGATCGTGATCGGCATGAGAGATTCAGTTTCGTTGATCGCGTAACCGAACATGAGACCCTGGTCTCCGGCACCTTGATCAAGGAATTTGCCTTCGCCTTCGTTCACTCCCACAGCGATATCCTGAGACTGCTTACCAACAGCGATGGTCACACCACAAGTGCTGGCGTCGAAACCTTTATCAGAGTGGTCGTAACCAATTTTTTTAATGGTCTTACGAACGATTTCGTTAATATCAACGTTAGCACCAGTTGTGATTTCACCGGCAACAACGACAAGTCCCGTTGTGATCAAAGTTTCACAAGCCACGCGAGACTTAGGGTCTTGCGCGAGCATGGCATCGAGAACGGCGTCAGAAATCTGGTCCGCGATTTTGTCTGGGTGTCCCTCAGTTACAGATTCAGAGGTAAACATATAATCTTTCAACATAAGCGTGCTCCTTACAAAGGCGGACTAAATAAATAATAAGCTAGGCGGGTTTATACCCCTTTGATGCGACTTTTACAACGAAAACTAGA
Source organism: Bacteriovoracales bacterium (assembly GCA_038322885.1). Classification (GTDB taxonomy): domain Bacteria; phylum Bdellovibrionota; class Bacteriovoracia; order Bacteriovoracales; family Bacteriovoracaceae; genus Peredibacter. The sequence continues at coordinate 4,215 of JBBQGK010000062.1, read as the reverse complement.
TTTCGGTTTTAGTGAAATAGCGAAAATAGTGAGGATTCCGGTGATAGAAAAAGAGGCGAACACCTTTTTCTTCTCCAAGAGCGTAGTTTGCACCGTCAATCTCGACGACTTGAAAGATCTGAAAGGCAGGATCTTTGAAGGAATATAAATAAGTATAGTTTCCTTTTTTAAAGGCAGCCGTTAGCTTTTCCTGTCCTTCGGCCAGGAGTCCTGGTCGTTCAGGATAAGGAATGTAGTCTTCCCAGATTGAATCCATGTGGATTCGTCCGATCATGCTGGCGCGGGAAAAGTAGCGGGTCGTTTTAAAAGAGGTCGGAGTTTCTTTGAGGACTTGCAGAGCTATTTCGACATTTTGAGCGCGAAGTTTTTTTGCTCCCGCGGCCTCATCCGGGCAAAAAATATTCACCACTCCAGAGAGATAATAATACGTGAAAGAGAACTCGCCTTGTTTAAAGAGAGCATTAAGCCACTTCTCACTCTTGATACTATTCTCAGAGGTGAGTTTTTTAAGATAGGGATAGATAAATTCTTTGGGCCCAATCGAAAGATACTTTGGTTTATCAAGCCTGTTCATCACAACCCGGGCCACGTCCATGCGCTCAAGCGCATCTTTGCCATCAACATTTCCCACTTCATTGAGAAGAATGGTCTCGAGAACAAAAATCGCGCGGGTGAGTTCTGGTTGGTGGAGCCAATAGTTATAAACCTCGGCCTGCTTCTCATAAACAAAATTTTTAAGCCGCTCAGTCGCTACGTTATGCTCTATCACAAGCTCGCGGTTAGACTTCTCATTCTCAGGAAGAGTCAGAGACGAATAAAAATTAAACGTACGCTCGGTACGGGCCTCCCATTCTGTTAGGCGTTCTAACATTTTCGCTTTACCGCGAGAAAGCTCAACCTCGATCTTCCCCAAAACAAATTCAAGATCAAAACGTGCGTCCTCAGTTAAGTAGAAGTCGTGCTGAAGGAGTTCGTAGTGAAGGGTATCCAAAGTGGTACGCAAATAAATATCTGAACCAGTGTGGTCTTTGTAGTAGGCACCGTCTTCGAGGAGTTTTCGGTAGAGGAAAGTGTAGTTAGCGATCTTGGTGGATTCGAGATCTTCTTTTTCACGGTATTGATCATGGACCTTACGGTTTTTCAGATGATCAATCGGATAGTGATAGTTTGTTTCAAAGCTCAATCTATGAATCAAGGATTCGTATTCTTTCTGGAGCTGGTTTTGAAGCTTGAGTGATTCAACTCGGCCGCGGGTCCTGACTTCTTCACTAGGATCGAGTTCGGACTTTTTGAGTGCGAGAAGACGGTTCAAAAGGAAGCGAAGATTCTGGGTGATGCCCTTTGAAGGAAAAGATCCAGTCTGAATTTTCTTTTTTTGTTCGCGGATCCATCCAAGTTTTTTTTCCATCTCCGGCAAGAGAGACTTAATACTTTCAACATCCACATTGCCATTTAATTCCGGAATCCAGTATCCAGTTCCGCGGTACTGCTTTAAATATTCAGTATAGATGGACTCGGCCTTCGGTACACAAATCTTCTCGCGGAAATGATCAAAAGTTTCCATGTAACTCTTTACATGCTGGGGCATCTCCCCTTCCCATTTGAGAGGAGTGCTCGCACAACTTGTGAGAGAGGTCGTGGCGATGATGATCGCGAGATTAAGGCTTAAGCTCTTGAACAAAGTTCGACTCCCAAAGTCCAAGGCATGTGCGGTTACTTAATATCAGGAGAACAGAATCTTTCTCTTCGAATTTATCGATCGCCTTACGAAGATCGTCGAGCTTGCTGACACATACTGAAGGTTTGCCTTTTTCTGAAATCTCACGGGCAAGTTGTTCACCATTGAGATCTGATCCGTTGAGAGCGGTAGTAGCGAGATCGGCCTTGGCGATAATCACTTTATCAGATGCAGCGAGAGAGTCGCGAAATTCATTTTGAAAGATCGAGCTTCTGGCCGTGGCCGAGATCGGCTCGAACACTGTGATAATTTTTTTGTTTTTAAAGCGTGCACGAATCGCTTCCATCGTAACCGTGATAGCACGTGGGTGGTGAGCAAAATCATCAACCACGACCATGTCGTGATACTTACCGCGAACTTCTTGGCGGCGTTTTACCATTTCCATTGTTTTGGAAGCTCGTTGCACATCTTCGACTTTGAAACCTTCCGCAAGGAGAAACACGATACAGCTCGTGAGATTCAGGATGTTGTGTTCACCAACGGCAGATGATTCGAATGGAATCGTTTCACCATTCCATTTAACGGAAAACGTTGAACCCGTTTCAAATGTCTTCACATGGTGCGGGCCTATGTCAGACCCCTTGCCGTAGAGGAACCATTTCTGGTCGTTGCTCTTCTTGTATTCTTTATAAAGCTTCATCGCAGAAGGATATTCCTGGTTAAAGATGATGGTCTTCATCTTAGGGAGAACATCGCGAAACTCATCCTCGATCTTTTCAACTGATGCAAAAATATCAGCGTGATCAAACTCTAATGATGTGAGGATGAGATGTTTCATCTCATAAAGGCGGAACTTGGAAATTTTGTGAAAGTAAGCAGAGTCATATTCGTCGGCTTCAATCGCAAAATACTTATCACCAAGAGTTGAAGGCTCGCGGCCATCAATGATCCCGCCGATGAGTGAGCCGGGATTCTGGTTTAGTTTTTCCAGAAGCTGAGTCATGAAATAAGTTGTGGTTGTCTTACCGTGAGTTCCCGCAATACCTACAACATCTTTCTCTTTCAGGACCAGAGAGCCGATCGCCGAAGGAAAAGATGTGAAAGGTACTCCGGTCTTCTCGATCATGCGGGCCGTTTCGAGCTTTCCCGAGACTGAATTACCGACCACGATCAAATCATATTTTTTTAAAAACTCAGGAGTAACAGCATCGAGCTTATGAAGTGGAATTCCTGTGGTTTCAAGAAAGGTCGACATCGGAGGATAGAAAGCTGAATCAGCACCTTCTACGTCAAAGCCAGCTTGTTTAACCAAAACGGCAGCAGGGCCCATGCCCGCACCACAGATGCGGTAGAAAAAAATTTTTTTAATCTTGTGACGATTCTTAATGAGATCTTCTTGGGAAATTAAATGCGTCAGGTCCATGCGATTCCTTCTTAAAGTTTCGAGCCCTTATTTTATCGTAAGAGCAGGAAACTTTGCAGGAATATTTACCCGACCAGACTAGTTAGCCTGACGTTTTGTACACTCATTCACGATCAGGTCGGTGATCTTTTGCGAATCAGCGGAGAATTGAGTCTGTTTTTGCCAATCAAAGAGTGTTGGATCAGTCGGGCATTTTGCAAAAGAAGGAATCGTGCGGTTGAAATTCTTTTGATCAAGGATGCTCGCGGCCACATGGTCCACAGAAGAGGCGTCTAGTCGACCTGCGAGATTTTCGTGAACGGCGATATCAAAGGCGGAATAAATCGGTGTTGATGAGGCCGGGAGCGCAACATTTTTTACCACGTGAATATAGATGGCCTTGATCCGGTCTGGGTACTCTGCTTTGATTTGATCATAAACTTTATAATCCACGATGACGTCATCCCCGAGAAGGATGTAATCATCATCTGTTTTAGATATGATGTCGCGGATCACTCTGAGTTTAAAAGTTGGAGTATTTTCTTTGAGGACATTGCGAAGATCTGTTTCATCAATCGGAAGCTCATACTTTTCGATGAGGGCAGCCACTCGGCCAGATAAAGGTTTTGGAGTTGAAGACACGAGATAGAGCTTATCGCCCTGACCTTGAGCTTTTTCGGCCGTCAAAAGGATATCAATTCCAGAAAAAATCCTTTTTGTGAAGATCCCGTTGAACGCCGCTTTAAGACCATGTCCAGAATCAGTAATCTTGATGGTGTCATCGAGATCCATGATCAGCGAGGTCTTTGACCAAGCAGTTAGAGAAATGGAGAGAAGAAGGAAGGGAATTAGTTTTTTCATAGGATCATCATAAACGGAAGATTAGTTTCGGCGATTGGGTTGAGAACTTATTACAAAAGAAAGTGTAAAAATTTTTTACACTAATAGCTTCGAGTTCAAATAAGTTTAAGCCCTTCAAGGGTCAAGTGAGGAGTCGCTACAGCATAGATGCAATGGGCTTAGGCACCGTTCTTAGACGAGAAACTTCAGGAGGATCCCCTTATTGTTCAACACAAATCAAAACGAACGTCGAAAAACAAGATGTCCCGGTGTTACTTAGCATGCTAGAAGAAGC
>JBBQGK010000061.1:0-26699 GCA_038322885.1 Bacteriovoracales bacterium | reverse complement strand
CTCCAATGACCCAAGATCCACCGTAACCAATGACGAGAAACAAAGCGGAAAGCATCGGCATTGAAATCATGGCACCAAGAATTCTTGGGACCGCGAGGTATTGGTAACTATTGATTCCCATAACTTCCAAAGCATCAATCTGCTCAGTCACTTTCATGCTCCCGATCTGTGCCGCCATCGCAGCTCCACATCGGCCCGCAACCACAAGACCTGTCATCACCGGTGCAAGTTCTTTCGCTAGGGCAATCGCCACCAATGGGCCAATGAACGAATCTGTATTGATTGCCTTAAACCCGAGGTAGATTTGAATGGCAAAAACCATTCCCGTGAAGCTCGAAGTGAGAAAAATAATGAAGACAGATTTATTTCCCATGAAAAAAATCTGATCAAAGAGAAGCTTCCAGCGAAAGGGAGGTTTGAAGGTCCAGAAGAGAGTTTTCATCGTAAAATTGGTGAAATTTCCCAGACCATTGAGCATGTCTAGAACACTTTCTCCTACAGATGAAATCTTTTTCTCAAAATATGCGACGATCATGCTTCTACTTTACTTTATATATTCTAGGAATTCGACCAGAGATAGCGCACATCAACTGATAAGGGATTGTATGCATTTGAGTGGCAATGTCGGTTATAACTTTATTCTCGTGATTCCAGATTTCGATTTGTTCCTCTGGCATAAGTTTTCCGGACGCACTTGGATCAAACATAAGAAACGCCATGTCCATGTTGATGCGGCCAAAGAGTTTTGCCTTAAGCCCCTTGATGTTGAGTTCAAGACCACTCGCAAAAGTCACAAGTCCGTCGGCGTAACCAAGAGGAATAACCGCCAGAAAAGCGTCATGTGGCAGGACGTTGATTCCATAACCAATAGGAGTGCCCTTTTTAGCGACAAACGTTTTTAAAATTTTTGTTTTAAGGCTTGAGATCTGATGGCCGTGCCAAAGCTGAGGCTCAAGCACACTCGGAGGACCATAGAGCATCAAACCTGGGCGCACGTAAGTTTCTTCCACTCCAAACTTTTGTTCGAGAGCACCTGAATTTGAAATGGATGTCTCTCTTACCTGAACACCAGCATCGATGAGATGTTTTTTGATTCTCATAAACTCATCCATCTGACGGTGGGTCTTATCCCCATCTTTTAAAATCATGTATGAGCACGAAAAGTGAGTCATGAGGTGATCGATGCCCCTACTTTTGAGTCTTGGAATGAAGGGTTCAATTTCCTCCATCGAAAATCCCAGGCGATTCATCCCTGTGTTGAGCTTGATGACGATCGGAACTTTTTTAAACTCAGGCAGTGAGAGAAAAACTTCTAAGTCACTGGCCTGATGGAGTACGGGGGTAATGTTATGGTTTATGTAGGCATCACGAAAAGTCTTATGATGAATTTCTGTATCTGAAAATACCATCATTTCAACGTCAAGATCTGGGCACTCTTGGACCACCCTCAAAGCTTCCGCAAGAGTGGCACATCCAAGTTTTTTAACCCCTAATTCGCGGACAAAAAATTGAGAAATAGGGATTAGACCATTGCCGTAGGCTTCGGCCTTGACCATCGGAAGAAGGCGAGACTTCGGAGCAAGCTTTTGGGCCATGCCAAAATTCTGCGCAAGAAAATCCAGATTGATCTCAAGAAAACTCGAATGTCTCATTTTACAGAGTGGCTTTACGATTCTCACGAGTCTGGATCATGAGGCGCTTGTTTTCAGTGGCGGCCGAGATGTCTTCGAATTCTTTTTCAAAAATTCTCAAGTAGTGGGCCGATGACGCCGGAATATATTTCAGGATCGGCATCATGTCTTCAGAAAGAATTTGAGAATTATCTTCAAAGAATTTCCAGAATGGGAACTGACGAATAAAGCTCTGAAGCATTTGAGTTTCTGTTTCCACGTTCTCCCGCGGAATAAAAAACTGAACATGCCAAGGGCCCATGAGTGAGAGCTTGGTGGATTTTTGGAGTCTTCCTGCTAATTGCAAAAAGAAATCATTAAAAAAGGATGCCCAATAGAATTTATTCTGAGTACGTTTTTTTGCCACTTCGATCAAAGGAATTAAAGAGAGACACACAATTTTTGTATCTCCATCAACTCCTGACCGTTGCATTTTGTCCATGGTATCTAAGGCCTCCCACATGGGAAGGAACTGAGTCGAATAATGAGGAAGCTGCTGGAAGAGTTTTAAGCGTCGAAGAGAAGAACTCAAGGCCCCCTCAAAAACATCCCAAGGAAAGTTGACCATGCGTTCTTCACGAAAAGAGATGTAAACGAGCAGCTCAGGGTGAGAACTACCAGAGTGAACTTTGAGCATGACTGGCTGAAGATCAAAAAGATCATTCGCCACTTGCGTCGCCATGTCCTGAGCAAACGATTCAATCCCCGCAGTATTTGTCTGACCCAACCATAGAGCAGGAAAAGGATGATATTTTTTTCGAGAGACTTCTGGGGCCACAAGCTTTTGTCCACTTTGGTTGAGCTCATAGACTCCGTAGCCATCAATGGCTTCCCACTTTTCTAGCTTCGCCAAGAGAGTCATGGTAAAATCTTGTTTGGCCGAATCTGCTTCAAGTTCTGAAGAAAAGTTACGAATAAATTCAAAATGAGCACGAAACTCTTCTGCAGCACTTCGATCAGAAATCAGGCGCTGAGACCTGGACTGCAAACGGTGCATCTTATTTTCCATCTCTGTCATCGTTTGCTTAAGCTGCAAATCTGCTGCACGTCTTTTCACAATCGTCATGATTTGGGCATTTAATGAGGAATCGTTATGGATGTAGGCGACTGGGTTTAAGCCAAGAGTTGATTGAAGGAGAATTTTCGTCGCATCCTTAGAGTAAAAAGCATAGGCGAGAGACCCGTCTACCACTTGGGGGTGAGACTTGAACTGAATGGTCCCTTGGCTCATTTTCGTCACGTCGACAATAACGAGATCTGGCATCTGCATTTTGCTCGCGACCCAGAATTCATCCAAGCTTTGATAATGGTGGGCGAGAATTTGGTTTTGTCTTAAAGCACCCGCGATTTCTTTAGCAGATGCTAAATCATCCATCAAAATCGCAACTGAAAGTTCAATCCCTTGAATTGTCGTCTGCATAGCGGTCCTCCCGACCAAAATGTCTACTGGCCGAATCATGGTATCCCGATCAAAAACTATACGGCAACTATTTGGGAGAGAGGATTTCGAGCCAAAACTGGCGTGCAATGGTTTTGATCGGTGTTCCTTCGGGATTGTTGATTTTCCAAGGAATCATGTCGTAAACCAGCTTTCTTTCAGAAAAGACTTTTCTGAGTTCTTCTTTGCCCTTTTTAACCAGAGGCCTGACGGGAGCAAGAGGTTCATTAACTCGACTCCAGCAAGTGTCAAAATCAGCATGGAGATATACGATCCTGACTTTCTTCATCAGTTTCAAGGAAACATAGATCTCTTTGTTCAGAGTTCCTCCACCCAGAGCGAGAACTCCTCCAATCATGTCTTTCTGGAGCCACTCTAAAAGGACCTGATTTTCATAATGCCGAAACTTTTCCCAGCCCTCGAGCTCAATGATGGCGTGGACATCCATGTTCTGTTTTTTCTGGATCAATTTATCCAAATCATCAAAGGGACCCCATCCTAATGGACAATCGGAACTAATTTCCTTTAAGAAAGACGATTTCCCAGCTCCGGAGAAACCGGCAATCAATATTTTTTCGCATGAAGCCATCTGGGCCCTTGTGAGTTTGAGTAACTTCTATTAAAAACCTTCTCATGCAAAAGAACAATAAAGTCGATTCAGAAATTAACCTGATCAAGATCCCTGAGAATGTTAAATACGCTTTTGAACTCGATCAAGAAACGGATTGGGTCAAAGAAATTCTCCTTGAAATGAATGAGCATGCAACTGACAAGTCGCCGGAGCTCAATTTCCAGGAAACAACTCTTCTCATTACCGGCGAAATCGAAAAAAAAACCAAGGTCGACATGGGTGAATTCCTGATCGCCAAGGGGATGATTCAGGCCGATTATGTCACGGAATGTGTCCGCACTTTGAAGCCCATGACCATTCAATTAGATGTGCCTTTCAAGATCTGTTTTGTCGACGAGGCCATGTCGACCACCGAACTCTTTGCTGATTTGGACGAGACTTATGTAGAGAACGACGTCTATGAGCTCTATTTCTACACAAAGCGCACGGTTAATTTCCGGGACATGATCCACGAGCAGATCTTTTTGCACTACGACCAATACCCAATTCTTGACGCCGAGAGCAAGCTTGATGGCCTAGAAGGCTGATTTTGAGCTTGGCAGAATCACGAATCTATATTAGAAATGAACCTCATTTTTAAACATACAAGAAATTAGTATTTAGAGTTATTACGGAGGCGTTTGTGGCAGTACCTAAGAAAAGAACCAGCGTATCAAGAAAAGGCTTACGCCGTGCTGGTCAACATCATAAGCTTTACAGAAAGTTCCCTCAGTCATGCACAAATTGCGGTGACTCTACTCTTCCTCACCACGTATGCCCGGCCTGCGGACATTACAAAGGTAAGCAAGTTCTAGAAATCAAAGTTAAGGCAGACGCCGCTCAGGCCCAAGCTTAATTTGAGAAAATAAAGTTCAATTAAAAAGCCTTCGTAAGAAGGCTTTTTTTATTTTACCGGATATAGGAATCATCCATGAAACTCTTCAATACAAAAATCCTCGGTACCGGCAGCTATCTTCCTGAAAAAATTCTCACCAATGCAGACATCGCTAAGCGAGTCGATACCAGTGATGAGTGGATCGCTGAAAGAACGGGAATTCGTTCACGCCGGATCTCGGATCTCTCAAAAGATGAAATGCCTTCAGGTATGGCGAAACGAGCGACTGAACGTGCTCTTGAAGCCGCCAATCTAACTCCCAATGATATCGATTGCATCCTTTTCTCTTCTACACTTGCTGACCAGGCGATGCCCAATGCAGCGAGTGTCCTTCAATATAAATTAGGAATCACCAACAACTGCCCTGCACTTGATGTGAACGCGGCATGCTCGGGTTGGATTTATCTGGTGCCGATAGCAAACGCTTTGATCCAAACTGGAGTTTATAAGCACATCCTCGTCGTGGGATCAGAGATGCTTTCTTCTTTCAACAATTGGGACGATCGCAACACTTGTATTCTCTTTGGAGATGCTTGTGGGGTAGCGATTTTAGGTCGCGCTTCAGAAAATGAAGACTCAAAAATCTATTCAACGGTTCTCTCCTCTGATTCTTCTAAAAAAGACCACCTCACTCTTTGGGCGGGCGGATCGGCCAAGAAAATCACAAAAGAAGTTATCGATAATAACGAGCAATGGATGACCATGAACGGTCAGGAAATTTTTAAATCTGCTGTTAAAACTATGGCCGCTCACGCTGAAAAAGTCGTGAAAGAAGCAGAGATGACCATGGCCGATGTGGACTGGTTTATTCCTCACCAGGCCAATCTTCGCATCATCGAAGCCGTCGGCAATCGCTTCAGCTTCCCACTTGAGAAAGTCATCATCAACGTTGATAAATATGCCAATACTTCTTCGGCCACTGTGCCAGTTGCTTTCGATGAAGCTGTGAGAGACGGACGAATCAAGCGTGGAGACAATGTTCTCTTCGCGGCTTTTGGTGCCGGACTAACTGCCGGAGCAATCTTCTTTAAGTACTAGGAGACATTTATGAAAGTCACAATTGTATTCCCAGGCCAGGGAACTCAATACGTCGGCATGGGAAAACTTTTCTCAGCTGAAGCACATTTTGAGCGGGCCAATAAGGCGACGGGATTTGATCTCCAAAAGATGATGCTCGAAGGTCCAGCGGAGGATCTGAAACTCACGGAGAATACCCAGCCCGCGATTGTGGCCCATTCTCTCATGATGTTCGATCGCTTGAAGCCGATGCTTGAACAAAAAAATATCCAAATCGAACGGGTGCTTGGACATTCCGTTGGTGAGTATGCTGCCCTCGCCGCCGCAGAAGTTTTTACCTTCGAAGATGCAGTCAAAGCTGTTCACTTCCGAGGCAAATACATGCAAGAAGCGAGTCCCGCGGGCAAGGGAACAATGTACGCTATTCTGAAGCAAGATGAGAAAGTCATCATTGAGGCCTGCGAATCAGCTTCAACCTCAGATGAAAAAGTTTCCCCTGCGAACTTCAATGAACCTACGCAGATTGTGATCTCCGGAGACAAGTTTGCTTGTGAACGCGCGATTCGTTTGATGGAAGAAAAAACTGGGGCCCGAGTAAAAGCGATTGAGCTTCAGGTTTCTGCTCCCTTTCACTGTGCTTTGATGAAGCCAGCCGAAATCAAGCTCAAAGCAGTGCTAGATCAAATCGTTTTTCATCCTTTAAAATATAACTATATTGCTAACGTCGACGCTAAAGAATATCTCACTGACACTAACCCACTCACGATGAAAGAAAATCTCTTGAAGCAAGTTTGCGGCAGTGTCTACTGGACACAATCCATCCAGACTCTAGCGGATGATACGATCATCTTAGAATGTGGACCTGGAAAAGTTCTCGCAGGCCTGATCAAAAAAATTAACCCTAATTTGAAAGTCATCTCACTTGATCTTGAGACAGGATTTTCTGAAGTTGAGGCCCTATGATTGCTACCTACTCAGACTTAAAAGACAAAGTTATCCTCGTAACTGGTGCTGCTCGCGGTATTGGCAAAGAAATCGCTCTCGCACTCGCGGCTCAAGGTGCCCATGTTGTTTTCAACTATCGCGGTGATGAAGCCAAGGCCGCAGCTCTAAAAGAAGAGCTTCAAGCCAAGGGCGGAAAAGCAACTGGGTTAAAATTTGATGTAACCGATTACGAAGCGATGACCAAAGCTCTCGATGAATTCACAAAAACAGTCGCCCCGATTTCTGGTCTTGTGAACAATGCCGGGATTTCAAAAGACACTCTTCTTCTTCGTTTGAAGCCGGATGAGATATCTTCAATCATAGATACGAACCTCAAAGGTTCAATGATGGTGACTCAAGCTCTCTCAAGAAATTTTTTAAGAGCAGAGAATGTTTCTATTGTTCATATGGGATCAATTGTTGGTGTGATGGGAAATGCTTCTCAAGCGGCCTATGCTGCCTCGAAAGCGGGTCTTATCGGATTCAGTAAATCCATCGCAAAAGAGCTCGCCAGTCGAAATCTTCGCAGCAACGTGATTTGTCCCGGTTTCATCCAAACGGACATGACCGATGCACTCAATGAGAAGGCCAAAGAAGAGTATTCTAAATCGATTCCTCTGGGACGCTTTGGAACGACGGAGGAAGTAGCGAATTTAACGTGTTTCCTCCTGAGCAGAGCGTCAGGTTATATGACCGGAGAGGTGATTAAAATTGACGGCGGACTCTATATCTAATAATTTAACTGAATAAAAATATAGCTAACTAGATAGAATCTCATTCCCGGAGGATATTTGAATGGAATTGCAGGATAAAGTCATCAAGCTCGTTTCTGAAGCGACAAAAATGGACGCTGCTAACATCAGCCTGAACACTAGCTTCGTAGACGATCTTAACCTTGATTCTTTGGACATGGTTGAACTCATGATGAAGATGGAAGATGAGTTCGGTGTTGAAATTCCAGAAGATGAGACAGAAAATCTCAAATCGATCGGAGATGTGGTTACATATCTCAAAGCTAAATCTCACTAAGTGCTTAAGGCCTCCCTCGGGAGGCTTTTTATTTTTAGGGAACAATTTATGAAAATAAATCGCGTAGCTGTTACTGGTATCGGTGCCATCTGTGGACTCGGAAATTCAATCAACGAAATTTGGGCCAATGCTCTTCTTGGAAAATCTGGGATCTCTACTCTTGAGAGACCGAAGTCCATGGAAAACTGGGCCGTAACGTTCGGTGGTGAAGTTAAGAACTTCAAACTCGATCCCATCCTTATGGATCTTAAAGATCAGGACCGCTTCGATCTTTTCAATCAATACGCTCTTCACGCAGGGGACGAAGCCATCAAAATGTCGGGAATTCTCGAAGCAAAATATGCTCCCGAGAAAATCGGAATTCTTTTTGGTACTGGTCTCGGCGGATTTCCTCATATCGAAATGAATCACCAAGCATACCTTGAAAAAGGTCCACGCCGTGTTTCTCCTTTCTTTATTCCTTCAGTAATTCCCAACATGGCCCCTGGGCTCATGTCGATTCACTATGGTTTTAAAGGAATCAATTTCTCGATTGCTTCGGCTTGTGCATCAAGTGCTCACGCACTTGGAGTGGCCGCATCTGAAATCATGATGGGCAGACAAGATGCGATGATCACTGGCGGAACTGAAGCTGTGATCACCGGATATACCATTGCGGGTTTTGCGAACATGAAAGCTCTCTCAAAAAGAAATGAAGAGCCTACCCGAGCATCTCGTCCCTACGATTTAGATCGTGATGGATTTGTAATGGGCGAAGGTGCTGGAATTGTCGTTCTTGAGAATTACGATAAAGCCGTCGCTCGTGGAGCGAAAATTCTGGCTGAAGTTGTGGGCTTTGGTGCCTCTGCGGACGCTCACCATATTACTGCTCCACATCCTGAGGGTTTGGGTGCATTGATTTGTATGAATCAAGCTCTTGAACTCTCCGAACTTAAAAAAGAAGATATTGGTTACATCAACGCTCACGGAACATCGACTCCACTTGGAGACGTTGCGGAAACTCAGGCGATAAAAAAAGTCTTTGGTGATCACGCGTATAAACTTGCCGTGAGTTCAACCAAGTCTATGACGGGACATCTTCTCGGTGCTGCTGGTGGGCTCGAGAGTATTTTCTGTATTAAAGCTTTAGAGACAGGAATTCTTCCGCCGACAATAAACCTTGAGAATCAAGATCCTCAATGTGATTTGAACTATGTACCAAATAAGCCGCAAAAAACTGATCCGCAGTATGCGCTTAATAATTCATTTGGTTTCGGCGGAACGAACTCGTCGACGATTTTCAAAAAAGTTAAATAAGAAAAGGCTCCGAAAGGGGCCTTTTTTGTTTTAGAATAGATTTATTCAAAGGGGCCATTCATGTCTAAATATATCGAGTCTGTTGATCCTGAAGTTGCAAAATTCATCAACCTTGAACAACAAAGACAGGAAGAAGGACTCGAGCTGATTGCTTCTGAGAACTATTGCTCAAAGGCCGTGATGGAAGCTCAGGGATCATGCCTCACAAATAAATATGCCGAAGGTTATCCGAAAAAACGTTACTACAATGGTTGTGAGTTCGTTGATGAAATCGAGCAGCTTGCTATCGACCGTTTGAAGAAAATCTTTGGTGCAAGCTACGCAAACGTTCAGCCTCACTCCGGCTCGGGTGCGAACATGGCCGTCTACATGGCGATGATGAATCACGGAGATACTTTTTTAGGAATGGATCTTGCTCAGGGTGGACACCTTACGCACGGATCTCCCGTTAATTTTTCTGGAAAACTCTATAAGGCTCTTCACTATGGGCTTGATGCTAAAACTGAAATGATTGACTACAATAAGCTCGAAGAGATCGCGAAAAAAGAACGTCCTCGTATGATCATCGCAGGAGCTTCGGCCTATTCGAGAATCATCGATTTCGAAAAATTCTCTCAAATCGCAAAATCAATCGATGCCATCCTCTTCGTCGACATGGCCCACATCGCGGGTCTAGTGGCCGCAGGTGTTCATCCATCTCCCATGGGGTATGCGGATGTTGTGACGTCTACGACTCATAAAACTCTTCGAGGACCACGTGGTGGACTCATCCTTTCAAATTCCGAGGAGCTTGGAAAAAAATTCAACTCTCTCATTTTCCCTGGAATCCAGGGAGGACCACTCGAGCATGTGATCGCAGGTAAAGCGGTGGCCTTCAAGGAAGCCCTTGAGCCATCATTTAAAACTTACCAGGAGCAAGTTGTTAAGAACTCTAAGATGCTCGCAAAAACTTTGATGGATAATGGAATTGATCTGGTTTCTGGTGGAACAGATAATCATCTTGTTCTGGTTAAAACGGATTCAGTGAACATGTCTGGTAAAGAAGCTGGTGAGATTTTAGAAAGAGTAGCTATTACTTGTAATAAAAATATGGTTCCAAATGATAAGCGCTCTCCTTTTGTCACTTCAGGAGTTCGTCTGGGAACTCCAGCGGTGACCACTCGTGGATTCAAAGAAGCAGAAACAAAGCTCATGGGCGAACTTATTGTGAAGGCCTTGAAAAACCCTCAGGATGAAAAAATCCTCAAGGATGTTACTGCTTCGGTTCACGAACTTTGCAAAAAATTTCCAGTCTACGCTTAAGGATGAATATGAAATGGTTATTACTTCTCACTCTTCTTGCCTGCTCAACTCACAAGGACACTGAGAATAAAAAACTCTCGGCTGCGACCGAGAGTGATGCAAAACCGGTGAGCCCTCTCACGATACAACCCTGCTACTGTGCCAAAATGTTTATGCCAGTTTGTGCTGATGGACAGTCTTATGGAAATTCTTGCGAAGCCGAATGCCATGGGCATAAAACTTGGGGAGAAGGTTCGTGTGAGAAGAAAAAATGAAAATATCTTATTATTCTGGTTTCTTGGAAAACTCCAACATAAATATTGATTTTCTTTTAAGATTAGAAACTTGGAACGGGCCATTCAGATTTGATCTTAATGCAATATCGATCTTACATATGATTGTAAAAAATTGAGTCAATTAATTGTAAATAATCAAACTAGATTTTTCGAGAAGTATCAAATATTATTTTTTTGTTTTACATAGTTTCATAACGGACGTCGCCGATTCAGAAGCCAAAAATTTTAATTCATGAGAATACCCCTCTGCAAATGCTGGAGCAGACTTAAATAATTTTTCAATTGCTTCTCTCAGTATGATTTGATCATTCTGAACAATTTCTACAAGAGTCATATCTTTTAGTCGAATGCTGTAATTAACTTTCTCCCACTTATCTATTCTCAGATCTTTATTAGGTAAACTTTGTAAAGTTGTCCCATCAAAAGAGTTTGTGAGTAAAGTCAATGTCACAAAGACGGATTTCATTCCAGGATTTTCTATGACCTCTAATTTATCAATTGATCCCAAAAATTCCATTGAACAGACAGTCACATCGTCTTTCGCAGCTAGTACACTCAAAGATAAAAAAATTGCTACGAAGAACATGGTAAATTTCATAAAAACCTTTATTGGTTGTGAATCTTTTAATTATTAATAACTTTAAATCAATACCTTATTAGATAATTAAAATTTGAAATTTTTATCGTAGTGAAGTTCAGTTGTTGAATTTTTAAACACTGATTTTCAAAACGTCATGACTCTGAAACTCTTCGCCTCAGAAACCGAAGACAAGTTCCTACTAGGTGATTTCAACTACATCTCTCCTTTCCCAAGGTCCCAACCCCTTGATTCCTTAAAGCTCGCAAACAATCTCTTTTCAGCCATTTAGCTTTCATACTTGTTTCTTCTTTGCTACTATTCCGAAAACGACCACAAGATATAGTAGTAGGACTAAAAAATGAAATGCCCATACTGTTCAGCTCCCGACACAAAAGTTCTCGATTCGCGTAACTCTGATGAGGGTTCGGTCATTCGCCGTCGCAGAAAATGCGAAACTTGTCAGAAAAGATTCACAACTTTTGAGACCATTGAGCTCTCCATGCCTATGGTGATCAAGCGTGATGGTCGTCGCGAAGCTTATCAACAGGATAAAATTAAACACGGAATTGAGAAGGCCTGTGAGAAGCGCCCAATCTCTGCGGTTCAAATTGAAAGAATCATTCACAATATCGAGAAAGCGATTCTTGATATATCAGATAAAGAAATCGGTACTAAAGACGTAGGGAATCTCGTGATGATGTATCTTCGTCATCTTGATCCGGTGGCGTACATTCGCTTTGCGGCCGTGTATCGTAAGTTCCAGGACGTCGAGGAGTTTGTAAATGAACTCAAGCATGATGAGCACAACCAATTCAAGATCTCTGGGTCTCCAGTAATGAAGGACGAAACTCGTGACTACTAAACGTGACTCGCGGGAGTTTTGCCTCCAGTTCCTCTATCATTTTCAATTGCCGGCTTTTCAAGAAATAAAAAAAGAGTCTGATGCTGCAGAAATTTTTGTCCGTCTTCAGGAGTTTAAAGAGACTCTTGGGGTTGAGATTTCATCTGAAGCGATGGCAAATGTTTCAACTGAAGTTCGTGGTATTTTAAAGCATCACGAAGAGCTTGAAACCATGCTCGTGAAGTATCTCAAAAACTGGAAGCTTTCTCGTATCTCGAAAATTGAACATACAATCTTCATTCTCGCGATTTATGAATTGAAATACATGCCAGAGATCCCTGGTAAAGTTGTGATCAACGAAGCCATCGAGCTTGGAAAAAAATACTCAACGGCCGAATCAGCAGGATTCTTAAACGGCATTCTCGATAATATTTTCAAGCAAGAGCTCAATCGTAATGAATGATCTCTTGAACCGGGTTCTTCCTCATACAAAAGCTATTATCTGGTTACAGAAAACAGAAACCACCTCATTTTCTTCGACATATAAAACCATTGATTATCTTGCTGATGGAATGCTCACACAGAGTCTTCCTGCTCTTCATGGTCGGCCAAGTCTTGTTTTGATTTCGAAGAATTTTGGTTCTCAGCTTTTGATCATGGTCGTGAAAGAAATCGTGCCAACTGAAATGACAAGCTTTCAATCTCTCCTGGGTAAGGAGACGACTCCAAAAGACGAAATTCTAGTGATTGATGAGAATGAATCTTTTGACCGTCTAATTTCAGTTTTTCCCGCTCATATCAAGTCTATGGTAAAGAAGGCGACCTAAGCCGCCCTCTTTTGAATTTAACTTAGAGAGAAATCACTCGTGCATTTTTAAAATCTTGGTCGCGCATTACGCGCTCAAAGATATGCCCTTCATGATCAATCGCAAACAAACGTCCGGCAATGTCTAGAAAATAAGATGAACCAAATTTTGTGATACTCGGAATTTTTAGATTCGTTGGTAATCCAGGGAGAACAAGAGTTCCATCCGAACCAACCGTAAATATAGTATTTGAGGAATCAATAAAATAGTTTCCACCACGTTTTTGTAGGACACCCACTCTCATACCAGGCCAAGGGATCACGGCCCCAGTTTCAGAAATGGTGTAAACCACTCCGCGGTTCGACATGAAGTAGTTTCCGCCGTAAGCAGCAACATCTTTCATTTTGAAATCAACTAAGGCCACTTTTGCATAGGTTCCGTCTGCGTGAACAGTGTAGAGATCCATGTCTTTAGTGTCGGAGCCAGTTAAAACCGTAAAGTAGTTACCGCCGAAGAAATTTGCGGTTTTTAATTTTTCATCAGTCGTTAAGGCAACAATACCCTGACTATTGATGGTGTAGAGCTCTCCTTTTTCTGAGAGGAAATAATTCATCCCACGGCCGATGATCTTCTCAGGAATTTGCTCATATTTTCTAAAGAGCGCCCCCTTCTCGTCAACAGTAGCAATAATGCTATTTTCTTCTACGAAATACTGGCCACTCTTAAGAGTGATTTTCTGAGGGAAGGCATAGTTTCCGACATCATAGACAAAACCATCTTTATCAAGAGTGATAGTCGTTCCGTTATCCATAATCACATACGACTGAGATAAAGCGATCAAAGGAAAAGACGCGAGAATAGCGATCAAAAACTTTTTCATTTTTCCAACTCCTTGGGTGTGAATAGCTTCGCGACTATACTCGGGTAATAAATTTAAATCTAGATGAGCTTAATTTGGGATGATGTGAATTTTGGCAGAGAATTTAAGTGATTGAATGGCCGGGCGTTTCCTTAAGAGAGTGCGTAGGAACAATATGTTCCTACGCTCAAGAATTCTTTAGATAGATAAAACTTTTGTATTTCTCAAATCATCTTTGGTCGCCGCTGTTCTTTCATTGATAGCACCTGTGACAGTATCAACTGTGAAGAGTTTCCCGTCAGAGTCGATCATATAATTGGCACCGGTCTTTGTGATCTTACTGACCACTAAATTTTTTGGAATCATAGGGTTCATGAGAAAACCGGCCTCAGTCACTGTATAAATTGAGTTAGAAGAATCAATGAAGAAGTTCCCACCCATTCTGGTGATTCCACCAATTTTGTACTGACCGTCCTTAGAATAAACGATCCCGTCTTTTGCAACTGTATAGATTCCACCAAGGCGAGTGGTAAAGTAGTTACCACTGGTCTGGATAATATCAGAAGCGTTTAATCCTGGAACAGCTGGATTGAAGTAGAGGCCGCGGCTATTCACAGTGTAGAGGTCTGTTGTTTTATTCTTGTCATTTTTAACAAGCAAATAATTCCCACCGGCCGAAATCGTTTTCTTGAAAGGAACATCTTTATCGAAGCGGTAGAAGAATCCATTTTCGTCGATGGAGATCATGTCTCCACCTTTGTTAATCATGAAATTGTAGCCCTTAAATCGGATGTCCTTAATCTTCTCATCTTTGTGATAGAAATAACCTTGCGTATCTACGGTAGCGAGTTTGTCGTCAACAACCATGAATTGTCCGCCATTAACAGTCACTTTATAGGGAAGGTTGAAATTTCCAAAATCATAGACGAGACCATTCTTATCGGTCGTGAGAGTCACTCCGTTGCCTAAGATCATGTAGGACTGAGAAAAAGCGTTGAGAGATAAGAGGGCAACTCCTGCGAGCAAAAGTTTTTTCATATGATTCTCCTTAAAGGACATAGGATAAAAGTGGCCGAATCATAGTGGAAATCAGAGGAAATTGATACGGGGCGCAAAATAATTACAAAAAGATGGTCTAAGCTCATGAAAGAAGGGGGAGAAATCCCCCTTCTTGGGACTAGTAGTTTAAGAGGTCGCGGGCCGCTACGAGGATTTTATTCATATCCGGGAGTGTGGCGCGCTCGAGGATTCGGTTAAATCCAACGGGAGTAAATGTAGATCCAACCCTTTTCACAGGAGCATCGAGATCTTCAAAGGCATGCTCGTTAATTTGGCCGACAAGCTCTCCGCCAAATCCACCAAAGACCTTATCTTCATGAACAACCAGAGCACGGTGAGTTTTTTTCACCGTAGCTTTGATGGCATCAAGATCAAGTGGGTTCAAAGAGCGAAGATCGAGAACTTCAACTTCAAATCCTTCTTTTGCTAAAAGCTCTGCGGCTTCAAGTGAGAAGTGAACAGTATTTCCGTAAGTAATAATCGAGAGATCTTTTCCTTCGCGTCGAAGGCGTGCCTTACCAAAAGGAACTTCGAAATCATCGGGGATTGAAGTCATGGCATATTTTGCATTGTAGAGAGCTTTAGGTTCGAGATAAACCGTTGTGCCTTCTGAGCGCATGGCCGTTCTTAACAATCCGGCAGCATCATCAGCAAATGCCGGAACAACAACACGGATACCAGGAAGTGTGCAAAGAGTTCCTTCAAGGTTTTGTGAGTGATAAAGACCGCCGCCAATATATCCACCAGATGCGAGACGAATGGTGATGTTCGGTGAGAAAGCTCCATTACTTCTCCAGTAATCGTGAGACGTCTCTACCATTTGTTCCATGGCAGGCCAGAAATAATCGGCGAACTCCGCACCTTCAACAACGATGCGAATTTTCTCTTGATTGAAGCGGCTCATCCCGTTGGCAGTTCCAAGAATGTAATCTTCGGCAATGGGACCATTAAAGACTCGTCCCTTCCCAAATTCTTGTTGCATCCCTTTAGTGACGTTAAAGATTCCGCCCTTCTCTTTATTGGCAACATCTTGACCCCAGATAAATGTATCCGGATTGTGACGAAATTCGGCTTTCAAAGTTCCGTTGATGGCGTCGATAAACTTCTTAGGTTCAGAAGTATCGCTGTGAGTACCGTCGGTATATTTCTGAGGAACGTGGGCCGGCGGAACGACAAAGTTCCAGATCGATTCAGGTGTTGGATTCGGTGCTTTCACAGCTTTACCGTGGGCCTCAAGAAGTTCCGCTTTTGCAGAGGCTTCAATCGCCTCGATTTCTTTTTGTGTGAAGATTTTTGCTTTCAAAAGATCATCTTTAAACTTCGGAAGTGGATCTTGTGCTTTTGCATCTGCACGCTCTTTTTCGTCACGGTACCATTCATGATTGTCCGAGTTTGAATGATTTCCGATACGCACACACTTTGCCAGAACAATAACGGGCTCAGAATGTTTAAGCGCATGCTCTTTTGCCGAGATCATTGTGTTCATGGAATCAAAAACATCTTTTCCATCGCATTTTACAATTTGAAGATTTTTGAAACCAGTGAAATTATCCGATACCCACTCATTGGCCGTTTGATCTGATTTAGGAACAGAAATTCCATAACCGTTATCCTGAAGGACAAAAATCACTGGAAGTTTTTCGTTAGAGGCTCCATTGATGGCCTCGTAGCAGTAACCTTCCGATACAGAAGACTCACCCTGCGAAGAAATCGACACACCTTTGTGTTTATAATACTTCATGGCCCGACCGACGCCGGCCGCGTGCAGAGTGTGATTACCAGTACACGACGAAACGTTGTGAATGTTCCAAGCGGGTTTTGCAAAGTGGTTCGACATATGGCGACCACCAGAGGCGAGGTCAGTTGCTTTCGAAATACCGTTCAAAAGAATTTCTTCAGTTGTGAGACCTGCGGACAGAGCTGTCATCATGTCCCGGTAGTAAGGGAACAAGTGGTCAGTGTCTTTATCAAAAATTTGTCCAATCGCGAGTTGAATCGCATCGTGGCCAGCGTAAGGCGCATGATAAGACCAACCCAAGGCCTGCTTTAAATAGTTCGGAGCACGCTCATCAATCATGCGACCTAGAATCATGAGATGAAGCCATTTTTTCAAAGTTTCTTTGTCTGTTTTCTTGATGTCGTGATGCTTAGTGACCTTTAAAGTCATAGAATCTCCAATGAGCTGAAACCATAATAAAAATATCGTGAGTGTTTATCATATCGTGATTTTTCAGGCAATGAAATGGTCTTTCTGACGCACAACTCTTGCCTCAACATTGGTTTATTTTCTGTTAACGATTAATGAAGCATTTCACTCAACATATCATCCAGAGCTTTATTCTTGATAAGCCCATGGCTTCATCTTAAACTGCTGAAAACTCATAATATTCCGGAGTATCTATGACGAAGACCGTTGCCGAAAACTTTTTTTCTGATCCTCGCTTAAAAGAGGCAAAAAAACTCATTCGTGAGGCCCTGAAAGAGCACCAATCAAAGATCACTGGCGTAAAGACTGCAACTCCGGAGTTAAAAGAATCCTACACAGAACTTCTTAAGCGCGTGGCCGATTATCGCGGGGGAGCTTTGTTTTATAACTATCTCGGCTCAGGCATTGGGAATGGTCCACTGGTTGAACTTGCTGATGGATCAGTTAAATACGATTTCATCACAGGGATTGGCGTGCACTACATGGGTCACTCTCATCCGGGTGTGATTGAAGCGCAAATTGATGGCGCAGTTTCAAACACTGTGATGAATGGTCACTTACAACAAAACACCGACTCTGCTCGGCTCTTAGAGCTTCTCTCCAAAGAGGCCTGTCGATATGGGGCCGAGGTGAAGAACGTTTTCCTTACCACATCGGGTGCGATGGCCAATGAGAATGCATTCAAAATTATTTTGCAAAAACGCTCTCCAGCTTCTCGCTTCTTCGCATTCGAGAAATGTTTTGCCGGTCGTACTCTTGGTATGGCCTGGGTTACAGACAAGGCTGCGTACCGCGCTGGTCTTCCAAAAACTCTCGATGTCGACTACATCCCTTTCTATGATCCAAAAGATCACAAGGGATCCATTGACCGTGCTGTCTATGCGATGAAGAAAATGATCACGCGCTTTCCTGGGGGGCACGCAGGATTTTGTATGGAACTCATCCAGGGCGAAAACGGATCTTGGGTAGGAAACAAAGAATTTTTCGAGGCCCTCATTGCCGTTTGTCATGAAAATAATATTTCGGTTTTCTTTGATGAGGTTCAGACTTTTGCCCGTACTAACAAACTTTTTACTTTTCAATATTTTGGTTTAGACAAATACGCAGACGTGGTTGCGATCGGAAAAAACTCGCAGGTGTGTGCAACTTTCTTTAAAGATGATCACAAGCCAAAACCGGGGCTCATGTCTCAGACATTCACGGGAGCTTCGAGCCAAATCAATGCCTCCCTTTATGTCGTTAACGAAATGGTCAATGGTGGTTTGCTCGGTGAGGGCGGAAAAATTGATAAACTTCATTATAAGTTTAAAACCAACCTCGAAACACTAGAGAAAAAATATCCGGAAAAAGTATCGGGTCCTTTTGGAATAGGTGCGATGGTCGCTCTTACAGTTTACAAAGGTGATGAGCCTAAGACGAAGGCTTTCACCTTGAAGCTGTTTGAAAACGGAGTTCTCTCATTCATGGCCGGCGGTCACCCGACTACTCGCGTGCGTTTTTTGATGCCCGTGATGGTCACAACTGAACAGCACATCGATGATGTTTGTGTGATTATCGAAAAAACTTTGAACGAGATGGACTAAGATGTTCATCATCCGCCCGATTGAAGAAAAAGATCTGGATGGACTCATGCAGCTCCTGGAGAAATCCGGGCACGGCCTTACAACTCTCCCAAGAAACGTTGAGTTTTTAAAAAAACGAATTAGAACTAGTGAGCGAAGCTTCATCCATCGTGAAGACGGGCCCGCGGGCGAAGATTATCTTTTTGTCATGGAAGAGCTTTTCACCGGTCGCCTCGTAGGTGTGAGTGCAATCATTTCAAAGATTGGCGGATTTCAACCCTATTATTTCTACCAGGTTCAAACCACCCATCACGAATCAAAACTGATTGGTGTTGAGAACGATGTAACGTCCTTGCACTTTCATTTTATTCACAATGGCCCGGCAGAAATCTGTTCGCTCTATCTGCACCCAGACTTCCGTAACTCTCAAAACGGAAGGTTTCTTTCCCTTTCAAGATTTCTTTTCATCGCTGAAAACCGTAAGTTTTTTGAAAATGAAATCATTGCTGAGATGAGGGGAATGGTGAAGGACTCGGGTGTATCCGCTTTCTGGGAAGCCGTCGGCAAGCATTTCTTCAAGGTCGATTTTCCGACCGCAGACTCTCTTTACATGAAAAATAAACGTTTCATCGAAGAACTCTTACCAAAATTTCCCATCATGGCGAATATTCTTCCCGAGGATGCGCAGTTTGTGATCGGAAAAGTTCACCCACAAACAGAGCCGGCCAAACGAATTCTTGAGCAAGAAGGTTTTAAATACTCAGGTCTCGTTGGAATTTTTGAACCAGGTCCTGTTCTCATTGCTGACGTGGATAACATCAGGACCATCAAAGAAAGTATTGTTGGAGAGATCACTGAGATCGACGAGAAGCCATTCAAATCCGAGGATTTCATCATATCCAGAACAACAGAAGAATTTCGCTGTGCTCTTGGTGGCGTCGTTCAGTTAAAATCCGGCGGATTAAAAATTTCGGGTGTTGCTGCAGCTGCTCTGAAGCTTCGCCTTGGCGACAACATTAGATTTGTGTCCTTCCGCCCTAAGGAAACCAAGAAAAAGAAGACCGCGGCAACCACTAAGAAAAAGAAATAGCTGTTTCGATAAAATCTCCTTGATAATCCCCTCTTAAAGCTGAAAAAATAGGGCATCTCTAAAAAGGTGTATGACATGAAAAAGATTTTCATTCTGTGTGCTCTCATTTTCTCTTTTGTTGCTTTGGCAGAAGATCAAGCAACTATCTTCGTGACACTCTCACCCGCGGGATCATTCTCTGCCGTCAGTAAAAAACTAAAAGGCAACCTCGTGAGAAGTGGAGATACTTTTATTTCAGATAAACTCAGCGTCACCATCGAATCTTTTAAAACAGGAATTGACCTTCGTGATGAGCACTTCTGGAAACACCTTGGTGCTGCGAAATGTTCGAAGGCGACACTTTCTGATCTGAAAGCGACCGGTGGTAAAGGTACTGCTAACCTAGAAGTTAACTGTGTAAAAAAACCAATCGATATTTCTTATACTGTTAAAGGTAATGAAGTGGTTGCAACCGTAAATGTCAAAGCATCAGACTTTGACCTAAAAAAAGCTGAATACTTAGGAGTCGGAGTCGATAATTCAGTTAAATTTGATGTGACCATGGGATATAAAAATAAGTGATAAAGTTTTTTCTTTTAAGTTTGATGATCGTTGGGTGTCAGGACTACAACTCTAATAGTGCTGATGCTGAAAAATATGGGCCAAGTATTTTGACTGGCTCTTCCAAATTTAAACTGGCCTTTCCCATTTTGCTCAAGAGATGTGCGAACTGTCATACATCTCCGATTCATTCTCCGTGGGCGGGATATACAAACGAAAAAACTTGGGCCGATAAAAATTTGATTATCAACGGGAATGCGGATAATTCACAGATCATTATCCGCACAATCAACACAGGTGGTGGAGGTGATATGCCTCAAGGTGGAACCGCCATTCCAGATGACGAATATCAAACACTCTTAGATTGGATTAAGAGTCTTTGAGTAAATACTTTCTCACCCTCCTTATTCTTTTCATCGCCGTGCCTGCTCGCTCTTACGTAAACTATATTGGTCACGGTTATACGAGCTGTCTGAACTGTCACTATAATCCGACGGGTGGCGGTCCATTGAATGATTACGGCCGAGTCGTTTCTGCGACTCTTATTTCTTCCGGAAAATTTTATCCTGTCGATTGGTCAGAGGAAAAGATTGCTGACTCGTCAGGTTTTTTAGGTAGGAAACCTAAGCAAGACTGGTTTCGTTCACAGATCAATTATCGTGGATTCCAACTGGTTCGAGATCCTGGTTCTCGTGCTAATGAAGTTAAGCAGTGGATCAACATGCAGTTTGATGCTCGAGCGATCATTAAATTTGGCGAGAATGATAAGTTTATATCAGTCATCAACTATGGATATGCTCCTCTTCCGCGAGGACCACAAATCCCAGGCGTGAGAAACCAAACCGAATGGAGAAGTCGAGAGCATTACATCGGTTACAGGTTCACGCCGAAGTTCGGAGTCTACGCAGGTCTTATGGACCGAGTGTTCGGTTTAAAAACCATCGAGCACATCGCCTACTCTCGCGCACTCACTCAACAAGCTCAAAATGATCAGACCCACGGAATCATGGCCCATTATATCGCCGACAAATGGGAACTCTTCGGACAAGGTTTCATAGGAAATTTAAGTCAGGATGAGAAGCTACGGATGAAAGGCGGAAGTGCGATGGTTGAACGGACGATCTTCGACATTCACCGTATCGGGGTTTCACTTAAAGAGTCAGAGAATAGCTATTTAAAACTTCTAGCTTACTCTTCGCATTTAAAATTTAACCTCAAGGAAGGGTCTGCTCTTCTCGCCGAAGTTGGACAAGTTCAGACGACTGCAAAGAGTGGAGCGAATGACGGAAAATCTCGCTACGGGTTGCTGCAAACTTATCTCAGACCAGTTCGTGGTCTATATGTATTCAGTAACATTGAATACAAAGAAGACTTGGTCCTCAAAGATGGATACACAGTGAGATTTGGTCCTGGTGTTCAGTACTTCCCGATGCAGAGATTCGAGTTTCGTTTCGATATTTATAACACAAGAAACTTTGGTCCCAAGGCATCAACCTTTGATACTTGGATGTACCTCTTACAAACGCATATATGGTTATGATGAAGTATTTTTTCATATTCATGCTCCTTACAGGATTGGCGCAGGCAAGCGACATTACCGATGCGTTCACTCGTAAGGACTATCACACGATCACGGATGTCTATAGAGATAGCCCAGAGAGAAATTTCACCCAGAAAGAGCTCGTCTATATTTCTTTCTCTCTAAGGCACTTAGATTTTTTCCGCCAAGACATCAAAATGAACGTGAAGCTTATAAATAAGTTACATAAAGATCTTCACACGAAGCTTATTGAAAGTATCCGCAATGGAGTATCGGTAGATGGTGATGATTATCCTGAAGCCTTGAAGATCATGTATTACAATCTTGTGAGTGACTTCCGTCATATTATTCTTGGTTATGAAGAAAAATCTCCACAGCTTGCAAAAGACTCGAAACACTTCACGACGTTTGTTAAAATACTAGGCCAGCTCGAATTTCGCGAAGGAAAAGTTGATAAGATGAATGATGAGGTTATTGCACACCTGCAGTATCTCGATAATAAAATTTATCACTTCAGTTCGAGCATCTCACTAAATTACTTAAGTTGGCAGCAGACGGCCAGTTTACACGGAAATGGAAACGACACCACGTTAGTTATAACGAATAAAGGTTTCTGTGCCGGTGGTGATGTCGGCTATGAGAACTATCTCTTTCACTTTTATGTTGATGGATGTTTTATGGCAGGGACTGGAAATGTTCAGGCGTCTCAGAATAAGGCGGGAATTGTTTATCAACAATCAAATGTTGGTGCTTATGGAGCGAAGATCAGCCCAGGTGCATCCATGATTGTCTCTTCAACGAAATCAAGAATTGGTTTCCGTATTCCGATCATCTATTCTCACCAGCCCCTTCAGGATCCTACGGATAATCGTTACCAGGCGCTGGATAATGCTCCGATCTCTGTGGTGACTTCACTCTATTCCCGCTGGCAGTTTAATAAATGGTATTTCTCAACCGAGTTCGGTCAGTATGTTAAAAAACAACAGACGGTGTGGAGCTTAGGGATCGGCTATACTTACTGACCCTTCGATGTGCTTTCAAAAATCTTATCTGCTGAAGTCGCTACAAATCCTTGATAAAGTTTTCCATTAGCTAACGGATACCGTTTGGCGAATTCATAGTAGCAAGCAGGAATCGTAAGAACCCCATCACTGAACTGTACATCAATGTTATTGGCCAGGGTCGATGATTGCTCGAGGAAGACTTCCTTGGTGCCTTTGACTTCACCACCACTGGCGTTGAGTTTAAAGCCATTTGCCTTCAAGAATTCGTTGAGCTTAAAGATATCCGAGTATTTTTTAAAATGGTTGATAAAGACTGTGAAGTGATTGGGCCTATATCCAAAAGCCGAAACCCACGCCGCATAATCACTTTCTTTTAACAGATCCTGATAATCCTGCCGAGAGACATTCCATGGTCGCCCAGCTGAAACGAAGTCAAAATTTTGCTCCATCCCTGTTGGAATTTGATCAATGAGGGAATTTACTTTCTGGCGCAAGGCGGGTGAAAACTCTTCTAATTTTAGTTCTGAGATAAAAATCTTAGGTTGAGTTTCATCGCTTTGATGCTCAAAATGTTTGGCGTAGAGTTTTTTCTCAGGAAACTGATAATCCCCTTTATACACGTAACCACTTTTAACGAATGCTGAAGCCACCACGTCAATATTCACTCGAGGGTGGTTGAAAGTTCTCAGAGCGATATGATCGTTCTTCAAAGCCTGGCCTTCTTCTTTTACCAAAAGGTCAAAGATCCTCTGTGCCAGGGGGTTAATGGCAACGTAATCGCCCCACATCTTATCCAACAAACTTGGTAAAGTTTCGCTCATAGAAAACTCCTATTGCTTAAATTTTAGCAGATGAATCGACGGAACGAGAGTAAAATAGATCTCGAAAGATAAGAAAGGACGTATCCATGAATATGAGTTTAAAAGGCGACTATTTTAACGGTCAGTTTTCACATTCGACGAGTCGTGACGAGATCATTACAAAATATTCACCGGCGGACCTCAGTGTTAAACTTTGGGATGCTACAGTTCACTTAGATCATATTGAAGCAGTCATCGTTTCCGCTCAAACGGGTTTCGAAGGTTGGCGTAAGATCAGCTTTGCGGACCGAGTAACTTATCTTAAAAAATATCAGGAAGCTGTTAGGGCCAAAAAAAATGAGATCGCAACAGCACTTGCGTGGGAAGTAGGAAAACCTTATTGGGAGGCCTTAACCGAAGCTCAAGCACTCGATTCAAAAGTTTCTGTGACCATCACAGATTCTTTAAAACGAATCGAGCAAGAAACGATTAAAGAGGTGATGCCGAAAATCGATGGCCATGTTGTCTACAAACCACTGGGACCTTGCTTTGTGATTGGACCTTTCAATTTTCCTTGTCACCTAGCTAATGGTCAGATTCTTTCTGCCCTTCTTGCAGGTAATTCCGTTATTTTCAAGCCTTCAGAAAAAACCATCTATTCGGCCCAGCTCATGATGGAATGTTTTCATGAAGCGGGCTTTCCACCAGGAGTGATCAATTTTATTAATGGGACTGGTGCGACTGCTGGAAAGATCACTTCTGATAAAAGAATCAAAGGGATCTTTTTTACAGGGTCTCGAGGAGTGGGTCTTAAAATTCTTGAGAATACGCACAAAGATCTAGGAAAAATGGTCGCCCTTGAACTCGGGGGTAAAAACTCAACCATCATTCATCACGATACAAATATGTCTCACGCTTTGCCTGAGCTCCTGCGCTCATGTTTTCTAACCACAGGCCAAAGATGTACTTCCACATCCTTGATCCTTGTTCATAAAAAAATCGAACAGGAGTTCATTGCGAAGTTTAAAAAAATCACCTCTCAAATTCGGGTCGGCCACCCCATCCATTCCACACCTGAAGTCTTCATGGGTCCATTGATCGATGAAGCTGCAGAGAAAATGTATTTTGATTTCTGTGAAACGGGAAAGAGAGAGGGTGCAGAAGAAATCATCGCACCGACCAAATTAGAAGTGGGACATAAGGGACACTATGTTTCTCCCTCCATCCACTATTCAGCGAAACCAAATCTTGCGGGAAAATTTATCCAGGAGGAAATCTTTGGGCCTAATTGCTGCTTTATTCCTTATGACAACATCGAAGACGCAATCGCTATCGCAAATTGTACTGAGTACGGACTGGCTGCTTCGATCTTCACTCGAGATCCAGAGATTTATAAACTTTGCTTAAGAGATATCGATTCTGGTCTTTTGAATCTAAACCGATCAACTGTTGGTGCGACTGCGAGGCTTCCTTTCGGTGGCACTAAGAATTCGGGAAATCACCACCCAGCTGCAGTCTCAATGATAGATCATTGCGTGAGTGCTGTTGCCTCGCTTGAAACCCTGGATGACAATAGTTCCAAACTCTCTGACGTCGTAGGTCTAAAAGAATGACAACCAATGACTCCCCTGAAGTTTTAAAGAAAGAAAGAATTTACGTTCTGATCTTGGCCGCCATTCAGATTGTTCACATCCTGGACTTTGTTATCATGATGCCGCTAGGACCCCGCTTTATGCGCGTCTTTTCAATTTCACCTGTTGAATTTTCTACTCTTGTTTCTGCTTATACTTTCAGTGCTGGAATCGTCGGCTTTTCTGCAGCATTTTTTGCAGATGATTTTGATCGTAAGAAGTTTTTGCTTTTTAACTTCACCGGTTTTATTATTGGTACTTTCATGTGCGGAATCTCGACCGATTTCACCACACTCTTAACCGCGAGGATCATAGCGGGGGCCTTTGGAGGAATACTCAATGCGTCCGTTCTATCACTCGTCTCTGACCTAATTCCTTTCCAACGTAGAGGAGCAGCGATGGGTGTGGTCATGTCCTCTTTCTCGGTTGCTAGCATTGTAGGAATTCCTTTCGGACTCTATATTGCTAATACCTTTGACTGGCATTGGACCTTTTACTTCATTTGTATTCTCGGTTCTCTCTTTTGGATCATGACCATTATTTTTCTACCATCAGTAAAGTCGACCAAGGTAAAACAGAGCTTTAAAGAGAACGTGTTAAAGTTTAAAGAAATTCTCACGCAACCTGATTATCTCTTAAGTTTTTCGCTCACAAGTACCTTGGGGTTTGGAATGTTCACCATCATCCCTTTCATCTCGGCCTACATGGTAAAAAACGTTGGGTTAACGGAACTTCAATTGCCCTACATCTATTTAACCGGAGGAATATGCACTATTATCACGGCAAGAATTGTAGGAAAGCTCTCAGATAGTAAAGGCAGCTTCAAAGTTTTCTCGATCGTCGCGACGATCTCCCTTATTCCTATTTTCATACTAACGAATTTACCACCGGTATCGCTCTGGATAGCCTTATTGGTATCTGCTTTGTTTACGATGTTTGCTTCCACCCGTTTTATCCCTGCCATGACTTTGGTGAGTGCTGTTGTAAAGCCTCAGGATCGAGGAACTTTCATGAGCCTTGAAAATTCTGGAAGACAACTGAGCTCTGCTCTTGCTTCACAGATCTCAGGCTTAATTATCGGAGCTGGTGCGGCCGGTGAGCTGACCAACTACAATCGGGTGGGTTACATTTGCATTTTGACTTCAATTATTGGTATTTTCATCGGCTACAAAATCAAAAATAAATTTAACCTGAGATAAACTCTGGGTACTACTCGATGGGAATAATCTCATTCTTCGAACTCTTCTTTCTGAGTTCAAGGGGAATATTTTTTTCAATCATAGCAAGAAGAGATTTTTCAATCGAAGTTTTAAGTGAATGAGGACCTGTGACAAAACTTATTTCCCTAACTGGTGAGTGCTTAAATTCTCGGACAAATTTTTTGTCTGCTGTCGATAGGTTATGAACAGAGAGATACGGAAGCACGGTAAATCCAATAGAGGACTTTACCATATTAATCAGAGTCTCTAGACTCCCAGCTTCAAAATATAAATGCTGATGAGAAAGACTTCGGTTCTTACAAAGCTGCATGACCTGAGAACGAAGGCAATGCCCCTCTTTGAGAAGCCACGCTTCACCAAGATCCAGCTCCTTCTCATCGATGAGCTTCTTCTTTAAAAGAGGATGCTCGGGTGAGAAAAAAATCTCGAAGGGTTCAAGAAAGAT
>JBBQGK010000060.1:0-26904 GCA_038322885.1 Bacteriovoracales bacterium | reverse complement strand
ATCCGAAGGCCTTCCACTCATTCTCGAGTAGCAAAGAACTTCTTGTTTCAAATAGAGAGCAAGATCTTCAACTGAGATTGTTTTAGTTGAAAACGGTAGATGTTCAACAACAATGTTTTGATATTCCAATTCTTGGAGCATGGGCACAATTCTCTGCCCGGCCAGCGAATCGATCGATTTCTTGGTACAAAATTCTTTAACCAGGGCCGTGAGTTTATCAAATGTCGGGTTTACTGGTTCACAACGAAACTGAGAAAAGTCGAGATCCATGATCCAAAACCTGGAGGGTCGCTTTGATTTTTCTTTAAGAAGTTCGAGGATCTTTTTCGAATGATCAACGTGAAGTAAAAAATAGCGCATCAAAAATCCATCAAACTCTGAGAAGTCAAACGTGCTCGTGCGAGAAAACATATCAACCTGATGAAATGCTAAATTCTGAGCGACGTTTTTCTGACTCCTCTCGATGCAGTATTTTCGTTTATCAATCCCTACATATTGAATGGCGAGGTGATCAGTCGCCAAGCGAGCGACAAAGGTTCCGTTGCCTGTTCCAATATCGAGAATGCTCCCGCATTCCATTAAACCATGGCGAATCATGAACCCGTGATGGTCTCGGTACGAGATCTTAACTTGAAGGTTGAGTTGATCTTCGACGAGTTGGTCGAGATCGATATCACGTCCATTTTGAATCATCTGTTACCAAGCAATTGATCGTCCATCCCAGTTAAGAAAACTTCCTGAGCGTGAGTAATCGGTGCTGAAAATCACATCACAAATATTTTTTGCGGCCTCTTGCGGAGTATGAATCTTATGAGTGACCCGAGTATTGAATTTCTCGCTTAAGGGGGTTTGTGTTGTCCCAGGGTGGATGGCAAGCACCAGAGATTTTTTATTCGCTCTCCCCCACTCGATACTAATGTTTTTTAAAAAAGCATTAAGTGCGGTTTTGGAAGCGCGATAACCATACCAACCACCTAATTCATTTTCGCCAATACTTCCCACCATCGCTGATAGTGAGACAAAAGCGAAACCTTCACTCGCGAGATGATTCCTCACCGTTTTCGCAATCACAGGTGTTAAGATCGCGTTGATGCGAAAATATTCAAGTAATTTTTCTTCATCGATATCTTTTAAACTCTTCTCAGGTCCACCAAACTCGTTTTCCAAATAACCGATCGTATTGAGGATGAGGTTGAATTTAAGATTGGGAAACTGAGCTAGAAATGTCGAGACACCCTCTTCATTTACAGATTCAGAGACAAAGTTATGGACTCGGTGATGAATAATTGGGTGACGTGAAATAGTATAGATCTCTAGCACAGTATTTTCAGCAAGGAGATGTTCAAGCAGAGCATGACCGATCCCACCAGTGGCACCAAGGAGAAGAACATTTTTGATATTTTTTAATTCAAGCTTTTCCATAGATCAAAATACTCTTAGTGGATCGTACCGTTATTTACAGGCAGCAACTTCTTCTTGGACTCGATGAATCTTAAATATTGTACTCTTTTGAAAATACTTAACTTCCACTTCTGTCCCGGTGTCTTCAATTGTCACCAAAAAAACAGAAGCGGATGGAAATGTATCAAAGTGGCGAACTAGCCAACCTTGACTCGTTTTTTCTTCCTGGACCGGACTCAAATGCTCACGCCATTTATTCCGAATACATTTCATGACATCGTCAGCAGACCTTGTCGTGGTATATTTGAGTTTTGGTTCTGAATGCTTGAGTTCGTAGGCGGTTGAGCAAGATGTGGCAACAAGACACGCTAAAAGCACAATGATAAGTTTCATCGGAACATCCATGAGGTTAAGTTTCAGAAATCGTATCCTGAAATTTAAGTCCGCTACAATCTTTTTCCGGCATGATCCATGCCCCAATCTTAGCTAATTCCGACCAAAGACGTCGCCCAATTTCTTCTTATTTCTCCAACTGAAACACCGACAAGCACACTATGAAAATTAAACTCGCATTTGGACTCCTCCTGCTTGCACCTTTAGCGCACGCAGGAATCGATGAGGTCGTAAAAGTTTTAAGCTCTCCCACTTGTCCAGAGGTCACAGTTGCTTGTGAAAACAAAAGTTCCTGTGCCTCTGTGACAGACAAATTTTGTGACACACTTTGGTCGCCCGAGAAAAAAGGGAAAATCGAAACCTTCGATGGAGTCGTCGACGTGAGTTCATCTCCAAAAAGTCACATGCAAAATTCAATGCTGGCCGACATGCTTGCGCTTATTAGTAGTAAAGACCGACTTCCAGCAGACTTGAAAGAGAAAGGCTCTCCCATTCTCGACCGCTTAAAAGAGGTTCTCGATAGCGAACAGGATTCGAGAGTCTGGTATCAAAACCTTTCTCGTGTCGCCAATGACTGGAACAACCTGAAAGCAGACGTTGCCACGAATAGAACTGAAACTCGTCATCCAGAATTTAAAGATCTCCCACAGGATAAGATCACGACCGCACAAAGAGTAGAGTACAACCAAGACTCCTTAGATCTTGAGCGAGACATCATTGATACCAAATACAAATCCTCGCCTGAGTGGAAACGTGTGGAAAGAGTTTTTACTCAGGCACAGGCCGATCTCCTAGAAGAAGTGAAGAATCTTCCTCTGACTCCCGTTGAGCGAGAGATGATGACAAACAGAATCACGACCGTGCAACTAAGTCTTCCATACCCAGATCCAAACTTACTCGGATCATCGGCGGACTGTTCTTCGACGGCCCAGAATGCTTTCTATTCTCCCAACTATCATAAGTTCACTATGTGCGCGGGATTCTTTAACAGCTTCAAATCCGATAGCGCCCTTTATGCAGTAATCGCCCATGAAATCTCTCACTCAATTGATCCTAACCGTTTGAACGCTTTTAAGTACAAGGATACGCCCTTGGCACAGTTGGAAAAAAAACTGATCACAGACGCGCCCGTTCCAGCGGTAAAATGCAGTGACTGGAAGAATACGACCCTCGATCTACTCAATAATGTCGCCGAGCCGAAAACAGATTCACTTTCAAAGTTGAATGATTGCTTGATTAGTAAGAGCGGTTTGAGACCTCTTACCGAAAATGATTTTAGAGGAATGTCAGATATTTTTGCTCGATCGATGATCAGTAACAATGCTAGCGCAAATAATTTTACTCGGCTCGCGCAACCAACTTTCACCAAGAATGGTAAAGAAGAGCCGAATCCATTCTACCTAAAACCGCAAAGCCTAAGTGCATCGAGTTTAGGAGTATTTTTAAAACCCGAACTACGTAGTGCAGGTGCCACAGAAGTTTTCGCGCAAGCATACGCCTGTCAAATGGAAGATCACCCAGAGTCTCGCACACAAAATTTTGAGAATGCCATCGCCGAAACTCAAAACTTGGTGACCCTTCATTATAATGAATATCTAAGAGGATGCGGAACAAATTGTACGGAGCTCGTGTCGTCTCAATTTTCAAGAGATCCTTCTGAAAATTTTGCAGACTGGATGAGTAACCGGGCCCGTGCCCGCTTTCTTGGTCGCCTAGATGCCGCTAAGCGAGTCGAAGCTTCAGCCGTTGCGACATCAATGTCTTGTAGACCGCCGTCACCTCTGACGAGTGCAACCGATTTTACTGAGATCGAAAAAAAGTCCTCTTACGAGCCTCATCCCGATCCTCGCGTTCGAAGACTCTCTATGTTTCCGCCGGAAGTTTCCGCAGTCGTCGGATGTGAAACGACACCATCAGAACAAAAGTTTGGTACATGCAAACCTTAATCTTGGTCTTTCTTACGGTGTTTGTAGCTTCAGCTTCAGCGGAAACTAAAACTCTTCGTTTTGAGATCAAAACCAAGGGTCAATGGGGCCAGCATTTCTCCAAGATCCATCAGCAAGGGAAAAAATGGTGGTGTGAAACTGATCTCATCCCCTACTTTGATAGTGCGGTGGTACCTATAACGTCCGAGGATTTATTGAAATTGAAGAATGAAATGAAAACATCTCAGTGCCAAGATCTTTTTGTCATCCATGATTTTTCGCAACCTGCGACCAAGACATTTTCGGGATGCTCTACAGATGCTACGCCTAAAATGATTCTTGATAAAGTGTCGAAGGCCTGCGGAAGGTCGATCTAATTTTCGTGAGAACGTTAAACCACTTTAATTCTGAACAATAAAAAAAATTAATACACAATGACACCAGTTAAACTTACTCTTTTTAACAAATTATAACTTCTCGCTATGAATGCGCCTTTAAATTTCTCTCTCTCAAAAAAAAGTATTAGTATTCAACGAACGATTTATTTTTGAAGAGGTATCTAATGTCTAAATTTAAAATTTTTCTTTTAGTTCTTACCACGGCATTGTCAATCTCAGTATTCGCTCAAAGCAGTAATGACTCAAGCAGCGATGTCACCGAGGGTGAAAAAGCGGGGGCGGCAGACGCTATCAAAACGCAAGCAACATCAAACAAAGTTGATGAGGCCGACCAGGTCATTACTAACCGACGTCTGCGTGCCGCCAGTGGTTCACTTTCAAAGTGGAGCGGAAATTTTGCTTACAACTACAATGCTGGTTCAATTGATCAGCCTCTAGCTGCCCAGCGCCCGAATATTTCTTCTGGGGCCAATAACCTGACTCTGCAAAATATGACAGCGAACATGGGATTAAGATATCGCTTTTCGACTTTGAACAGTATCACATTCGCGGCCGGTGCATTCATGACGGCCCCATTTCAAACAACTATTAAAACAGATAATCCTGCACTTAAGAAAAGGTTCGATCGGACAAGACAGCAGCTCACAGTCAACGACCCAAACATAATTTTTACAAATCTCG
The DNA here is from genome assembly GCA_038322885.1 of Bacteriovoracales bacterium. Lineage (GTDB taxonomy): Bacteria > Bdellovibrionota > Bacteriovoracia > Bacteriovoracales > Bacteriovoracaceae > Peredibacter. Next base: position 22,106 of record JBBQGK010000060.1, on the reverse strand, counting down.
CGAACTTTTATGGTTATCAAGTTGTGACTCAGTTTACTCCAACCTTGACCACAAATTCTCAACAGAGAAACCAAGGTTACACAGGAAGCTTTGACTGGACTTCAACAGTCATGAAAGAAATTGGATCAACTGGTCTCTCACTCGGGGGAGCGCTTGAGTACACGAGATACTTCTTCGATAAAACCGATAAAAGTCTTGGTGCAAACTATCTTCAAATTTATCCAGTTGCTGAGTATGTTATCAACGAAACTTTAAACCTAAGAACAGTTTTGGGATATCAATGGGAGCAGTTACGAAGCACAAAATATACTAACTACACAAAGCTTGGGGTTTTTCAATCGGTGGGACTAGGGATCTCGCTCACGCGAAATATTTTCCTTTACCCAAATCTCCAGTTCCTTCCTAGTGATATGAGGTCTGGTTTAACAAATATCGGACTGAGTGCTTTCATCAACGCGTTTTAATTTATAGGGTCCAACAGAGTTTTATATAGGTCTCTCTTACATGGGCCTCTGTTGGATTTTTTTAACATTTAAAGTTTCATTCCACGATTATAAGTCTCTTTAACTTTCGGTTGTCCTGAAGCATCGTATTTTAAGAGAGGCCCATTCTTTATAAAATCACTGCCGACTTTCAACATACATACCTGAACCTTACCTTTATCTAAATTTGAGTAATACTCAACGAGCAGACCCTCCTCCGGGCAGTCAGACTGAGTCAGGGCCTTCAATCCATTATTCGTTGGAACGTTTTCCACAATTGTCGCCTCAGGTCCCGTCAGAGGGATGATGGCGAGAACATCTGAGTAAGGAGAATTTCTGCGACCAAATGGAGTTCGACTCAAGCCAGTAGGTTCTGCTGCAACAAAAGTACGATTTCGATATTCATAAGTTTCATCATACGGCTGAGTGACAACTTCTAGTCCGAGGAGCGCGTGACCCGGCACAAGAATCATCGCCATCTTATCTTTAAAATACGGATCCAATGATAGAATCGTTGCCATGAGAATGGATTTAGAATCACAGTCGGCCCAGCTTGAAATAAGGGAGAGCGGAGGAACGAGTAGCCCACCTATGATTTTTCCACCCAACTCGCTCGGTGGAATCCCGTAAGGATAATCTTGTAAAAATCTGAGAAGTAAATCGATGGACTCTCGTCGATTTAATTTTTCAGTTTCAACGATACGGTTCCAGTGACGATAAATCTCAAGAACAGTGCTCTGATAATGGGTGAGAATCTTATTGTAATCTGGAAGGAGTCCCACCAAGGGATGCTTTACGAAAAAACCTAAACCAAGGTCCCCATCTTTTCCCACGACACCAAATTGATCACTGAGGTTTTTTAACTTTGTGTAATCATCCTGCCAGCTCCATTCCTGATAGACCCCTTTCGGGTCTTTGAATCCGTATTTGAAGAAAATTTGCGATCCAACGACCACGGCTTCAGACTTGATGTCAGGCTTTTTTTGATAGGCCCTGGGCTCAACCGCCCAGACATTCGAAATAAGGAGAAAGAGGGTAAAAAACATTCCTACAGGTTATCCAGCATATTATGGAGAACTAAACTTCCGAGGAAATTGTTCATCCCTGGTTCAATGAACACCGTCACACTCAGGACAATGAAACTCAAAAACATAGCGAGACCAAGACTCTTATTAACCTCAACTTCCGTATCAAAATTAATGGTCGACATCATTTTACGAAGAATGATTGAGACCACGAAGATGGACCCAAATCCAGTGATGAAGGTGATAAAGTAAAAAACAAAAAAGTGGCTGATCGCGATCGCAAGGATCGTCACCGAATATTTACCGTGAGAAAGCAACAGACTCTGGAGGGCCGATGTTGAATGCTTGATACTCCCGTGGACAAGATAAAGGACACAAAAGACGAGGGCACCACTGATGAGGCAACCGGCCTCGTGTTTTTCACGGATAAACCATTCGATGGGCTTTGAGAGAACGAACTTATTTAAGAGTTTTGTAGAAAAATAGATGGTGAACATACAGGCAAGAAAAGACAGGATAAATTCATAGGAAGAAAGAAAAATGATGTTCATTTGTTGCATAACGATTCCTGTTCAGTTGTTTAAGATTATTTAAACATGAAACTGAAATCATTTACAACAAGTAACCACAAAACAATGGCCACCCTACCCGGACTCGAACCAGGATCAGAGCCTTAGGAAGGCCCCGTTTTATCCAGTTAAACTATGGGGTGATGATCTATTTATAGTCAAAATTTCTGTCGACGGCCACCGCTATCATGGTAACCCATTCTGCGTCTGAATAATGTCCCCATCGTGATTAATCTTCCAAACATCCACTTCACTCGGATTCAAAGGATCGAGTTTACCAACTGCGTAGGATTCGAATCCTAAACTCGGATCATAGCAATCATCACCCTTCGCTTTTTTAAAAGTAGCTAAGATCGTCCGTTTTGTTTGATCAGACAGGTTTTTATACGTTTGAGGGGAAACACCCATCGAGGTGCTTTGAGCTTTTTGATTCTCAAATTTCTTCGTACAAGCGACCTGAAAACCGAAAGCGTATTTTGAAGAAAGATACTCTTTCTTGTCTTGCATGAGTGAAGAAAGATCATAGGTAAACCGCTTGTTGCTCGCCTTATAATTCTTTTGAGCCGCCAGAATTTTAAGCAGAGTCAGCTTTCCCACATCCTGAATAAGCTTGGCACGAAACACGATGGAAAGATCCCCTGGAATCAAGAAACAATCTTCTTTAGTGAGAGGAGCTGGACACTTGGTGAGATTTTGTAACCCGGCCTTGCAAGAGGCAGAATTTGTGATCTCACAATCAATGAGAATTTTTTTATAAAACTCCAGTCCCTGTGAACTATAAAGGTTCGATGGCTTACTCAGGTCTTTGCAGCTCTCGCTCAATCCATTGTAGCAGGCCCGTTTCTGATACATATAACGCATTTTTTCTTCGTGGGTCTTTTTGGCGATGTCAGCGAGGGACTGACAGGCGAAGGGTTCAAATCCATCACAAGCTTTTGAGAGAAGATCAAAACCAACTTTGGCAGATCCTTTTAAAATGGCCGCAGTGCCTGCGTAGTTGCATCCCTTCAGAACATCTTTTTTACAAAGGGCATCCCCCATAGCAAAGGCATCGGCCCAGCGAGATGATTTTATAAACTGAGCTGTGAGTTCAAGGCAAGAGTCCAGATCCTTCGGGCCACAATTTTTTAAAAGCTCACTTTCCTTAGGTGCTGCAAGAGCTCCAAAAGATATCGAGAGAATGATTAAGAGAGGAACGAATAGCATGTTGGAATGCTAACATCCTACGGACCTAAAGTTGAACTTTTTCTCCTGAGTTAAAGAAGAAAGGGCAAGATCTTAATTCTGGCGCTAACTTCATCTGATAACTGCAGCCCAAACTCTTTCTTTAAGACATCGATCAGTTCATCATGGTTCTGAAGTTTTCTCTTCACAGCTTCACCATTTTTCGGACGGATTGTATAATCGAAATTTTCAAGACTAAGCCTTTCCCCATTCTCTCGGGCACGCGCAGCGACTAATCGATCTCTGAAATGAGATTGAGGATGAGTGCTCGTGTACCAATTGGCAATCTCACGATCGATCAAGGGCATCTCTTCCAACGTAAACTCACACGCGTCCTTCCAGACTCCATCGTAGCGGACCTGATGATACCAGGGCCCAGAGCCGCGTACTATCCGTCTTGTATCGTGAGGTGTTTCCTGCTCGATATCTTCGATAAATTTCAAGGCCCCCGTGAGAGAGGCCGACCCCATTCCAACATCAGTTAAAAAAATATCTTTTCCGATATTCACTTTTAGAAAGACGTGAGTTCTGGGACCCACCTGAGATCGATCATCAAACCGAAGACGAACTCGCCCACTCACTGGTTTAACATCAAAGCCTACAGATTCAAGCGCCCACAGCAAAAGTCCATTTTGTTCAAAGCAATATCCACCTCGGTTATTTGTGACAAGTTTATCGAAAATGGCTTCGGATGAAAGTAGAATAGGAATACTCAAAGCTGCATCGATGTTCTCGAAAGCAATCGCCTTAGCATGAGCTTCTGTCATGTTGGACAAGACTTCAAAAGTGGGAACAAGCTCTCCGGAGTATTTGATCCTTCGAAGATAAGAATTGAGATCAAGATTCATGCTTCGAACATCCTTTTGTGCGTTTATCAGTCAAACATCCCGAGAGCTCCACCCTTTCTAACATTGTTCTCAAAATAAATAATATCCACCATTAGGCACGTCGAAATCATCAAGGCCTTCATTTCAACTGAAAGATTGAGATCCTCAAACGTGACGACAAAATTATCCTTATCAGTGAATATCTCAACCAAAGCACCAGACCACTTTTTCTTGATCGATCCAAGCTTTTGGTTGTTGTGATAAAAATCAAACGTCCAAAATTTGAAAAACGAGCTGTGAATTTTGGCCATCAATTGCTCATGCTGGTCATAAACATCAAACTTTTTCCGAAAAAATGCAAATCGCTGCTGAAGCTTTCCGATGGGCTTCCCAGATGCATCACCGACATAAAGAGTTTTAAAAAACCAGCGAAACGGAAAGTTGAGTAAATATTCCGGCTGCCTTTGCTGATTGAAGATAATTACTTTGAATGCACGCCAGTGACCGAAGAACTGTCTCATGATTGAACTAAAGAAACCTTTTGACTGTTCCGCTGCATAGGCAATGGGTTCTTTGTTTTCATCTAGGATGCGGTATTTATTTCTCGTCTCCCACCCCAGGATGATCTCAAATCCTTCGAGGACTTGCTGGACGTGAAGGTGCTTGGCGTTTTGAAGATGATTATTCATGATGATGATTGAACCATATTGCTATAAGTGGTTTCAAGATATTATTATGATGTCATGAACTACTACAAGGCCATTATTCAATACGACGGAAGCGACCGCATAGGTTTTCAATGGCAGGAGGGCATGCCTACCATCCAGAATGACATCAACCTCTCTTTGCAGAAAATTCTTCAAGGGAAGGTCACAACGAGGTCCGCCTCTCGCACTGATAAGGGTGTCCACGCTTTTGGTCAGGTGGTCAAGATCTCGGCCGAGGATCCAATCACACTCAACAAAGAACTCTTGAACGCGGCACTGCCGGCGCACATCAGATGTCTTGATCTCAATACCTGTGCTGGAACCTTCATCCCCTCTGTAGATCAAATCTCAAAAGAGTATCGCTACCTCTTCACTAACACTCCTGGGATCTCGGGCGAAGGCCAGCGCTATATCGCGCAGACTCCTTACCAATTGAACATCGATCACATCCAAACCTGTGTTGAAATGCTCAAAGGGAAAAACGATTTTCGAAACTTCTGGTCCATTGGTGGTACCGCCAACACTACACTGCGAGATATTCTTCAGTGCGACTTCACTATGATCGATCCTCAGGAACTTTTTAAGGACTCCCTCTTCTCTGCGGGCGAGGTCAAAAGCTGCTGGCAGTTTCGCATCGTGGGCAAAGGATTCTTGAAACACATGGTCCGCCACCTCGTAGGGGCCCTCTGGATGGTCGGCAACGGAAGGCTCACGGTCGAAAATTTTTCAGAGCTTCTCCACGGAGATCAAAAAGAACAACGTCCCTGGAAAAAAGCCGATCCGCGAGGACTCTACCTCTTGAAAGTCAGTTACGAATGACGCCCTTTTAGGTATTATTCTCCCCTATGAGTAGACTCAATTTCAAGTTAGAGGCCACCTCCCCCGGTACGCGCGCACGAGCTGCCACCTTCACCACTCTTCACGGAGAAGTGCAGACTCCGATCTTCATGCCGGTCGGAACTCAAGCTACTGTAAAAAACCAGACCGTCGAATCACTCAAAACGGCGGGCTCAAACGTTCTTCTCGCAAATACGTATCACCTGCTACTTCGTCCTGGCCCCGAAGTGATGAGAAAGTTCGGTGGCATTCACAAGTTCATGAACTGGGATCGTCCAGTGCTCACTGACTCTGGAGGATTCCAAATTTTCTCGCTCTCGCACTCTCGAGAGATGAATGAAAAAGGTGCGCGCTTTTTAAGCTACATCGACAACCGCCCGATCATGCTCACACCAGAACTCTCAATCGACATGCAAATAGCGATCAACAGTGACATCATGATGGTCCTCGATCAGTGTATTGAAAGTAATGCCAATCATAAAGATGCGAAGGCAGCTATGGAGCTCACTCACCGTTGGGCCAAAAGAAGTCTCGAGGCCCGCGGCGATTCGCTTCAGTCCATGTTCGGAATTGTTCAGGGTGCTTGTCACGAAGACCTACGAAAACAAAGTGCAGACGTCCTGACAAATCTCAAAGTTAACGGCGAAGGCTTTGACGGGCTCGCGATCGGTGGTCTTGCTGTCGGTGAAACGAAAAATGAGCGCGAAGACTTTACGGCTATAGCAACCGAGATGTTACCACCTCATCTCCCTCGCTACCTCATGGGAGTCGGAACTCCCATCGACATCCTCGAAGCAGTTCACCGCGGGGTCGACATGTTCGACTGTATTATTCCGACTCAGTATGGACAGCGAGGAGTTGTCTTTACGAGTCTCGGAAATTTCCAGATGAGGCGCTCGGTGTACAAGTTCTCTGAGGAGAAACTTGATCCAGCTTGTGATTGCTTGACCTGTACAAATTATTCTCGTGCGTACCTCCATCATCTTATCAAAACGGATGAGGCCCTTGGTTGGCACTTGCTCTCTCTTCACAACATTACTTTTTACCACAGACTCATGCGTGAGATGCGTTTGAGTATTTTAGGCGGAACTTTCCTCGATTTCTATAACAAGAAAAGAATTGAACTCGTCATGGGTGACCAGGATAATCCTACGATTCCGATGAATCCAGTGAGCTTGAATAAAAAAGATAAACGTCCGACACTTGGAGATTATGAAGTCGTTGATTCCGATCGTGGATTTTCGAGCATACGCCAGAAGAGTTCCGGCGAAGTCATGCATTCAGTGAATCCTCCGCAGGAAGAAGCGCGCAATCTCTACGTGCTGCCCGCGAGAATCGATGAGAGAGTTTCTTCGGTTGATGAATTTGTTATCTGGGACGTGGGATTAGGTGCTGCTCACAATTCGATGGCGGTCATTCATGAATTTTTGAATAAGGATTTCACGGGTAAGATTCGGATTGTGAGTTTTGAAAATGATACTGATCCTTTGAAACTTGCTTTGAGAAATGCACCTGTGTTTCCGCATCTTCATCACGCAGCTCCGCACGAGCTCCTGAAGAGCAATAAGTGGTTCTCTCCAAAGGGGAACATCGAGTGGGAACTTATTCAGGGAGATTTCGCTCACACATTTCGTGGCGTGCCGAAACCACACGTGATTTTCTACGATCCGTTCTCCATGCAGACCAACACAGAACTCTGGAGCGAAGAAGCCTTCGCGAGAATCTTTGAATACTGCCTTGGAAATGAAGTTCAGCTTCTGAACTACTCAGCTTCCACTGCAGTTCGGGCGACACTCCTCGCAGTCGGCTTTACCGTGGGCTACGGACCATCGACAGGTCCGAAGAGCACGACGACGGTTGCGTTCAACGAGGCATCACTGGCACACAAACTCGGGGCAACTTTGCTCGGTGAAGAGTGGCTCAAACGATGGGAAAGAAGTGATGCGAAAGTTGCTCGGATGCTGAGTACATCGGATGAGAAGCAATTCGAAGAGAAGATACGAAAGCATTCGCAGTTTTAACTTAATCTTAGATAACGAAATCCCTTTCTCTCCAGTATTTATTTTAATGGCCAATAATTTGCATCTCTGTTTGTTGATAAGTTTTTAAGGGAGCAAAAATGCAATCAACACATGAGCCAAACGATCAGTCATTAAGACGATTTTATTCCGGTGTCAGAATAGGACCAGTTTCTATAGCTCTCTTTAAAAATCTACTTCCTCAACATGATCGCTCGGGATATGTCGTATCCATGAAAAACCAAATGGTCTTCACACTCCTTTTGTTCTGCTCCCCCATCTTCGCTGATGTTCATCAAGCGCAAAATTTTTTGTTCAGAGACGAAGTCATGGTAACAAAACTGAGCGACTTGCCAGCAGTCGGCGACGTTGTTCACGGTGGCGGACACATCCCTTTCAGCGATACGTATTGGCCAGATACAGATCTGGGGATTGCTGCTCGGTACGCCGACGTAGATGGAAACCCGACAGATCAAAACAACAGAAGCACGATCGTTTTAAATGCCGACAATAGAAATGTTTGCACAGGCTATGACTGCCGTCCAACACTTGAAGAACTTCGAAGATGGCCACAACAAGCGATCGATGCTCTATCACCCGCAGAAAAATTTGATATCTCCAATGGCGAGTACAATTATCCCCTCACTCATCGTGTGACGAAACGTTTGCACGGAGACGGCAACGGCTCGTACGGTATCTGCCACGGCTGGGCACCTGTAGCGTCGAACTACTCGGAGCCACTCCCCGTATCTTATGTGAACAAAGATGGAATCAAAGTGAACTGGGGAACTTCCGATGTCACAGGGATCATGAGTTTCTATTATGCTTTTGAGGCTTCCGAATTTGACGAAGCTCACGTGAGAAACAGAACAAAAAATATTCCAGGCATGGTCTTCTTCGACTACCGTAATCTAGGCCTGCGTTGTAAATCGCATCATTGTAAAAACACGGTGGATCCGGCGGCCTTTCACCTGGCCATCACGAATTTGATGGGCCTCTATCACCGCTCCTTTGAAGTTCAACAGAACAACGGCAATGACATGTGGAACCAACCCACCCTTGGTTACGCGAGTATCATCTCTCAACCAAAACCAATCAGAGGCCCTTTTGGTGCCGTATCCGAAGTGGATGTCACAACGGATCTCTATTTTGCCGACGACACTGAGCCCTTTCACTCTCCGAAGAATGGCACATTGAGTTTGGAAGAGATTGCAACTTCAGTGGATGGCTATGAGCGCCTGGGATTATCTCAAGCGATGAGTCCGGGCGGATTTAATATTCTCTCTAAGGACAATAATAATAGAGGATGCATTGATGTTTTGAAGTTTAGAATCAATGGCACTCTTTTTGACTATTGCCATGCTGGAGTGGATTCTCGCCATTTGACTTACTCTCTGCAATTAGATGCCCGAGGCAATATCGTAAATGGTAGCTGGATTGGTGATAGTAAAAACAAAATTGAAAACCAAATTGGATTTATCTGGCGTGCGAGTAGAGTACCATTTCGCGGCAAGTACCAGGTCTTGAATAATTTATATAGACCGTTGGAAGATGCAAACAATGTGTATCGGACGGAATCAATTGAGCAGTTATATCCTGCTAGTTCAAAAAAATGATACTAGTGTAATCGATGCGAAATCTTGTTAGTCCTTGATATTCTCCCGACACGCGAATTTCATGGCCCACAGATTCTTCCAAAGCTTTCTCAAACCCCCGAGCTTGTCCACATACAGATCCGCCCTTCAAGAGAATATCTAACTCGTAAGTTTTTCCACTTTCATACTCCTTAAAGTTGAATCTCTGCGTACCTGGATTCTCTTGAACGAAACCTGTGAGAATGGTGTCAGCGCATGCCACCTGTGTGAAAGATAATACAAAAAATAAAGTTAACAAATACGACTTCATAGAAACTCCTTGAAAGGGCTCAAATGCTCTTTTTAAAGAAATAACAAATTCGAATGATAACAAAAACTATAATTTTGTCATATGTATGATAGCTTAAATGCATCGGTCAAAAAGTGAGGTTCTGATGTTAAGTGAGCATTTAGATAAATTAAAATCCTTCGTGGTCATTGCACAATCAGGCTCTATTCACGAGGCGTCGAAAAGACTTCATATCACTCAGCCAGCTTTAAGCCGATTGATCAAAGTCCTGGAGAATGCTTGCGGCACAGAACTGTTTAGTCGGGGCCGCCACGGCGTGCGACTCACAGATGCCGGTGAACAATTAATCATCTTTGCAAACAGAACTCTAAAGGATCTCGATAGTTTTGAGGCGAAACTTCTCGCCCCTGGGAATCTCCGTGCCGGCCATATTACCATTGGTACATACGAGACTCTCGCCGAATACCTTTGGCCCGATTTTCTACTTCACATGCGGAAAGGAAATTCCGATCTTGCGATCTCACTCAAGACCAGTTCGGATATTGGTCATCTTGATCTTCTCAAACGGGGAGAAATCGACATTCTGGTGGATGCAGAACCCAGAATCTCAGATGATTTTGTTTCTTGGCCTCTATATAAAGATCGATTCAACTTTTTTTTGAAGTCTAAGAATGCAATTGAGCTGAAACCTGAAGACTGCAAGAATCTCACTTTAATCTATCTCCCTCAGGCGGTGGATTCTGATAACCGATCGATTCTTTATCATTTAGAAAAAAATGGTTATTTATTTAATAAAAAGATCGCTCTTGATTCTTTTACGACGGCGCAAAGTTTCTGCTCTAAAGGTCTTGGTCTTGCCGTCCTTCCCAAGCGACTACAGGCACGAAGTCCTGTGGGCCCGATGATGGAAGCGGTTAAGCTTGAAGGGTTCTCTACGAGGGGGTTTGGAGAACATACGATCTGCGCAACAGTCAGTGCGAGTAAGGTCAAAAATCCAATCATCTCGGATTTTGTAAAGGAGCTAAAGCATTGGTTCAAGGGAGAAAATGAAAGGTAAATTCGGATTGATGAGAAATAGATGTTTAATAAGTTATCTTAAAGTTGAGTGGACTCGCTTCTAAAGAAAGCCATCGCTGTTTCAACGACCTCGACCTTTATTCCTTACAATCCAAAGAGATTTTACGGATCGCAAAGATTCTTTAGTATAGATTTTTAAAAAAAATCCGTCTGCAAGAATAAGATGTATTATGGAGAATCCGACTCAAATTCCGAGGAATAAATTGAACTTGAACTTACGGTCTAAAACCAAGTTCATAGTTCTTATTCTCCTTTATATTATTTCCATGGAGACTGGCTTATTTTCAGCACCCCATATCGGGCAGCATATTATATGGCCAGCTGCAGGAGTGGGAGTCGGAGTTCTCTGTTTTTTTGGTCTATCATTTTGGCCTACGATTCTTCTCGCCGCTGTCTTAGATAATTTTTTTCATTCCGTTCCTTTGTTACTTAACATGTCCCAGTCGGTAGGGTTTGTTATGGAATCTCTCTTAGCGACAATGCTTATAGAAAAAATATTCTATCAATCAGGAAAACCTGCGTATCAGAGAAAGCCTTTTACATTTCTTTTTGCCTCTTTAGTTCCCTCTGTTATCCCAGCGACATTGATCTATTTTTCTGGAACACAAAACGTTTGGTACAGTTGGTGGAGTGGAGATGTTCTTGGAATTATTTCCTTAACACCTCTCATTTATCATATCAAAGAACACTCCCCTTGGAGTCCTAGAGTGCTGGAGACTTTTGGTTTCTATGCTCTTGTCTTATTTAGCTCTGTAGCGCTTTTCGTTTTGAATCAAAACTCAATTCTTCTATTTTTCATTTTTCCCCTTCTGCTTTTTATTTCTAATCGACTTGCAGGTAAAGAAGTTAAAACATGCGCCCTCATCATAAGTGTTGTTAGCACCTGGGCAACTATACACAAATACGGCCCCTTCACTTTCGAAGGATTAAAACCAGACATTATATCACTACAGGTTTTCTTATTTGTGCTCTTCTTTTCTGCTCTTATACTTTCGAGTCTAAGAATTTTAGAAACAAGAAAAATTTCGGAGGGTGAGAATAATTTTCGGGAGATGGCAGATACCATGCCTCAGATTGTATGGTGGAACGATCCACTGGGAAGAGTTCAGTACTACAACAAAAGATGGTACGAATTCAGCGGCCAGAGCACAAAAAAATTCAGCTTCTTTACCTCTTTGGAAATCATACACGAGGACGATAAAGATAAGATTGCAATCCTTTGGAACCAATCACTTAAAAATATCCATCATTTTGAAGCTAAGCTTAGGTTATGGGATCGACATCGCAAAGAATACAGGTGGTACCTCTCCAGGGCCCTACCAGTGAGAGACTCTCTGGGCAAGATAAAAAGGTGGTATGGTACTTTGACTGACATCCATGAACAAATCACACAGTACAACAGTGAGCAAACCGCTCATGAATCGAGCCGTTTAAAAACAGAATTCCTTGCCAATATGAGCCACGAAGTAAGGACTCCACTCAACATCATTATTGGTATCACAAATCTGCTGGAACATAGCTCACCCACACAAGAACAAAAATATCTCATCGAGAATTTAAAGAAATCCGGATCCTCGCTTAAGAACCTGGTTACAGATATTTTAGATCTTTCCAAGATCGAAGTCGGCAGAGTTGAAGTTGAATCTATACCTTTATACCTTGTTCACGTACTCAAAGAAGTCATCTCATCTTTTACAATGGAGTCTGTGATGAAGGGCATTCACCTTGAACTCATTCAGAAGACCAGTCTTCCCGAAAAGATCTATGGCGACGAGACTAAAATCAGACAAATCCTCGCCAATCTCATTTCTAATGCTATTAAGTTTTCAAAAAAGGGAAATATTTATCTTGTAGTCGAGTCTACAGTTAAATCTTCAACAGATGGCCTACTGACATTCAAGGTGATTGATCAGGGTATAGGCATCGACTCTGAAAAAATCAACAAACTATTTAAACCATTCACACAGGCAGATGCATCCACAAATCGCTTATATGGTGGTACAGGTCTGGGTCTCTCAATCAGTAAAGGCTTAGTTGAAAATATGAATGGGACAATTGCTGTAGAAAGTTCCGCTGGAGAAGGCTCAACATTCTGGTTCACACTTCCTTATCAGGTTGTGGCAGAGGAACATTTTTCGGGTCTTAAATCAGAAAACTACGATGATCTTCTTGGAATGCGAATTTTAGTGGCCGAAGACAACGAAGTAAATTCACAAATAACCAGGTCGATTCTTGAGAGACAAGGCGCTGTGATATGCGTCGCAGAGAATGGCCTAAAGATCATCGAGGAGCTTGAGAATGGTGAATTTGATCTCATCCTTATGGATTGCCACATGCCAGTGATGGATGGATATAAGACAACTGAAACCATTCGCAAATCCGAAAGGTTCGAGCATATAAAGAAAATTCCAATCCTAGCGCTCTCGGCGAATGCATCGAAAGTAGACAGAAAAAGATGCCTTACCATTGGGATGAATGGCTATCTCTCTAAACCCGTGACGGCAATGGAACTTGGGAGGGCGATTAGGCTTGAACTTCTGGGGCCTGAGATCATTGATGATAGTGCATTATTAAAGCTCAGAGCTTTTGATGAAAAAGGCGAATTATTAAAAGAGGTCATTTCTTCCTTTCATCAAACTTCTGCAAAAGGAGTACAAAAAATTGAGAATTTATTTTTTGTAAATAACATCACAGATCTAAAACGAGAAGCGCACAGTTTGAAATCCTCTGCCTTAAGCATCGGAGCGAGGTATTTGGCGTACATCGCACGCCATCTCGAGATGATGCCTGTACCAAAATTACAAAAATGTGAATGGGTTATTACCAAACTTAAAGAAGAGGTTATCAAGGTGAATAAGGAGCTTACAGAGAAATACTGTTAGATTCCAATTTTTTTAGATCCTTCAAGTCTAATTTATAACCAATTCCAGGCACGGATTTAAATCCTACTCCATATGGAGTGAGCTTTTTTCTTAGCGAGCAGATATGAACATCAACCGCTCGGTCGAAGACGGATCCTTCATTTCCCCAGACGATAGATAGCAACTGCTCTCTGGTGAAGACCTGACCAGGGTTGCGCGCAAAGTGGCCTAAAAGCTTGTACTCTGTTTGAGTCAGCGAAATTTCTTTTTTGCTCGATTCGTGAATAACGAGATGAGAATTTAGGTCGATTCGTAATGAACCACATTGAAAATTTTCATTTTGTTTCCGCTGCTTTTTAGCTTTGAGAAGTTTTGAGTCAACTCTTACTTTAAGTTCGATAGGATCGAAAGGTTTCTGGATAAAATCATCGGCTCCGAGACTAAAAGCGGTGACCTTGTCGGAAACAGCACTCTTCCCTGTTAAGCAAATTACTGGAACAGAGGCACTCTCAGGAGATGACTGAAGATCAGAAAGAACGCTATATCCATCGCGCTTAGGTAAATTGATATCGAGTAAGATGAGATCAATTTTTTGTTCTTTCACAATAGACTCAACAGCATCAGGGTCATCTGTGATGATCAGCTTGTGATGGCTAAGAATCTTCTTAACCATCGACTGATACTGCTCTGAATCTTCAACAAATAGTATAGTATGCATAAAACAAACCTCAGCATGATCTTAGGCACAAAATATTTACAAAGCTAGAAAAGATAATCTTACAAAGTAATGCAAAGTCGGGATTCATGCTCTTTTTAATCGATGCCGAATTATTTCCGCTGATAGAAAATGGCAGACTCATAACTGACTTGATTAAACTTATCGCTTAAACCAAATAAGCTCTCTGCGGCTCCCATGATAAAATATCCACCGGAAGGAATGAAAGCTGAGAGATTTTCGATAATCTCTTTTTTCTTTTCTTCATTCTGATAGATGAGAACATTACGACAAAAGACAATGTCGTAAAGACCACGTATTCCATAAATATTCAGAAGGTTCATGGGCTGAGAAGTTACACGCTGAGTGATCTCGGATTTAACTTTCCAACTGTCATCACTTGTTTTTTCAAAGTATTTAACCATTAAGTTTGCAGGGAGCCCTCGTTGAATTTCCAAGTGACTATAGGTAGCATTCTTCACGCGTTTTAAGGCCCTGTCTGAAATATCAGTACAAAGGATTTCCGCTGAATTCAATTTCATGCCACTTTCTACCATTTCCTGAACAAGCATTGAAAGACTGTATGGCTCTTGTCCAAAACTACTTGCCACTGACCAAATTCGAAGCTGTTGACCTTCTTTTTTTTTGCAGAGCCATTCAGGTACCATAAATTTTTCAAAGGCCTTGAAAGTTTTCGAGTCCCTAAAAAAGGAAGTTTCGTTATTGGTTGCGACATCCATCAGAAATTGTTTTTTCATTCCTTGGATTCCACCATCTTGAGCCAGTTTGAAAAGATTTTCCAATGTCTCAATTTCCAAAGCCTTGCATATTTCAAGGAGACGATTCTCTAATTGGTAAGAATTTTCCTGAGAGTAAATGATCCCCGTTTCCTTCTCGATCAAATTCGCAAAATATAAAAGAATGGGGGTTTTTATTTTTTCCATAGTTTCATCCTAGGCTTTGAATTTTTTCAAGCAAAATATCTTTCGTGAATGGCTTCATGATGTATTCCCGGGCACCGATATCCAGAACACGGGAAATATCTTCCGGGTTATTCTTGGTTGTCACCATGATAACCGGAATTGTAATTTTCATCTTCATCAATTGCTCAAGTACCTCAGGGCCTGTCAGTCCGGGCATTTCCCAGTCAAGGAGGATGAGATCGAAGTTGTCTGGTGAAGCGGTGATGATTTCTAAAGCTTGGTTTCCGTTGTTAGCGAGTTGCAGGCTATGCCCAGAATTTTCAAGACAAAGTACAATAAAGGCGTGGACAGATTTTGAATCATCAATTGAAAGTATTCTCACGTCATTTCCTTTTTTACGTACACATTCCAATGACTATTTCTCTAATTCGAGAGAGGTCGGTCATCACATCGAACGCCTCTGTTTCCAACACCGCAGAAGGCATGCCGAAAACCACACAGGTCTCTTTGTTTTGAATCACCACTCCACCGCCCTTTTCCTTGATCGCGACCGATCCAATCGCACCATCTGAACCCATGCCGGTCAGGACAATTCCGACGCATCGATTTCCATAAATTTTCGCCGAAGATTCAAAAAGACTATCAACAGCGGGGCGGACAGAGTTTCTGGGAGGCTCCTGGTCCAGCAGGATCCGGTGGGTACCATCAACAATCCCAACCGACATGTGGAAGTCACCAGGAGCAATATAGATTTTTTTCTCTACCCGCTCCATGTGCTTTCCTTCAGTACAAGGAATTCCTGTGAGGGTCTGAATCCGGGATGCCAGTGAGGCCGTAAAAACCGGTGGCATATGCTGCGCAATCAAGATCGGGCATCGAAGGACTTTCCCCTGAAGACCTCGGAGAACTTCTTCGAGTGCAGCGGGACCTCCTGTAGAACTTCCGATAACAACAATTGAAGGAAGAGACTTTTCAACAGGATATTTGGCATACTTCGATCCTGAATTCTTTCTCGCAACCTGAATGACGGGCCCGGGCATATCTTTTGCCAAAAACTGCATCATCTTAGGAAGTAGAGATTCCCGGATCGACTGGGCCACATGGTCTAGTCCTGTCGAATCTCCACTCGGCTTGGTTACAAAATCCTGCGCTCCTGCACTCAAAGCTTCCAGAGTCGTATCGGCTCCGATTTTTGTATGAGAGGAGAACATAAGAACGATTGTCTTGTGTCCCCTTCTTCTCAGTTCTCTGAGGGCCTCAAGACCGGTCATCTCCGGCATCTCAACATCCATCACAATCAGATCGATCGCCTCCTGATCGAGCTTATCAACAGCAATTTTCCCATTCGAAGCGGTGCCGACTACCTTGATTCCCGATACCCCATCAATGGCGAGCTTGATCTGGGAGCGGAAGACAATAGAATCGTCGGCAATTAAAACGCGCATAAAACTCCTTAGAAAGTCGCTTCTACTCTTTTAACAAGGCTTGATAACTCAGTTGCAAGTTTGCTCAAGTTGCGAGCGGCATCGAGAGTTTGAGCTGCTCCCGCAGAACTCTCACCAGACATTTTTGACACCTCTTTAATGGTGAGCGCAACATCAGTCACGGCCTTACTGGATTCGAGAACAATTCGAGTGACTTCATTCGTAGTCGCTGTTTGTTCTTCAACTGAAGCAGAAATACTGACTGAAATGTTATTGAGTTGCTCGATGGCCTTGGCAATTTCACCCATGGCGAGGACCGCACCATCAGTGTCTTTCTGAATGGCACCAATTTTTGAGGAAATTTCTTCAGTGGCCTTAGCAGTTTGTTTGGCAAGTTCTTTTACTTCGTTAGCTACAACGGCAAATCCCTTTCCGGCGTCCCCGGCACGAGCGGCCTCAATGGTGGCATTGAGTGCCAGGAGATTTGTCTGTTGAGCAATTGAGCTGATGACTTTGACGACGGTCCCGATTTCTGAACTACTCGTTCCGAGTTTCAGGATTATTTTATTTGTTTCCTGAGCTTTAAGTTGAGAGTCACGAGACATTTGCGCCGCACTCGCAGTTGATTTTGAGATTTCTTTTATAGAAGCCGTCATCTCCTCTGTGTTTGTAGCAACGGTGCTCACTCCTTTAGAAACTTCTTCAGCTCCGGCACTTGCTGAATTGGAATGGGCCGTGGTCTTGGCGGAATTGGCCGTGAGTTGAGTAGCAGTAGCTGTCATCTCTTCTGCAGCAGCGGCAAGACTTCTTTCAGCTTCCGAAAGTGATCGGATCAATGATACAGCTTCCATTTTTTGTTTTGTTATATCACTTGCAAATTTTACAACCTTGACGACTTTTCCGTTCACATCAAAGACTGGATTATAGGCAGCTTGAATCCAAATTTCTTTCCCACCCTTACCTATGCGCTTGTATTGGCCCGCATCGAATTCACCACGATTAAGCTTTAACCAAAAGTCCCGGTATGCACTTGTGTTTGTGTAGGCGGGTTCACAGAACATCGAATGATGTTTCCCACGGATATCGTCCAACCGATAACCGAGAGCATCGAGGAAGTTATCGTTCGCTGTTTGGACAATGCCTTCGAGATTAAATTCAATGACGGCCTGAGTTTTAGAAATGGCATTCATGATACCGGCTAGATTTTCATTGGTTACCTGGGCCTTCATTTGTTCGGTTTTATCTTTTGTAATATCACTCGCAAACTTTACCACTTTGATCACTTTTCCATTGGAGTCGAAGATTGGGTTGTAGGCAGCTTGAATCCAAACTTCTTTCTTGCCCTTCCCGATTCGCTTGTATTGTCCGGAATCGAACTCGCCTCGATTTAATTTTAGCCAAAAGTTCCTATAATCATTGGTTTCAACGTAAGCCGGGTCACAAAAAAGGGAGTGATGCTTTCCTTGGATCTCTTCGAGTCTATATCCCAGTGTCGTGAGAAAGTTTTCATTAGCCGTCTGTACAATTCCATCAAGGTTAAATTCAATCACGGCCTGAGTTTTTGAAATAGCATTCATGACACCGCTAAAATTTTCGTTTAGTTTTTCAAGCTTAAGTTGCTCGGTAATAACTTCCCAGCTTAAAAGAGACCCTTTAAACTCTCCGTCAACGACAATAGGGAAAACTTGGAGATTGAGGTCTTCCTCGCCCAATTTAATATTTGAATTCAAAGGCAGGTTACGAGGGTTCGAGAGGATCTTTTGCTGATGCTTGGGATCTTTATGAAAAATATCAATTTTAGATCCCAGGACTTTGGAGATTGAAACAGGGAGAAGATCTTCAATCTTTTCAAGAGTGCTAAAGCTCATCGGGTTCACATATTTTATGATGTGATCCATCCCACAGAACATAAGATTGAAGGGCACTGTATCGAGGATCGAGTAGATCTCGTCACTCCCTTCAAATGCGCTCTTTGCCAGGCTGTCGGTGACTTTATTTAAGACCATTTTTTTTGCTTCTGCAGACATAGTATTTCCTCCATGGAAAATTATTTTTTGGTTCCGAGTACGATTTCAGTTATTTTATCGACTTCAAGAATGCTTAAGAGATCACCGGGGATTTTATAAACCCCACTCATGAGAGAACGGATTTTCTTGGGTACAGTATCGGGAATATCTTCAAAAGATGACCCATCAACTTCAACGACGTCACATATCTCGTCGACGATCAGCGAAAGGAGAGATCCTTTGATTTCACAAAAAACACTCATGGTCTCTTTCGCCGAAGCAGAGCTGAGATCAAAGAGTTCCTTCAATTCAATGGCAGTCGCAATCTGTCCCCTTAGGTTTATGAGTCCGCGGAAATATTTGGGCGCAAGCGGTACCCGTGTACAGGGCAGAGATTTCGTCACCTCCTGGACACTCATCACATCGATTCCGTACAAGCGTCCGGCGATTCTAAAAGTTGAATAGAGTTTTTTTTCATCCGAATGTTTCATTTCTTACCTACCCTACCAAATTATTAATTTCTGAAAGGAGCACCTCTTCATCGAGCTTCTCCAGATACCGATTAAAACCGGCCCGCTCGCCTTCTTCCCGATCCCGTTGTTTGAATTTCGAGGTGACTGCAATTAAAGGGGTCAATTTATATCTTTCAAGTTCTCGGATGGATCTCGCCAAGGTCAACCCGTCCATGTTGGGCATTTCAATATCAGAGACGACAAGATCAAAAACGTGCTCCGCACTGTCCTTTATGAGCTTCAAGGCTTCCAACCCATCATTGGCAACGGTTACTTGAAAACCGCATTTTTCTAAAAACTTTAAAATTTGTTTTCTAAAAAACGGCGTGTCTTCAGCAAGGAGAACTTTTAAAACTCGTGAACTATTCATTTTCGTTCTGGAGATTTCTGAAGCCGTGATCTCATGACCTAAGCGCTTAGCCTCTGAGTCGATGATGTTGAGGATGTCCACCACAACGATGACTTCATCATGATGAATCGCACTTCCCATGATACCCTTACGGTCGCGAATGTTGTCATCGATAAGGCCATCGATAGAAACCACATCCAGGATGCCGTTGACTTCGATCCCGTAAGATCTGGAGTTTTTCTGTACGACAATAACAGGAACTGTCGAGGTATCGGAATTTGGAAGCTTGTGAAGATCGAGTGCATTGTTAATCGTGATGATGGGCAGGATGGAATTTCGATAACGGATAACTTTCTGAGTTCCGGAATATTCCACCTGAGAGAGAGAAAATTCCTCCAGACGATGGACAAGACAAAGAGGAAGTGCGTACTTCCCTTTTGCGTTTGTTTCAAAGAGTAGAAAGTCCTGGGATTCCTCTTTCTTCGCTTTGATATTCTGATCAGAGTTTAACCAGTCGCTCATGCGTTGGCTTTCTGATTTAACATCTTTCTCACCGACTGATCTTTTGGCCAGGCCAGCAACATCTAAAATAAGTGCGACTGAGCCGTCTCCCATGATGGTGGCCCCTGCAAAGGTCTCGAGGGTCTTGATGAATTGCCCCACCGGTTTTACGACAATGTCACCGGTATCAAGGATGTCGTCGACCACAAGTCCAAATGAAACTCCATCAGAATGCAAAACGACCACGTTACTTGCATCAGCCGATAAGATCTCGGCTTCAACATTTTTAGCTTCGAGGTCACCTAAGGATTCTTTAAGATGAACCAGTGGAAGGAGATGACCTCGTAGACGAAGCATGGGTCTTCCGTGAAGGAACTCAATTTTTTGCCCTCCTTCAGATCCCTTTTCGACCCTAACAAGCTCCACAAGCTTCACCTGAGGGATGGCAAATTTTTCGACACCACTTCTAATAATCATCGCAGGCACGATGGCCAGAGTGAGAGGAATGCGTAGAGATATTCTCATTCCTTTGTTGGCAACACTACTGATGTCAATGGTGCCACCAATCTTTTCGATGTTTGTTTTCACGACGTCCATACCGACTCCACGTCCAGAGACGGCACTGACTTGATCCGCAGTCGAGAATCCGGCCATGAAGATAATGCCCGATAATTCCCTTTCACTCATGCGATCTAGTTGATCTTTAGTAAAGAGTCCTCGCTCGATGGCCTTTTGTGAAATTTTAGCAAGATTCAGACCTTTGCCGTCATCGCTAATTTCAATCACGACCTGCCCGCCCTCATGGTAGGCCTTAATACTGATCGTGCCGGCTTCGGGCTTGCCATTTTTTTTTCTTTCTGCGGGAGATTCTATTCCATGGTCACAGGAGTTCCGAATAATATGCGTGAGTGGATCTTTCACTGCTTCAAGCAGCGTCTTGTCAACCTCTGTCTCAGAACCCTGAATATGTATTTCAATTTTTTTGGCAAGAGTGTTCGCTATGTCTCTCACGACTCGCTGAAATTTACCAACAATTGATCCTATCGGTTGCATACGGGTACGCATAACCTCGGCCTGCAGGTCTGTCGTGACCATATTTAAATTTTGACCGAGATTCAGGAACTCGAGGTCTTCTACTTTTTGCGAGAATTGTAGCACCTGATTTCTCACCAGGACCAGTTCACCAACAAGGTTCATAAGTTTATCCAGAACATGCACGGAAACTCGAATCGTACTATCGCTCTGATTATCTGAAGATACATCTTTTCTCGTTTCAACTTTTTCCGTGTCCATATATTCCTCTTTCTCTGCGTTTTTTTCTGATCCGATTACCTTTAAAACTTTCACTTCTGGTTTCGAAGCAAACTCTCTTTCCTTAAGAAAATCCAGGGAGAGAGAACATTCAGCATCATGATCCGAATTAAGATTAATTTCTTTGTTCATTCCGAAGGTGATTGAGTTCACAAGATTTGAAATCCCCCTTTCGAATTCTGCTTTTAAAGGAAGCTCTCCCTTGCCTTCACGAATGGATTCAAAAATTTTTTCTATTAATTGTGTTGAATCAAAGAGTGCTGAAAGAAAAGTCACGTCAATATTTTTGGTATTACCCTTTCGCAGCGGTTCGAGGGAACTCTCCATCGCGTGAGCAAGGTTTCCAATGAATGAGAAGCCAAAGAGTTGTGCCGTGCCTTTAAGGGTATGCATATCGCGATAAAGAGAACCCACGATCAACTGGTCATGCTTTCCTGCTTCGATGATCGAAAGGGACTGCCCAACCCGGTCCAGGATCTCCTGACACTCGGCCATGAATTCGTTCAATGCACTATCGATGGCATTCAAGAGGCTTTCGCTTTTATGAAAACGTCGAGCGTTTTGATTAAATGCTGGATTGAACTTTCGTTCTCTGAAGCCTTAAAGAAATCGGCTTCGCTTCTTTTGTGGCTATCGGTCTCAATGACGTCCCAGGCAAGAGTGGCTACATCCTGGACAAGTTCTTTAGCTTCTTCCAAATGGGGACTGGTTAATTTCCTATCCATACAAAATCCGATAAGGACTCTGGTCGTATTCAAAATTTCACGAGTCCTGCTTAAATTCGAAATCCGTGAACTCTCTGCCATCTCAGAGACAACCGCATACAAATCGACCCAATCAGCACTTAGAATTCG